>NZ_KV816924.1:50464-258434 GCF_001814485.1 Rothia sp. HMSC066G07 | reverse complement strand
ACAAGCGGACAGGGTGAGCATCATTGCCGCAGAAAGCGCGGCAATAGAACTACGGTTAAACATCATTGTTAGTTCTTTTCTGGTGTGTGGTTGTGCCGATAAAGACGGCTATGGAAATGGTGACTGTTGGAAGCACACCGGACAACGCGGGCGGGGGAGTGCCCCCTCTGCGGCGCTGAGCGCCTTGAGGACGGAGCCCCCGCCCTGCGTGTCCGGTATGCGCCTCGTTTAGTATCACTACTCGCTTTGAGCGGATGCGGTCGCCTCGCTCGTAGCGTCTGCTTCGTCTCCGCAACCGTAATGAAGGGTCTCAGATTTGACAACAACAAACGCATTATCTTCAGAACGGCGAAGAACAAAGACCCGTCGCGTTAGTTGAGGGTCCTTAAATTTCTTACCCTCAGCAGAGCGAACGTTACTCCAGTCTTCACAGAACGTGATGGTTGCGCCGGTGTTGTATGAGACAGAACCATCGTCGTGCATGGTTCCATAGGTGACTGGATCGATGTTATTGAAGGCAATTTCGCCCTTGATAGGACCGTGGTTTTCTTCTGTGAACTTTTGAATATTCTCCACTTCCTCCTTTGTGTCTTCCAGGAAGGATTTATCCACGTATCGGAGCAGCTCTTCATCACTCGTGTGCTCCAGGCTCCCATGCATCCATGCATTCCAAACACGTCGGTACTGTTCCAACGCATCGTATGCAGCCTTGAGGGTCGCATCTGCTGCTTCCTTCGACGGGTTATCCAAATCAACGTTCGCACGAATCAGCACGGGCTCATAACCCGTCGGAGTGGGTGAAGGAGTGGGAGTTGCGGAAGCCTCAGCGCTTGCTGATTCAGCGCTTGCGGAAGTGGAAGCACTCGATTCTGCGTTGACCTGCGCACCTCCGGAACAAGCGGACAGGGTGAGCATCATTGCCGCCGAGAGCGCGGCAATGGAACTACGGTTGAACATCATTGTTGGTTCTTTTCTGGTGTGTGGTTGTGTAAACCGCAGAATTATCCATACAACAACGTGTGGAATTCAGCGGAATGTTATCGGTTGATGCCATTACCCTAACATATATCCACGGAGCACACACCCCGGCTCACTATTTGTCCATGTTGTCGAGATCCTGCTTATTGCAGCGCAGATAAGGGACGCGGTACGTGCCTCATCGCTGTCTCCCCCTCACCGTGAGCGGTCTCTCGCCGAACCTGAACGTAGCCTGTGAACTGTGGTACCCTACTAGAAGCACAAAACCTTTAAATCCGTCCCGTGAGGCGGGGAAGGAGACGGCTATGCCTGGGTCAACTGTACCCACATCCGGCGCGAACCAGGGGCGAAACGTAACCGCAGCCCCCCATTTGGCAACCCCTCAAAGCACCTTGGAGGACGCGACCACCGTCGGCCGCACCATCCTCAGCGAGGACGAAATCCGCCGCGCCCTCACCCGCATCGCCTACGAAATCATCGAAACCAATAAAGGCGTAGAAAACCTCGTACTCGTCGGCATCCGCTCCCGCGGCGTGCCCCTCGCCGTACGACTCGCAGCCCGCATCCAAGCCATCGAGCCGAACTTCAACGCAGAAACACGAATCGGCGCCCTGGACATCACCGCCTACCGCGACGACCAGCGAATCGGCGGCACCACCTCCCCAGATACCGCAGGGGAAAGCATCATGCCCTCCATCGGCATTGAAGGCAAAACCGTAGTTCTCGTTGACGACGTCCTCTACTCCGGCCGCACCGTACGCGCCGCCCTCGACGCACTCAACGCCCACGGACGACCCGCCCTCGTACGCCTGGCAGTCCTCGTAGACCGCGGACACCGGCAACTACCCATCCGCGCCGACCACGTGGGCAAAAACCTGCCCACCAGCGCCAGCGAAACCGTGCGCGTCGTACTCACCGAAACCGACAACGCAACAGACCGAGTTGACATTATCCAGCTGGGAGGGCTCTCATGAAGCATCTGCTCGACACCCGCGAACTAACCCGCGAAGAAGCCATCGAAATCCTCGACGTCGCCGACTACATGGCGCAGGTCAAAGCCGAAAACCGCACCCTCAACGTGCTCAACGGCAAGACCGTCGTCAACCTCTTCTTCGAGGACTCCACCCGAACCCGCCTCTCCTTCGAAGCCGCTGAGAAGCGCCTGGGTGCCGCAGTCACGAACTTCTCCGCTTCTGGCTCCTCCCTGTCTAAGGGCGAGTCGCTCAAGGACACCGCGCAGACCCTCAAGGCGATTGCCGCGGATGCGTTCGTGATCCGCCACTCTGCATCCGGCGCACCGCAGCGCCTCGCCGAAGCAGGCTGGACCGACATCCCCGTGCTCAACGCGGGCGACGGCACCCACGCGCACCCCACCCAGGCACTGCTCGATGCCGTGTCCCTGCGCCAGTACAAGGCAGAACGCGACGGCCTCGACAGCCCCCGCGGCACCGACCTGTCCGGCATGCGTGTGCTCATCGTCGGCGACATCCTGCACTCGCGCGTGGCGCGCTCCAACCTCTGGCTGCTGACCACCCTCGGCGCACAGGTCGTCTTCGTCGCACCGCCGACCCTGCTGCCGCTGAACACCGCCTCCTGGGTTGAAGAAGCCGGCCTGGAAATCTTCCACGACTTCGACGAAGCCATCGCCACCAACCCCGACGCCGTCATGCTGCTGCGCATCCAGAAGGAACGCATGAACGCCGCGTACTTCCCCTCCGCAGAGGAGTACACCGACCTGTGGGGCCTGACCGCCGAACGCTTCGCAACCCTGCAGGCGCAGCCGCAGCCGGTCGCAATCCTGCACCCGGGCCCCATGAACCGCGGCCTGGAAATCTGCACCGAAGCCGCTGACGCCACCAACTCCTGGGTCCTGCGCCAGGTCAGCAACGGCGTGGCGCTGCGCATGGCGGTGCTCTACCTGCTTCTGACCGACGGCTCCAGCGCCAAGCTCTACGCCGGCGACGAATCCTAAACGACCTTCCTAACGAGAGGAACCAACACCATGAGCAAGTACCTGATCAAGGGCGCAAGCCTCTACGGCGAAAAGGTCGCCGACATCCTCATCGAGGACGGCGTGATTAGCCGCATCGCAGAGAACATTGACGCCGCAGACGCACAGGTCGTCGAGGCGGCAGGCCAGGTGGCGCTGCCCGGCCTGGTCGACATCCACACCCACCTGCGTCAGCCCGGCTACGAGGCATCCGAAACCGTCGAGACCGGCACCCGCGCAGCAGCCCTGGGCGGCTACACCGCAGTGTTCGCCATGGCAAACTCCATGCCCGTGGCAGACACCGCCGCAGTCGTTGAGCAGGTTGACCGCCTCGGCAAGGAATCCGCATGGTGCCGCGTGCAGCCCATCGGCGCAGTGACCGTGGGTCTGAAGGGCGAGCGCCTCTCCGACATTGGCGGCATGGCGAACTCCACCGCGAACGTGCGCGTGTTCTCTGACGACGGCATGTGCGTGTACGACCCCGCCGTGATGCGCCGCGCCCTCGAATACGTCAAGACCTTCGACGGCGTTATTGCGCAGCACGCGCAGGATCCGCGCCTGACCGAGGGCGCCCAGATGAACGAGGGCAAGGTGTCCGCTGACCTGGGTCTGGCCGGTTGGCCCGCCGTCGCTGAAGAGGCAATCATCGCCCGCGACGTGCTGCTGGCCGAGCACCTGGACTCCAAGCTGCACATCTGCCACCTGTCCACCAAGGGCTCCATTGAGGTTGTGCGCTGGGCTAAGTCCCGCGGCGTGCAGGTCACCGCGGAGGCAACCCCGCACCACCTGCTGCTCACCGACGAGACCGCACGCACCTACGACCCGATTTTCAAGGTGAACCCGCCGTTGCGCACCGAAGAGGACGTCATGGCGCTGCGTCAGGCTGTTGCTGACGGCATCATCGACGTGATTGGTACCGACCACGCACCGCACCCGGCAGAGACCAAGGAATGCGAGTGGGCGTGCGCCGCGAACGGCATGACCGGCCTGGAGCAGGCACTGTCCATCATCCAGATGACCCTGGTTGACACCGGCATGATTACCTGGCGCGATGTGGCACGCATCCTCTCCGAGGAGCCCGCGAAGATTGGTCGCCTGGACCACGAGCAGGGCCGCCCGCTTGCCGAAGGAGAACCGGCAAACATTGTGCTGGTCGACCCGAAGGCAACCCGCGTCATCAAGCCGGAGGAGCAGGCAACCAAGGGTAAGAACAACCCCTACCGCGGCATGGAGGTGCCCGGCTCGATTCGTGCAACCTTCTACGCTGGCCACCCGACCGTGCTGAACGGCAAGCTGGCCACCCCGCGCAAGTAAGTTCGCACAGGTTAGTTCGCGCCGCTCAGCCGCGAGGTGAACCGCGTAGTGACCGTGCCGGCGGTGGCGGGTTTAGGCCCGCCACCGCCGCGCGGGGACTATAGAACGCAACCGGGAGCACCGTCCCCAACCCCACCAACCCAGGCCGAGACAATCGACCGAGACACCAACCGAAAGAGAGAACCCACGTGGGAAAGCTCATCACCGCCATCGTCTGCCTGGCCCTCGTGGCCCTGTGCATCTACGGCATGTGGCACGGATGGCGCTCGCGCCTGGCCCGCCAGTCCAACATGTTCGGTTCTCTCAAGGAGGTTCCCGAACGCTACGAAGGCATGACTGCTGACGCCGCTTTTGAGGGCGAGTACATCAGCACCACGATCTTCGGTAACTGGCTGGACCGCGTGGGATTCGATTCGCTCGGCTTCAAGAGCAAGTCCACCCTGCTGATCTACCCCGACAGCATCATCTTCACCCGCGACGGGGCGAAGGACCTGTGGATTCCGGCGAAGAAGCTCTCGGTCATCACCACCGACCGCGGCATGGCCGGCAAGGTTGTGGAGAAGGACGGCCTGGTCGTCATCGGCTGGACCCTCGACGGTCACCGCGTGCAGACCGGCTTCCGCACCCGCTACGCTGAGGATAAGCAGGCGGTACTGCGGGAGTTGCGCCGCATCGCCCCGAACGCGGTGGATGCGCCCGAGAAGTGGGCGGCAGACCCGGAAGCCTAAATCCCGGTGCAATATCCCGGCGCACCCACCCCCAAGATTTTGCCCCACGGCAGGCGAACACCCGCCGAAGGCACCATAGACTACCCCGGAACCTGCACGGTAGAGGCCGTACAGGAAGCGGGGGAGAACACCAGAGAAAAGGAAGAAGAGCATGACTGACATGACACGATCCGGCGCCCTGCGTACGGACCGCGCGCTGCTCGTCCTGGAGGACGGCACCGTCTACCGCGGCTACGGCTACGGCGCAACCGGCGCGTCCCTGGGCGAGGCGGTTTTCTCGACCGGTATGACCGGCTACCAGGAAACCCTGACCGACCCCTCCTACGCGGGTCAGATTGTGGTTCAGACCGCTCCCCATATCGGCAACACCGGCGTGAACACCACCGACGCTGAGTCCCGCAAGATTTGGGTTGCCGGCTACGTGGTTCGCGACGCAGCACGCGTGGCATCCAACTGGCGTTCTGAGCGCACCCTCGACGAAGAGCTCATCGAGCAGGGCATCATCGGTATTCAGGGCATTGACACTCGCGCCCTGACCCGCCGCCTGCGTTCGAGCGGTTCGATGCGTGCGGGCGTGTTCTCCGGTGAGCACGCAGAACGCCCCGAAGCTGAACTGCTGGAGGAGGTGCGCGCCTCCGAGCCGATGGCTGGCCGTAAGCTCGCTGACTCCGTTTCGGTTGACACCGCCTACACTGTTGAGCCGCACCAGTTCAACTGGTTCGCACCCCCGGTCGCAACCATTGTCGCCCTGGACCTGGGCATTAAGTCGATGACCCCGCAGCGTTTCGCTGAGCGTGGCGTTCGCGTGCACGTGCTGCCCGCAAACGCAACCCTCGAGGACATCTACTCCCACAACCCCGACGGCGTGTTCTTCTCCAACGGCCCCGGTGACCCGGCAACCGCTGATGAGCAGGTTGAGCTGCTGCAGGGAGTGCTGCGTAAGGGCACCCCGTTCTTCGGCATCTGCTTCGGTAACCAGCTGCTCGGCCGCGCCCTGGGCTTCGGCACCTACAAGCTGCCCTTCGGCCACCGCGGCATCAACCAGCCGGTCATGGACAAGACCACCGGCAAGGTTGAAATCACCGCGCAGAACCACGGCTTCGCTGTGGACGCGCCGATTGGCGACTACGTGACCGCACCGAACGCCGAGTTCGGTCAGGTCATGGTCTCCCACGTGGGTCTGAACGACAACGTGGTTGAGGGCCTGACCTGTAAGGATATCCCCGCGTTCTCCGTGCAGTACCACCCCGAGGCTGCTGCGGGCCCGCACGATTCCGCCTACCTCTTTGACCGTTTCATCGACCTGATGGTCGCAACCAAGACTGCAAAGGAAGCATAAATGCCTCGTCGTACTGACCTTAATAGCGTCCTCGTCATCGGTTCCGGCCCCATCGTCATCGGTCAGGCAGCGGAATTTGACTACTCCGGCACTCAGGCGCTGCGCGTGCTGAAGGAGGAGGGCGTGCGCGTCATCCTCGTGAACTCGAACCCGGCAACCATCATGACCGACCCCGAGTTCGCGGACGCCACCTACATTGAACCCATCACCCCCGAGGTGATTGAGAAGATCATCGAGAAGGAAAAGCCGGACGCAATCCTGCCGACCCTGGGTGGTCAGACCGCACTGAACGCGGCTATCTCCCTGGATGAGCGCGGCGTGCTCTCCAAGTACAATGTTGAGCTGATCGGCGCGAACATTGAGGCGATTAACCTTGGTGAGGACCGTGAGGCATTCAAGGGCGTGGTGGAGCGCGCCGGCGGCGAGTCTGCACGCTCGGTGATTGTTCACTCCATGCCGGAGGCGCTGGAAGCCGCTAAGGAGCTGGGCTACCCGATGGTGGTCCGCCCCTCCTTCACCATGGGTGGTCTCGGCTCGGGTATGGCGTACAACGAGGAAGACCTCTACCGTATTGCCGGCGCCGGTATTCAGTACTCGCCGACCAGCGAGGTCCTGCTGGAGGAGTCCATCCTCGGCTGGAAGGAATACGAGCTGGAGATGATGCGTGACACCAACGACAACGTCGTGGTCGTCTGCTCCATCGAGAACTTCGACCCCGTGGGCGTGCACACCGGTGACTCCATCACCGTGGCCCCCGCACTGACCCTGACCGACCGTGAGTTCCAGAAGCTGCGCGACATCGCGATCAACGTGATTCGTGAGGTTGGCGTGGACACCGGTGGTTGTAACATCCAGTTCGCGATTGACCCGAAGACCGGCCGCATCATCGTCATTGAGATGAACCCGCGCGTGTCTCGTTCCTCGGCGCTCGCGTCGAAGGCTACCGGCTTCCCGATTGCGAAGATTGCGACCAAGCTGTCCTTGGGTTACACCCTGGATGAGATTCCGAACGATATCACCCAGAAGACCCCGGCGTCCTTCGAACCGACCCTCGACTACGTGGTTGTGAAGGTTCCGCGCTTCGCGTTTGAGAAGTTCCCGGCTGCTGACCCGACCCTGACCACCACCATGAAGAGTGTTGGCGAGGCTATGGCTCTGGGCCGTAACTTCACTGAGGCTCTGCAGAAGGCGATGCGTTCGCTGGAGCAGAAGGGCGCGTCCTTCTCGTTCAAGCCGCTGTCCCTGTCTGAGGCTGAGCTGGCTGAGCTGATTGAGAAGACTAAGGTTCCGACCACTCAGCGTATTTACCAGGTTCAGCAGGCTCTGCTGGCCGGTGCTACCGTGGAGCAGCTGCACGAGGCTACCAAGATTGACCCGTGGTTCCTGGATCAGCTGGTGCTGCTGAATGAGGTTGCCGGCGTGGTTCACGCTAAGCGTGACAACCTTGACCCGGAGACTTTGAAGCTGGCTAAGCGTCACGGTTTCTCGGACGCTCAGATTGCTGAGATTATCGGCTCTTCTGAGGATGTTGTGCGCGGTGTTCGCCACGCTCTGGGTATCCGCCCGGTCTTCAAGACTGTTGACACCTGTGCTGCCGAGTTTGAGGCGTTCACTCCGTACCACTACTCCTCCTACGACCTGGAGGATGAGGTTGCGCACCACGAGAAGCCCTCGATTATGATTCTGGGTTCGGGCCCGAACCGTATCGGTCAGGGTATTGAGTTCGACTACTCGTGTGTGCACGCTTCGCTGGTGCTGCGTTCGCTCGGTTACGAGACCGTCATGGTCAACTGCAACCCCGAGACCGTTTCAACCGACTACGATATTTCGACTCGCCTGTACTTTGAGCCGCTGACCCTTGAGGATGTGCTTGAGATTGTTGAGTCGGAGCGTCGTACCGGCGGTCTGATGGGCGTGTTTGTTCAGCTGGGCGGTCAGACTCCGCTGAAGCTGGCTCGTGCCCTGAAGGATGCGGGCGTGCCGATTCTGGGCACCACCCCCGAGGCTATTGATCTGGCTGAGGACCGCGGCGAGTTCTCCCGCGTGCTGGAGGAGGGCGGCCTGATTTCGCCCAAGAACGGTACTGCGTTCACTTTCGAGGGTGCTAAGCGCATCGCTGATGAGATTGGTTACCCGGTTCTGGTTCGTCCTTCGTACGTGCTGGGTGGCCGTGGCATGGAGATCGTCTACGATGAGGCGAACCTGGCACGCTACCTGGAGAACGCTACCGAGGTTTCGCCTTCGCAGCCTGCTCTGATTGATAAGTTCCTTGAGGACGCTATCGAGATTGACGTTGACGCTCTGTTTGACGGCGAGGAGCTGTACTTGGGCGGCGTCATGGAGCACATTGAGGAAGCCGGTATTCACTCGGGTGACTCTTCCTGTACTCTGCCTCCGATTACTCTCGGCCCGGACATCATCGCGAAGGTGAAGGACGCTACCGAGAAGATTGCTCGCGGCACCGGTGTGCGCGGCCTGATTAACATTCAGTTCGCGTACGTGTCTGAGAACCTGTACGTGATTGAGGCGAACCCGCGTGCGTCTCGTACTGTTCCGTTCGTGTCGAAGGCTACCGGCGTGCAGATGGCTAAGGCTGCTGTGCTGATTGGCCTGGGTAAGAGCATTGCTGAGCTGAAGGCTGAGGGCTACCTGCCGTCGAACATGGATGGCGCGTCCCTGCCGGAGGAAACCGCGATTGCTGTGAAGGCTGCGGTTCTGCCGTTCGCTCGTTTCCGCACCCCTGAGGGTGTTGTGGTGGATTCGCTGCTGAGCCCGGAGATGCGTTCGACCGGTGAGGTCATGGGTCTGGATAAGCACTATGACACCGCGTTCGCGAAGGCTCAGGCTGGTGCTGGTTCGCCGCTGCCCACCTCCGGTAAGGTGTTCATTTCGGTGGCTAACCACGATAAGCGTAACGTCATTATTTACGCGAAGATGCTGGAGTCGCTGGGCTTTGAGATCGTTTCGACCGGTGGTACCGCTGAGATTCTGCGCCGTAACGGCCTGAACTCGGTGATTGTGGCTTCGAAGTTCGCTGAGGCGAATGGCGACCACTCGATTGTGGACATGGTCCGCAACGGTGATATTGACCTGATTCTGAACACCCCTGCCGGTGGTGCTGCTCGTAGCGATGGTTACGAGATTCGTGCCGCTGCGGTTTCGGTGGGCTGCCCGGTCATGACTACCATTTCTGAGTTCGCTGCGGCTGTTCAGGCGATTAATGCTCTGCGTGAGCACAGCTGGGACATCATGAGCCTGCAGGAGCACGGCGTTCAGCTGGCTGCCGCTGTGGATGCTCGTTCTGAGGGTGGCGAGGCGTAATGTCCGCTGCTTTTGGTGATCGTCTGGCGAAGGCGATGGCGGAGCGCGGCCCGCTGTGTGTGGGTATTGACCCGCATCCGAACCTGCTGGAGCAGTGGGGTCTTGAGGATTCTGCTGCCGGTCTGGCTGCTTTTACTGAGGCGGTCTATGAGGGTTGCGCCCCGTTTGCGGCGGCGTTGAAGCCTCAG
This sequence comes from Rothia sp. HMSC066G07, assembly GCF_001814485.1. NCBI lineage: Bacteria > Bacillati > Actinomycetota > Actinomycetes > Micrococcales > Micrococcaceae > Rothia > Rothia sp. HMSC066G07. Next base: position 248,576 of record NZ_KV816924.1, on the reverse strand, counting down.
GTGGCGCTGTTTGAGCGTCACGGTTCGGCTGGTCTTGCTGTGCTGGAGGCACTGTTCGCCCGCGCTGCCGCTGATGGTGTGCTGATTGTTGCTGACGCTAAGCGCGGCGATATCGGTTCGACCATGAAGGCGTACGCGGATGCGTGGCTTGGCTCGTCTTCGCCGCTGGGTACCGATTCGGTGACGCTGAGCCCGTACCTGGGCTTCGAGTCGCTGCGTCCGGCACTGGATTTGGCTGATCAGAATGACCGCGGCACCTTCGTGCTGGCGCTGACCTCGAACCCCGAGGGTAAGAGCGTGCAGCACGTGGGTGCGTCGGAGTCCGAGGGCGCGGTGGCCAAGCGCATTATTGCCGCGGCGGTAGCCGAGAACACCTCCCGTCAGTGGGAGCAGATGGGCCCGTGCGGCCTGGTGGTCGGCGCGACCGTCGGCCAGGCGCTGGTTGACCTGGGCATTGACCTGGGTTCCTTCAACGGCCCGATTCTGTCGCCCGGTTACGGCGCGCAGGGTGCTTCGGCCGCTGACCTGTACCGCGTGTTCGCGGGCGTTGAGTCGCAGGTGCTGGTGAACTCTAGCCGTGGCGTGCTGGCTGCTGGCCCGTCGGTTGAGGGTTTGGCGAAGGCTGCGCAGGCGGCTCGTGATGACCTGTTGGCGGCTCGCGGCGCATAGTTCGCGTGTTGCGTGAGGGGCGTGTGCTCCGAGTGGATTCTGTTGAGGGTCTGCTCGGGGTGCGCGCCCTTTTTCGCAACCCTTCTGTGAGCCTGTTTTGGCGCAATTTTCCGGTACATTCTGATGCATATTGTGCCGCCGCATACTCGCACCGATGCGAGTTTGCTCACCTTGGCAGCGGGGGAGTGCGCCCGCTCTATGAGGCGCGTGTGTGGTTCCGCTTTTGATAGGGCGAATACTCCGCTATGCTATAGGGGTACTCCCTGATATTTACGTGCTGACGTGCGTAGACGCATTGTTGGTGCGAGGGTGAGTGCCGCGGGTGGAACGAGGTTTCTCGTGCTATCCGTGATACATTAGTTGATAAGTAAAATTCTATAACTCGCAGAAATGGGGGACCCAACCATGCCGCTGACTCCGCTAACTGAGGATGCGCGCGCCTCCGCCCGCGAGAAGGCAGTACTTGCCCGAGCACACCGCCAGGAAATTAAGCGTGCACTGAGTGACCGTGAACTTTCCGTGCGTCAGGTGCTCGATATGGTCGATTCCGACCCTGCACTGGCTAAAATGCCGGTGGGGCAGATGCTGCGCGCACTTCCGGGCATTGGTGCCGTTCGCGCTGAACGCATCATTGAAGAACTTCATATTGCACCGACTCGCCGCCTTGGCGGCCTTGGTGTACACCAGCGTCGCAAGATGGTGGAGTACTTCAACCGTAATTCGCGGTATTTGAACCGTGCACGTCGTAAGACTGCTGGTCAGTCTTCCGAGTCTTCTCAGCCCTAATACCTCGTGCCTTCAGCCGATGAAGGCGCAGTAAGGAAGCTATGTCTCAGCCGACTCTCACCGTACTGGCTGGCCCCACTGCTGTTGGCAAGGGTACGGTGTGCCAGTACATTCGTGAGAACTACCCGAACGTGTGGTTCTCTGTTTCCGCTACCACTCGTGATCCTCGCCCCGGTGAGGTTGACGGTACTCACTACTATTTCGTTTCGATGGAAGAGTTTGACCAGATGATCGCTGACGGTCAGATGCTTGAGTACGCTGTGGTGCACGGTAAGAACAAGTACGGTACTCCGCGCGCTAAGGTCCAGGAGGCCCTGGATGCTGGCCGCCCGGTGATCCTTGAGATTGACTTGCAGGGTGCTCGCCAGATTCGCGAGACCATGCCTGATGCTCGCCTGATTTTCTTGGCTCCTCCGAGCTGGGATGAGCTGGTGTCGCGTCTGGTGGGTCGAGGTACCGAGAGTGAGCAGGAGCAAGCTCGTCGCCTTGAAACCGCGAAGGTTGAGCTGGCTGCTGAGAAGGAATTTGACGTCACGGTCGTCAACGACTCTGTTGAGCGTGCGGCGAAGGAGATCGCTGAGCTGATTGGCGCCGCCTAATCTGCATGCTTTGCGTTTGCGGTGGGGCTAGAGTTTCTTCCGACCTGTAGTTCTGCCGCGAGGCGTTGTGAATGGTGGGGGTTTCGAAGAGTTTTCTTCGGGCCCCCACCTTTTTATATAGGCTGACACCTTTTGTCCAGGCTGGTACGTGCGTTTTAGCCGTTGAGAGGGTAGAATAGTTCTTTAGTTTTGACCGTGCCCTCAGTGCGCCCGGTTTGCGCCATAGCGCGAACGGTGTACGGGGGTGTTCGGTACGTACATTCCATCAAGCTATTTGGAGTTTTTAGTGGCAAACGAAATCAAGGAACACGAGGACTACAACTTCGTTGACGGTGTCGCTCCCGAGGGCATCGTGAGCCCCAGCGCTGACGCGCTGATTGAGAAGGCGGAGTCCAAGTACGGCCTGGTGATTTTCGGTGCCCGCCGTGCACGCCAGATTAACGCGTACTACGCTAACCTGCAGGACAATACTGCTGCGCACGTTGGCCCGCTGGTTGACGCTGAGTCGAACGAGAAGTCCCTGTCGGTGGCAATGCGTGAAATCATTGCTGACCGTGTTGTGGCAGAGCACCGCCCGGACGCTAAGTTCGACGAGGACGGCTACCCCGTTCCCGAGGATCTGTCCGCTGTGATCGATTTCAGCGCGGCTGAGTTCTCTGGCGCTATCGAGGAGGAGTACATCCCCGCAGGTAGCGAAGAGGTTATTGCTATCGAAGAGGTTATCCTCGACGAGTCCGCTGAGTAATCTGCTTTTTACAAGGATTCTTTGACGTACCATGCGCATTATCGTTGGTATTGGAGGGGGCATTGCCGCGTATAAGGCGGCGATGCTCCTTCGTCTTTTTGCGAAGAATGGCGACGAGGTAATCGCCATGCCCACCCCGAACGCGACGAAGTTCGTGGGTGTTCCCACTCTGGAGGCGCTAAGCGGCAACCCCGTCTCGACGGACGTGTTTGACCGCGTGCCGGAGGTGAACCACGTGCGTCAGGCCGAGCAGGCTGACGCTGTGGTGATTGCCCCGGCGACCGCTGATTTGCTGGCTCGTTTGGCGGCTGGTCGTGCGGATGATCTGCTGTCCTCTACGGTGTTGACGACGCATGCCCCGGTGATTTTGGCGCCGGCGATGCACACCCAGATGTGGGAGCATCCGGCGACTCAGGCGAACGTGCAGACGCTGCGTTCGTGGGGTTATCACGTGATTGAGCCTGCGATTGGGCGTTTGACGGGTCCGGATTCTGGTCCGGGTCGCATGCCCGAGCCGGAGGATATTTTCGCGGTCGCGCTGGATGTGATTGCCCGCTTCCCGAAGGGGCAGGTGCACCCGGTGTACACGCCCGGTTACGCGCCGACTGAGCCCCTGTACACGGGTACGGAGCAGGAGCGTATGGCGGCGGCGCGTGCGGCGACGCTGACTTCGGCGCTGCTGGGTCAGGCTGAACCTGGTCAGGCTGATTCGGGTCGGGCAACTGGCGCATCCGAATCGCTGCGTGGCCCTCTGACAGGCCGCCTCGTGGTCATTACCGCTGGCGGCACCCGTGAGGCGCTGGATCCGGTACGCTTCCTCGGCAACCGTTCGACCGGCAAGCAGGGCGTGGCGCTCGCGGAGGCGGCACGCGACCTGGGCGCGACCGCGCACCTGATTGGCGCGAACCTTGAGGTTCCCGCGCCGGAGGGTGTACAAGTAACCCGCGTGGTGAGCGCCCTGGAGCTGCGTGAGGCGACCCTGGAGGCGAGCGCGGCGGCGGATGTGCTGATTATGTCCGCGGCGGTGGCTGATTTTAGGCCCGCTGAGTTTGCCGAGTTCAAGATTAAGAAGAGCGCCGATTCTGAGGATGCGCCAGTGATTCAGCTGGTGCGCAACCCGGATATTCTGCGTGAGGTCGTTGTGCGCCGCCAGCAGGCTCGTGAGGCGGGGGAGAGCACCCTCGGTCCGAAGCTCATTGTTGGTTTTGCGGCGGAGACCGGTTCGGCGGAGAAGACTCCGTTGGAGCTGGGTCGTGAGAAGCTGCAGCGTAAGGGTACGGACTTCTTGGCGGTCAATACGGTGGGTGTGAATCGTGGTTTCGGCACGGACGATAACACGATTACGCTGCTGTCGACTCTGAATGATGAGGCGCCGGTGTTCTCCGGTTCGAAGAAGGAACTGTCCGTGCGTCTGTTGGAGCATGTGGCGGCGTTCCTGCCTGAGCTTTCTGCCTAAGAATCCTGGCGCGAGAGTCCTAGCGCGTCCGCGTAGCTACTCAGCTGGTGCGCGCTCGCTTACGTATCTTCAAAGCCCGTGCGGTGCCTCCTGTGGAGGTATCGTGCGGGCTTTGCTGTACCCGCGGCAGTGTTACCGCGCGAGGTTCTTAGCGGGGTTCCTAGCTGGGGCTGAACCCTGCGGACTCTGCCGCCCGCCTCCTTCTCCGAAGCCCGTATAGAGCATTATGCGCAAGCACTTGTGATGCGGGTTTCTTTCTCCCGAGCTTCCTTCTGGGGTTCCGCCGGGGAGCGTCTCATATTTCTGTCATACTGGTGAAATTTCTGACCGTACCCCTGAACCGTCAGATAAAGGTCTAGTATCATGGCATAGAGAGTATTTCGCGTCGAAGGGGAAGAAGCACCATGCCCGAGAATCAGAGCAAGCCCGCCACGGTACAGCCCGCCCAGAGTGAGGAGCGTCCTCAGATTCTGGTCATTACCGGTATTTCTGGTGCAGGCCGCAGCACTGTCGCAAATGTGCTGGAGGATGAGGGCTGGTACGTTATCGACAACATCCCGCCGCAGATGCTCGGTTCCCTGGCTGAACTGGTGACCCGCGACGGTGCACGAGTGCCGAAGGTGGCGCTCGGTATTGACGTCCGCGCCCGCGCCCTGTTCTCTGATTTGCCCGCTGCAATTGAGACTTTGCGCAAGTCCGATATTGACTTCTCCATGCTCTTCCTTGATGCCAAGGACGAGACCATTATTGCCCGCTACGAGGCTCAGCGCCGCCCGCACCCGCTGCAGGGTGAGGGCCGCGTCCTCGACGGTATCCGCGCTGAACGCACTCTCTTCGAAGGTCTGCGCCTCGCTTCTGACCGCACCATTGACACCACCGGCATGAACGTTCACGAGCTGGCTCGTACCGTGCGTGAAATGTTTGCTGAGGGTGCGGATAAGAAGCTGAACCTGACCGTGATGAGCTTCGGCTTCAAGTACGGTGCGCCTTCGGACGCTAACTACATGGCTGATATGCGTTTCATCCCGAACCCGCACTGGGTCCCGGAGCTGCGCCCCCTGACCGGTCAGGACGCCCCGGTGCGCGACTACGTGCTGGAGCACGCCGGCACCGAGGAGTTCATCAGCAACTACCTTGCGGCTCTTCGCCCCGTACTTGAGGGCTACCGCCGTGAGGGCAAGTACTACGCCACCATCGCAATTGGCTGCACCGGTGGTAAGCATCGTTCCGTGGCTGTGACGGAAGAACTGGCTCGTCGTCTCTCTGCTTTCGGTGAGCTGAACGTGAATGTTCAGCACCGTGACAAGGGCCGCGAGTAAGTTCCACCCGGCGCGTCCCAACCACCGCGTCGTGTTTCATTAGCCGCCGTCCGGCCCCGCACCCGTGGGCCGGCATACCATTCCTTCCGGGTATGTGAGGTATTACTATGTCCACCCATTCGACCAGTTATGACACTCAGGGTATTCCGCGCCTGCCGGCTCTGCCGACTCAGGCTTTGCGCCTGTTGAAGACCACGCACCGTTCGCCGAAGGTCACGGCGATGGGCGGCGGTCACGGGCTGTACGGTTCCCTGTCTGCGTTGCGCCATGTCACGCCTGATTTGACGGCTGTTGTGACGGTTGCTGATGATGGCGGTTCGTCGGGTCGTTTGCGTGAGGAGATGGGTATTCTTCCTCCGGGTGATTTGCGTATGGCGCTTTCTGCGCTGTGTGATGACACCGATTGGGGTCGCACGTGGCGTGATGTGATGCAGCATCGTTTTAGCGCGCCGGAGGGGTACGAGGGCGAGTTCCCGCTGGATTACCACGCGCTCGGTAACCTGCTGATTGCTACTCTCTGGCAGCTTCTGGATGACCCGGTTGCGGGCCTGGACTGGGCGGGTGCCCTGCTGAATGCACGCGGTCGCGTGCTGCCGATGGCGCTGGATCCGATGGTCATTTACGGCACCGTGCTGCGTGAACATAACGGCGGCGGTATTGAGCGCGTGAAGGTGGTCGGCCAGGTGAACCTCTCTAAGGAGGAGCGTGTTCACGATATCGGTTTGACCCCTGAGAATGCTCGCCCCTGCCCGGAGGCGCTCTCCGCCATTGAAGAATCTGACTGGATTGTTTTGGGCCCGGGTTCGTGGCGTACTTCGGTTCTGCCGCATCTGCTACTGGACGCTCAGCGTGAGGCGATTATTCGCACGGAGGCGCGCCGCTGCGTGGTCATGAACCTCTCCGACGATAAGGAGACTGTCGGCTTCACTCCGGCGACTCACCTGGATTTGTTGCGCCAGTACGCCCCGAAGCTGCACCTTGACGCCGTAATTGCTGACGCGGACATGCAGGCGGACCACCGTTCCGAGCTGGAGCGTGAGGCCTCTGCGATGGGTGCGAAGGTTGTGTGGGCGCACCTGCGCTCTTCCGCTCAGCCGAATGTGCACGACCCGCTGAAGCTTGCGGCTGCGTATAACGAAGCGTTTGAGCTGAGCTCTTAGATTGACTGGCTTGGATTTGCGGCTCAGGTGTGCTGCTTGAGCTGGCTGTTTTGTGCGCTCTTTTCCTGATTTTTAGACTTAAACACTACGCCCAGAAGGACCTTTCATGGCATTAACCACGCTCGTCAAGGACGAACTCGCCAACTACGAGGCAACGAAAGTCTCTGCTCGTAAGGCGGAAATCTCTACGATTCTGCGTTTTACCGGAGGCCTGCACATTGTCTCGGGGCGAATCGTGGTGGAGTCTGAGGTCGACCACGAGGCAACCGCCCACCGCATGCGCCGCACCATCGCGGAGATTTACGGCCACGACTCTGAGCTGACCAGCGTCAGCGGTGGTGGCCTGCGTCGAGGCGGCCGCTACATTGTGCGTGTGGATCACGGCGGTGAGGCGCTGGCTCGCCAGACCGGTCTACTGGATCTGCGTGGCCGCCCGGTGCGTGGCCTACCGCCGGCCGTGGTGAACGGCTCCCTGCAGGACGCCGAGGCGGTCATGCGCGGTGCGTTCCTGGCGCACGGTTCGCTGACTGAGCCGGGTCGTTCCTCTTCCCTGGAGATTACCTGCCCCGGCCCGGAGGCGGCGCTCGCGCTGGTGGGTGCGGCTCGTCGCTTAGACATTATTGCGAAGGCACGTGAGGTGCGCGGCACCGATCGTGTGGTGGTGCGTGACGGCGAGACCATTTCGCAGCTGCTGGAGCGTATGGGCGCGACCGGCACCCTGACCACGTGGCGTGAGGCGCGCACCCGCAAGGAGGTTCGTGCGACCGCGAACCGCCTGGCAAATTTTGATGATGCGAACCTGCGCCGTAGCGCCCAGGCTGCTGTTGCGGCGAGCGCCCGCGTCGAGCGTGCTCTGCAGATTCTGGGTCATGAGGCTCCGGATCATCTGCGCTATGCCGGTGAGCTGCGTGTGCTGCATAAGCATGCGTCGTTGGATGAGCTGGGTCGCCTGGCTGATCCGCCGATGACGAAGGACGCGATTGCGGGCCGTATTCGTCGCCTGCTGGTGATGGCTGATAAGCGTGCTTCGGAGCTGGGCGTTCCGGGTACTGAACTGCCGCGCGAGGACTAAGCGAAGGCTAGATTCTGCTCTTAAACGGTGCGGGTAGCTTGTGTGGCTGAGGTGTTTGTGACGGTTTTGTGACAAACCGTAACCCGCTGTTTTTGAACAAAAACCGCATATTTTTCAAAAATGAGCCTGTGGATGGCCCCTTTCGCGTTGTGCGAGGGGAGTTATCCACAGGTTCTTTGTGTGCGCTCGTGCGTTCGCGCGCGTGAGCCTAGGGTAGGGGTATGACGAGCATGACCCCCAACCCCGACCAGAACGCTGTACAGAGCCCTGTGCAGGACAGTGCAGCCCAGCAGGGCGGTGCGCAGCGTAGCGCCCGCTCCCTGATGAACAGCCTCTACCGTAGCCCCCGCGCCCGCAAGAACGGTGCGCCGGATGCTGAGGACACCGTGCCGCTGGCTATTGCTGCTGAGGTAACGCCCGCGGAGGCGCCTGCCGAAGAAACACCTGCCGAGCCCGCGGCATCCCAGCCGGAGTCGAATGGCTGGGCTGACTGGGATCAACAGCCCGATTGGAATGAGGTGGACGACTGGGCGGAGTGGGAGCAGGCCGATCAGCCCGGCACCACACGCAGTACCCGTTGGGGCTTGTCGCCGCGCGTGCTGCTTCTGGTGGCGGTGCTGGCGTTGGTTGCCGTGGTGTGGGGTGTGACCCAGTTTTCGGCGGCGCCGCGTGCCGAGCAGGTCGCCTCCCCGAGTGCTTCCGCCGAGTCGGTGCAGGCGGTGGGTGCCCAGCAGAGCCCCGGAACTCAACCCGGCACCCAGTCCACTGCTCAGCCGGGCGCTAACCCAAGTGAATCCGCGCAGGGTGGCGCCTCCGGTGAGGCTACCGTGCGGGTGCACGTGGCGGGTGCCGTGAACAACCCTGGCGTGTACACGCTGCCCGCGCAGGGTCGTGCCGTGGATGCGATTGCCGCCGCCTCCGGTGCCGCCGCGGATGCTGATCTGGACCGCGTGAATCTTGCCGGTGCGCTCAGTGACGGGGTGCAGATTTATGTGCCGCATCGTGGTGAGACGGCTGCTCCGGCGCAGATTCAGCCCAATGGTGGCACGGCAAATGCGGGTCAGGGTAACGCGGCGAATGGTGCAGCGCAGAACGGTGCATCTCAGGGTGGCGCTCAGCCTCAGCCTGCACGCACGCTAACTCCTGCAGGCAGCGCGCAGAAGGGCTCAACCCCGGTGAACATTAACACCGCCACCGCCGAGGAGTTGCAGACCCTGCCGCGTATTGGTCCTGCGATGGCTCAGCGCATTATTGCCTGGCGTGAGGCGCACGGCGGTTTCCGTAGCGTGGATGAGCTGGATGCGGTGCCCGGCATTGGTCCGTCGATGCTGGAGAATCTGCGCCCGCTGGTGACGGTCTAATGCACCGGCAAAACCGCAGGCAGAACCGCCAGCAGGCACTCTTTCACGGTTCCTTGCGCCTCACCCGGCGCCTCATCCGGTCCACGGCTACGGCGTATGACCGCGTCCGCTACCGCTGGAGCATCGGCGCTGAGCGGTGGCGTACCCGCCGCGACGAGCAGGAGCTACGCGCCCAGGGAAGCCTCATTCACCTGGATTTTCGCCTGAGTTTTACGGTGCTGGCGCTGTGGGCTTTTACCGCGGCGGCGCTGACTGTGGGCACGTGGCGGGTGGTGCATCCGCTGGCGTGCGTGCTCATTGCCCTGCTGGGGTGCCTGGCGATTCTGCTCTTCTTTCCGCCGCGTGCGGCAATGCCGTACAGCCTGCTCTTTCGCACGACCGGTCAGCTGGTTTTTCTGGCGTGTATTGTCACGGTTCAGGCGGTGCTTTTGTGCGCTACGGGGATGGATGCATCCCGCGCCACCCTGCAGCAGGCGCAGGGGGCCTCGCTTCGTCTGAATGGCACGGTGGAGCAGGTTCGCCGCGTGGATCCGCGCACTACTCTGGTGGTTATTAAGCTGGAGGAAATTCAGGGGCGGAGCGTGCGTGCGCTGGTGAATGAGCGGGTGCGCGTGTACCGGCGTGACGGTTCGGCAAAGAGCGCCGCGCAGCGTCTGGAAGCACGTTCGGAGGCGAACTCATCGGGTAGCGTTTCTGCGGCTAAGCACCAGGGGAGCGGTACCGCGCGCTCGCAGGCGATTTATCCAGGCATGAAGGTGACCGCCCTCGGCACGGTGGAGTTTAACGGTTCCACGGCGAAGCTGAGCGGCGCAACTATTTTCCCGATGCCCGCACCCGCCTATGGCGCCGGATCGAACGCCTCGGGCGCCGCCCGGACTGAGGAGGAGCCGTACCTGTCCACGCTCAAGGAACAGCTGCGCACCCGCGCCCTGGATACCCTGGGCACGGAATCGGCGGCACTAGTTTTGGGCACCGCCTACGGGGACGACTCGCTGATGAGTTCCACCGCGCGGGAGGACTATAAGCTCAGCGGGCTCAGCCATATTACGGCGGTGTCCGGGGCGAATATTGCCATCGTGTTTTTGGGTGCGTACCGGCTGGTGTTGGCGATTCGTCCGTACCGCTTCGCCAGCGCGTACCTGCTGTTCCGCTCGTTGAGGCAACGGCTGCGAGGGAGAGGCACGGGTCATTCTCGCCGCCCCGCGTACCCCCGGCATCCCGCCCAGCCCCAACACTCTATCCAACCCCATCAACCTACCCCGCCAAACGCGCACGCCCTGCCGCCGCTCGTGCATCGGCTGAGTACCCTCGCCATTCCGCACCGCGTCATGGTGCTGTGCGGGGTTGCGGCGGTGCTCGCCTACGCCACGCTGCTGGAGACTGAGGGTTCCGTGATTCGTTCCCTCGCCATGGGTCTACTCGGTGCTTACGCGATGTTGCGCGGTTCGGGTCGCCAGTCTTTGGCGGCTCTGCAAACCACGGTGCTGATGTGTCTGCTTGCCGCCCCGCACCTCGCCGTGGATATAGGGTTTGCCCTGTCGGTGACGGCAACTTCCGCGCTGATTCTGCTGGGTCCTCCGCTGATTCGCCTGCTCATGCGCCTCATGCCGGTGTTCTGCGCGGAGATGCTCGCCGCGCCCATCGTGGCGTCCCTGTGGTGTACTCCGCTGATTTTGGCGATGAGCGGTACGGTGCCGCTCTATTCGGTTCCGGCGAATCTGGTGGCGGCTCCTTTGGCGCCGTTGAGTATGCTCGCCGGGCTGGCGGCGCTCGGATTCATGCTCCTGGGCCTGCCCGAGCTGGCGGATGTGTGCCTGCGTGCCGGTGGGCTTGCCGCGCAGGGTATCGAGTGGGCGGCGCATACTGCCGCGCACGCGCCGGGTAACCCGTGGGAGCTCGGTTCGAGCGTGCCCGCGGTGGTGGGCAGCGCCCTCTGCGTGCTGGCGTTGAGCGTTGCCCTCTGGTGGGTGGATGCGCGCCGCTACCGTGCGGTCACGCACCGGCAGTATTTGCGGGTAGTACCGCAAATCGCGCCCTCCTATCAGCGCCCCAATCAGCCCGCCCGGTCTTAACCGACTAACCGTGACCGACTACCGCTAACCACCGCTAGGAGGCATCTGAGAAGAAAACGCTATGATGGATACTCGAGACTCTACCCGCGCCGCACCCCGCGCGCAGCGGGGCCGAGTTCAGCCCGTACCCTGCAGATAAAGGCGAGTGATAAGCGTGTCCGAGCGTAAGCGTTCAACCCAGCGTGGTGGTTCCCGAGGCTACGCCCGCCGAGGCGGCCCCGCCCTCGACACCGCGTGGCGTACCGTCACCCCGGCACCCGCCGTCATGCTCTACGGCCCGGAGGAGTACTTCGCCTCCCGTGCCGCGGCACGCCTGCGTGAGCTGTTCCGCAGCATCCACCCGGAGGTGGACCGCGTTCAGATTAACGCCGCCACCTACACGGCGGGGGAGCTGATCCTGCACGCTTCGCCCTCCCTGTTCGGTTCGGCGAAGATCATTGAGGTTGAGAACGTCGCCTCCATGAGCGACGAGTTTTTGACCGATACGCTCGCCTACCTGAACGCCCCCGAGCCGGACATCATGCTCATTCTGAACCACTCGGGCGGTAACCGCGGCAAGAAGCTCATCGACCTGGTGCGTTCCCAGTTCGTGCTCATTAACTGCAAGGCGCTCAAGACCGACCGTGAGAAGAGCGAGTTCTTGGCGGGGGAGTTTGCCGCCGCTCAGCGCCCGATTACCGGCGGCGCTCTGGCGTTGCTGACGGCCGCCGCCTCCGACACTGCTGAGCTTGCCGCCGCATGCCAGCAGCTGCTCTCAGACGTACCCGGCGACATCACCGAAGAGGCTGTGAACCGCTACTACGGCGGCCGCACCGAAGTCACCGCGTTCCGCGTCAGTGACGCCGCGATTTCCGGTAACGCCCCGGAGGCTCTGCGTCTGCTCCGCCACTCTCTCGCCACCGGCACGGAGCCGATTCCGATGCTGGGCGCGCTCGCCATGCGTATCCGTAATATTGCGCGCGTGCACCACGTGCGCATGAGCGCTAACGAGCTGGCGCGTGAGGTGGGTATGTCACCGTGGCAGGTTGAGCAGGCTCAGCGTGACGGCCGCCGTTTTACCGGCGCCCAGTTGGCGCATATTGTGCAGCTTCTGGCTGATGCGGACGCCCAGCTGAAGGGTGAGTCGCAGGACGCGGTGTATGCGGTGGAGCAGGCTGTTTTGGCGATTGCTCTACCTCCGCGCCTGTAGTGCATAATAGAGCCCATGCTCGAAATTCTGAAGAAAATTTTCTTTGCCCTGCTGCCCTTCCTGCAGAAGGCGGCAGAGGATGCCCTCAACGACGCTACTGCGTCTAAGGGCGGCTCCGAGTCCTCCCAGAAGAGTGAATCCCGCAAGGATGAATCTCGTCAGCGTGAGGCTCGTACCTCCGGCTCTTCGACGCCTAAGCCGAGCGCCTCGAAGTCTTCCTCGGCACCTAAGCCTTCCGCACCGGCTTCGACCGGCGCATCCGACGGTTCGGATTACCCGGGCGATTACCGCGACATAATCAACTTTGAGTACTCGCCCTCCCTGGACGGCGACGCTGACCCGGGTGAAATCGTGTGGACGTGGGTTCCCTTCGAGGAGGACCACTCGCAGGGTAAGGACCGCCCGGTGCTTCTGGTGGGTCGTGACGGTGAGTACCTGCTGGCGCTGATGATGACCAGCAAGGATCACAATAACCGTGAGCACGCTGATTCGAACTACCTTGATATTGGTTCGGGTCCGTGGGATCCGCAGGGCCGCGCTTCTGAGGTGAAGCTGAACCGTGTGATTCGTGTTCGCCCGGATGCGATGCGCCGTGAGGGTGCGATTATGCCGGAGGATACGTTCCGCCTGATTGAGCGTGCGTGGACTCGCCATAACGGCTAACGCCCTGTGCCGGTAGTTTCACCGGCGACCGGTGCCGATTATCTGCGCCGGATGTGGAGGCTGCGTGTAGTGGTTTTCACAGTATTTTTCTCTCCGCGGGGGTCTGTCGTGGAGGCTGTTCATCTGGTATTATGTGTGGTTGAGTGTCCGATGGTCATCGGGCACTGCTGGCCGGTTGCCATAGGCATCCCCACGCCGCTCAGTCGATGATCGGCCAGCGTCGCCCTCACCGACCAATAAGACAAAACAGAAAGTTTAATTGTGGCTAACATTAAGTCTCAGAAGAAGCGTATCCTCACCAACGAGAAGGCTCGCCTGCGCAACAACATTGTAAAGTCCGAGCTGAAGACCGCGACCCGCAAGGTCAAGGCTGCTGTTGAGGCACAGAACCAGGAAGCTGCTGTTGAGGCTCTGCGTTTTGTGAACCGTAAGCTGGACAAGGCTGTTTCCAAGGGTGTTCTGCACAAGAAGACCGCTGCAAACAAGAAGTCCGGTCTTGCTGCGCTGGTAAACAAGGCTTTCTAAAACTTGCGGGGTACCTAAGTACCTCTCTGGTTTAAGGGCAGAGACCCCCTGTGTTCCCCCTCCTCTAAGGGGAATGCAGGGGGTCTCTTTTATCTGCTTACCTGCTGTAATGAATAACAGCTCAAAGTAGGGAGTAACTGGAAACCAAGTTGCTTGCTAGATACGCTCCTGCGCCTCAGCAAATGCGATTGGCTCTTGTCGTTCCATGTACGCCGGGGCAATTACTGCTGTAAGCTGTCTGTTTCAATATCGTCAAATTTTTAAAAGGTTCGCTGATTCTCGATGGTGAAAGCTCGAACTATCAAGGAATCTCTACAAAGATAGTTTTTTCCTTACCACTGACATCGATTCGAAGCTCCAGGCTCTTATTTCTTCGAGTATGCGGTATGGTGAACTTAACCGGTTCGCCGGGGTGTACCTCTATAGGAAGTTCGGGAATAGAAAGGCCGGGGTGGGAGAAATTGTTCAGGTTTGTCACCTCAAGAACTATGACAGGTGTCCCAGTATTATTACGCAAGTAATAGCTGTAATCATTAGGACGTTGGTCATTGATTACATGAGTAAACTCCAAGATAGGTCGGTGCAGGCTGGCTGCCATCTCAGACTGCGACTGGGATTGACTCTGTTGTTCAGCGACAAGCTGCCGCATCTGCTCGAGTGACTCCTCGGCCTGCCGGACTCGTTCCTCTGCAGCTTTACGCGCCAGCTCAGCCTGGTTGGCCTGTTCTTCTGCAGCCTTTGCAGAACGTTCAGCCGCAGCACTCATAGTTAGAGCTGCTTTGTGTGCTTCATCTGCCTTTGCCTTGGCCTCTTTAGAGCCAAGGGCTTGACGCCACGTAATATAGGCTAAAATCGCCGAAACGATAGCCCCCAGTGCTGATACACCAGCAAAAAAATTTCCTATACCTTGTGAATCCATACCAACTATCTTAACCCGCCCTACCCTGTTACGGGGACACACCATGACAGGACACAGGGTAACAGGTGAAAGGCTAAACGCAACTGCGGGTGAATGATGTGTTCGTATCTGATGATTCGGTACTGAATTTTTTAGCAGGATCATGGGGAGGCGCCCGCCCGGTGACGAAACCGCTTGCGGGTCGCGTGGAAGCCCGTATAGTGGGAACTACCGGCGGTATCGCACACCGCCCGCGCCTATCATGAGCGCTCTAAGCGGCGTTGCACATGGCGCCGGTGTGGGCACATATTTTTTTTGCATATTATCAGGAGGTTCCCCATGAGTAGCGAGATCGCAGAAGAAGCTTACGATTATCGTGAAGACCCTGAGTATTGGCGTGCTCCGTTCGATTTTACGAAGCCCATATCTGATGCAAATACTCCGGAGGGGTGGATGCGTGCTGAGTTGAATGGGCGTTTTTTTAATGCTCCGGTGGCGCGCCCCGGTGCCGAATATGAGTGGGGTCTGGCAGAGATTAAGCGTAGGAACGAAGCTAAGGAATTCCCCTTCAAATATAGCGAAGTAACCAGCTTGTATCGTGAGAAGGTAGCTAATGGTGAGTTGCCGGATGTTTATGCTGGCACTCCATACGATTTGGCGCTTCTGCCTTTCTAAAACTTGCGGGGTACGTGAGTACCTCTCTGGTTTAGGGCTGAGACCCCCTGTGTTCCCCCTCCTCTAGGGGGAACGCAGGGGGTCTCTTTATGCCCGAATCGTTTATTGTGGGTGCTTACCCGTTATAAAGTTGTTTATAGGAGATCGAGATTATACTCAATCGGGACGCAGAGGATATCCTCCCGCCCGTCGATTCGGAGGCGCAGGTTATAGTCGTCCCCATAATGATGTAGTTCAACTCTGACCATCTCGCCGGATTGAAACTCCTTAACGATTTTTTCGAGTTCTAGGTTAGCAAACTGGTCTGCGTTCACTACATCAAGAACCTTAATAGGACCCATAGTGACATTACGTAGACTAAAAGTTGTCCTCACTACATGAGTCAGCTGAAATTCAGGGCGCCATAGGCTAGCTGCAATCTTGGACTGTGACTGGGACTGGCTCTGCTGTTCAGTGACAATCTGCTGCATCTGTTCGAGCAACTTCTCAGCCTGGTTGACCTTTTCCTGTGCAGCGTCTGCAGAACGCTTAGCCGCATCACGTATGGCTAGAAGAGTTGGTATAAACTGTGTATCCATACTAGTCATTATAACCGACCACTCCCCGCCAAGGCAGGAAACAACATAACAAGTGAAAGAATATGCGTAATTACTGGTAGGTGATGTATTTGAACCTAATGATTTGTTGCTGAATTTTTCCGTATCCGAATCTTGGGGAGATTCACGCCCGTATTGGGGAACTATCAGCGGTACTGTACCCTCTCCCTCATGCTGTAAGCATGGCCCCGTACCTGTACCGGTACGAGGCTATCTATTAGGATTCAGCGGGGCCTTTTGCCGGTGTGCTATATGCCGGCGCAGTCAATTTCTTAGCTGAACTTACCAGGAATCTGAACGTAGATAGGTTCATCTTGGTCTGCAACCTGAAGAACTAGATTTGATGGTAAGGGCTTCCCCATCACATCACCTAGACGGATGTCGAGCGATTCACCTGGGTTGAACTGGTGGTGAATATCATCGCACCGAAAAAATTCATCCTGGTTTACAACTTTAAGCACATTCAAAGACTGCTTAGTAATATTTTGTAGCTTATATCGCAATCCTCTGACATGCGTCAGCTGGAATTTAGGTCGCCACAGATTGGATGCAATATCAGCCTGCGACTGAGATTGGCTCTGCTGTTCCTCGATAATCTGATGCATCTGCTTGAGTGACTCTTCAGCTTGTCGGGCTCGTTCCTCTGATTCTGCTTTCGCCTTCTTAGAACCATTAGATTGATACCACGATATGCCCGCAAAAAGGGCCGAAAACGCGGCAGCAAGAGCCGATATACCAGAAATAAGATTTGCTATGAATTGTGAGTCCATACCAGCCATCATAACCAGTCACACCTCACCATGACAGGACACAAGGCAACAGGTGAAAGCCTAAACGCAACTGCGGGTGAATAATGTATTCGCTTCTGGTGACTCGTTATTTTTTATACCCATTCCTATGGAGGCGCCCACCCGGTGACGAAACCGCTTGCGGGTTGCGGAAGAGCCCGTATAGTGGGAACTATCGGCGGTACCGCACACCGCCCGCGCCCTAGCAATAGTGCCGTATAGACGGTACCGGGGGAGTGAGCATCGCCGATACACACCACACAACCACCGATGGTTCACCGGCAACTTTCCATACACCCCCATGTACCCGGTGAACCGACCACGAGCTAAGGACAACGATGAGCCAGCCGAACTTCCCGCCCGCCCGACTCTTTGACGCTTTCGCCAAGCCTGCCTCCACAGAACAGTCCGCAAAGAAGGGACTGCTCGGCAAGCTTGGCCTGGGCGAATCCTCCGAAGAGGACAACTACACCACCGTCATGCTGGTCGGTTTCAACTCCGCGAAGGAACCCCCGGGCAACGGTGAAGACGCCCTCGACGTGATTCACCGCGCGTTCGACCCCTGCGATGAGAGCCCCGGCTTCGACATGGACGACTTCTACGACTATGCTTCCGTCGCCCCGCAGCTACAGAACAGCGACGACTCCGAATCCACGGTTCTGGTGTGGCCCAAGATGTTCTACAACATGGTCACCATCCCGGAGCGCCACCTGCGCCTGCTCGTGGTGACCGGCCCCGCCCCGAGCCTGTGCCTGCAGCGGTTCATGACCCGCTTCTTCAAGTACGTGAAGAAGCTCCACGTGGACCACGCGATCTTCGTTGAGACCTTTGAGGATCAGGTGGCGCACACCCGCCCGTACCCGTACACGCTGACCACTTACGACGAGAAGCTGGCGGCAATCCCCGGTATTCTGCACGAGTATTTCACCGGTTCTACCTCGGTGACGATGGCAATGTCTGCGCTCGCCGCCGAGCACGGCCTGTCCTCCTCGGTCATGCTGCGTATGAGCATCCCGGGGTATCTGAGCTTTGACCAGCAGAACCCGCGTGCGGTCGTGAGCCTGATCGAGGCGCTGGAGGTCATCCTCGGTATCAAGGTCGAGTCTGAGGAGTACGACCGCCTGCGCACCCATGCTGATGAGTGGGAGGCGGAGCTCGCCGAAGAAATGGCGAAGGACTACGAGAAGGTTGAGCTGGTGCGTGAGATTGAGCAGAAGATGGATTCGACTCTGCGCACTGTCTCCGGTGAGGTGATTGCCGAGGATATTGAGGGCTACCTGGATTCCCTCAGCGGCGCCTCCGAGGGCGTAAACCCTGCCGATGATGGTGCGGATTCCGCGGAGGATTCTTCGGAACGTTAGGTCCGTTCGCACATATGGCGCGGGTATGGGAAAATGATAGGTAACTATGCCCATACCCGCAGCCAGCATCTCGAAAGGATGATGTGATTGGCACCCATGTCGAAGAACCCGCCCGTTCCGGCGGCGACCGACCCCGCGATTATTCGCAACTTCTGCATTATCGCCCACATTGACCACGGTAAGTCCACCCTCGCAGACCGTATGCTGCAGGCCACCGGCGTGGTTGCCCCGCGCGATATGAAGGCGCAGTACCTGGACCGCATGGACATTGAGCGTGAACGCGGTATCACCATTAAGTCTCAGGCTGTGCGCATGCCCTGGGATGTTGACGGCACCTCCTACGCGCTGAACATGATTGACACCCCCGGCCACGTGGACTTCACCTATGAGGTGTCCCGCTCCCTGGCTGCGTGTGAGGGTGCGCTTCTGCTTGTGGACGCCGCCCAGGGTATTGAGGCTCAGACCCTGGCGAACCTGTACCTGGCGATGGAAAACGACCTGACCATCATCCCGGTGCTGAACAAGATTGACCTTCCCGCGGCTCAGCCCGATAAGTACGCTGAGGAGCTGGCGAACCTGATTGGTTGCGAGCCGGACGAGGTTCTGCGCGTATCGGGTAAGACCGGTGAGGGTGTTGAGGCTCTGCTGGACCGTATTGTGGAGGCGATTCCCGCCCCGCAGGGTGACGCATCCGCCCCGGCGCGTGCCATGATTTTTGACTCGGTGTACGACTCGTACCGCGGTGTGGTCACCTATGTGCGTGTTGTGGACGGTAGCCTGCAGCCGCGTCAGAAGATTAAGATGATGTCCACCGGCGCTGAGCATGACCTGCTCGAAATCGGCGTGATTTCCCCTGAGCCTGTCCCGTCGAAGGGCCTGGGCGTGGGCGAGGTGGGTTACCTCATCACCGGCGTGAAGGACGTCCGTCAGTCCCGTGTGGGTGATACCGTCACCTCCGCCGCTAAGCCCGCCGAGGAGTCCCTGGGCGGTTACGAGGACCCCAAGCCGATGGTGTTCTCGGGCCTGTTCCCGATTGATGGCTCGGACTACCCGGCGTTGCGTGACGCGCTGGATAAGCTGAAGCTCAACGACGCCGCACTGATTTACGAGCCGGAAACCTCTGCCGCTCTGGGCTTCGGTTTCCGCTGTGGCTTCCTGGGTCTGCTGCACCTGGAGATTGTGCGTGAGCGTCTGGAACGCGAGTTCAACCTGGACCTGATTTCGACCGCACCGAACGTTATTTACGACGTGGTGGACGAGGCCGGCAACGCTAAGCGCGTGACCAACCCGAGCGAATTCCCCGAGGGTAAGGTCGCGACGATTCGCGAGCCCATGGTGGCGTGTACGATTATTGCCCCGAGCGAGTACATTGGCGCAATCATGGAGCTGTGCCAGGCTCGCCGCGGCCAGATTGGCGGCATGGATTACCTCTCCGAGGATCGTGTGGAGATGCGTTACCGCCTGCCCCTGGCAGAGATCGTGTTCGACTTCTTCGATCAGTTGAAGTCCCGTACCCGCGGTTACGCGTCGCTGGACTGGAAGTTCGACGGTGAGGAAGAGGCTGACCTGGTGAAGGTCGACATCCTGCTGCAGGGCGAGAAGGTGGATGCGTTTAGCGCCATTACTCACCGCGATAAGGCGTACTCGTACGGTCTGATGATGACTTCTAAGTTGCGTGAGCTGATTCCTCGTCAGCAGTTTGAGGTGCCGATTCAGGCGGCTATCGGTTCGCGTATTATTGCCCGTGAGAATATCCGCGCGATGCGTAAGGATGTTCTTTCTAAGTGTTACGGTGGCGATATTTCGCGTAAGCGTAAGCTGCTGGAGAAGCAGAAGGAAGGTAAGAAGCGCATGAAGATGGTCGGTCGTGTGGAGGTTCCTCAGGAAGCCTTCATTGCGGCACTGTCTTCGGGCGAGGAGAAGGAAAAGAAGAAGTAGCCTTTCGCTGCTGTAGCTTTTCCGGCTGTGTGCTGACCTGTTGATTGTGGAGAACCCGGCTGGTGCCTCGTGTACCGCTGGGTTCTCTGCTGTCTAGCTTGGAAAACACATCAATTTACGTAGGACATTCCTGAGATGACGAACTGACTTGGCACACATCAGGGGTGCAGTTACCCTTGAAGTATGGAATTTGTGGAACGCGCTGAAATACGACGACAGCAGGCTATGAGCGCTCTCGATGAGAAGAGCCAAAGCGACCAAGGTCAGTTTTTTACCCCGCTCGCAGTCGCCCAGATGATGGCGCAGATGCTACCTCTTCCAACTTCTAATAAAGTTCGTATCCTAGACCCTGGCGCAGGATCTGGCATATTGACAGCAGCAGTTGTGGACCGATTTACACGAGAATCTCCAGAAACCAATCTTGAGATTATTGCTGTAGAAAAAGATTCTGAGCTCATTCCTGCGTTGAAGAATACTCTGAAAGATTGTTCTCGCCCAGGGGTGCATCTTGAATACGTTAATCAAGATTTTATTGAATGGGCTTTGCAAGGCCAGAGCCTGTTCGACTATGTTATTCAGAATCCACCGTATTTTAAGATTGCAAGTAAGTCAGAAGTAGCCCTAATTCTACGCTCACATGGGTGCAATGTGCCCAATATGTATGCCGCCTTCATGTCCCTAGGTGAGCGCCTTTTGAAGGATGGTGGCTATCAGGTGTCCATTACTCCGCGTTCATGGATGAATGGAACCTACTACACTGCATTTCGCCAAGATTTACTCAAAGAATCTAGTATCGATTCTATTCATAGTTTTGAGTCCCGTTCTTCTGTTTTTGGAGAGTCTGGAGTACTCCAAGAAACAGTTATCACTGGTATGTATAAGGGAGTAGCAAAATCTCATGTGCAGCTAAGTGTATCGCATGACCATAAGGGAACAGTCTCTACGCGTTCGGTTCCGTACACTCAAGTTGTAACTGGTGATTTTATCTTTGTCCCCAATACAGATTATGACGGGGAGATTATTGAGCGAATGTCCCATGCCAAGGAAACGTTATCCTCATTGAATCTGAATGTTTCGACAGGTAAAGTGGTGGGTTTCCGCTCTCGTGAGATTCTTCTTGAGAATCAACTTGTTGGTTCTCTGCCTCTCATTCATGCTTCCCATATATTTAATGGACAAGTAATCCATCCTCTTGAATCTTGTAAGAAAGAACAGTGGGTTGATGGGTTCCATCCAAATACGGCAAAAAATGTCATTCCGTCAGGCTGGTATGTCCTTGTAAAGCGTTTCTCTGTGAAAGAAGAGAAGCGTCGCATAAGCGCAGCATTGTACCATGCAAATAATTTGTTTGCAATAGATAATAAGGTGAACTATATTCACAATAATGGCTCGGGTCTTGAAAAGGATGTCGCTATAGGAATTGAGCGATGGCTAAATTCAGCCCAAGTAGACGATTATTTTCGCATTTTCAGCGGGCATACCCAGGTAAATGCTGGAGATTTGCGTCAACTCCCATTTCCCTCAATAAGTTCTTTGCGAAAACTTGCCCATTCAAAACAACCGACTCAGGACATTTCTGAGATTCTTTCAGATAATATCGAATCTCTACAGATTAAGAAGGAGAAAGCCGTATGAGCATACATGAAGAAGCTAGAAGGCTTTTGAAACTCTTTGAGTTTGATGAAAAACGAACTAACGATATGGCAGCAAGGACTCTTCTGTCGCTGTTGAACCTCCGTGAAGGAGATACCTGGGATCAAGCAACAAATAATCGAATCGGAGTGCGTGGTCTAATGGATTGGATGAGAAATAATCTTGATTTCCCAATTGCAGAAAACTCCAGGGAGACTATACGCAGAGAGGTTCTTCATCAGTTTGTAGCAGCAGCTTTTTGCGAACACAATGATGATGATCCGGATCGCCCGACTAATTCATCAAAAAATGTATATAGGGTTAGCCCCAATGCGCTAAGTGTGATTCGCATGTATTCAGGAAGCAATGATGATACTTCTAGTGAATTTCGTATTGCTCTTGAAGAATATCTAGCATATGCTCCGAGCCTAGTGGAATTGCAACGTGAAGAGCGTAAAATACACAAGATTCCGGTTCGTATGCCCTCGAATGAAATCGAATATATTAATCCTGGTGGCCAAAATAAACTAATTAAGGCCATGGTTGAGGAGTTTTGCCCTCGTTTTATACCTGGGGGTCGAGTTCTGTATATTGGTGATGCAGATAATAAAACAGTTCATTATGATAAAGAGATATTTTCGTCTCTTGGAATTAATCTTGATATGCATGGAAAGATGCCCGACTTGGTTGTGTATCAGGAGGATAAAAATTGGCTCTTCTTGATGGAAGCAGTAACAACTCATGGTCCAGTAAATCCTCTCCGCAAGAAAGATTTGGAATCACTTTTTGGAGGGTCGGAAGCTGGAATCGTGTATGTTTCCTGTTTCCCGAACCGACAAGTGCTCCGCTCTCACCTAATGGATATTGCTTGGGAGACAGAAGTCTGGTTGGAGAGCGACCCAACTCATATGATTCATTTCAATGGCTCACGATTTATGGGGCCCTACGAAAGTTAGGCATATGAGAACCCGACTGGTGCCTCGTGTACCGCCGGGTTCTCTGCACGCTGTCTGTTGATATACCGCCCGTTGATGCTAACCGCGTAGCCGCATGCGCGGTGCCCATATTTGATTCCCCCAACCGCCACACCTAGTTCCAGGAGGCAGAATGCCCGCCCAGCCCACCGGCGCCCCCGCACCCCGCGACGGGCGCATCCCCGCCACCAGCGCGGCAGGATGCGAAACCCGCGACTTCAGCCTCTACGTACACATCCCCTTCTGCTCCGTACGCTGCGGCTACTGCGACTTCAACACCTACGCCACCGAAGACTTCGGCGACGGCATCGGCCTCGGCACCTACGCCGACGATGCCATCGCAGAAATCCTCTTCGCCGCCCGCACCCTCGAGGCATCCGGCGTCGCAAAACGCCCCATGCACACTGTCTTCTTCGGAGGCGGCACCCCCACCAAACTGCCCGCCCGCGACCTCGTACGCATCCTACAGGCAGCCATCGACGTATTCGGCCTCGTCGAAGGCGCAGAAGTCACTACCGAAGCAAACCCCGACTCCGTCACCCGCGAAGACCTGCAAACCCTCAAGGACGGCGGCTTCACCCGCGTATCCTTCGGCATGCAGTCCGTCGTCCCCGAGGTGCTACAGGTACTCGACCGCACCCACACGCCTTCCAACGTGCCGAAGGTCGTCGCCTGGGCCAAGGAGGTTGGCCTGCAGGTGTCCGTGGACCTGATTTACGGTTCGCCGGGGGAGAGCCTGCAGCAGTGGGAGCAAAGTGTTCGCGCCGCAATCTCCTACGAGCCGGACCACATTTCGGCGTACTCGCTCATCGTGGAGGACGGCACCAAGCTTGCCGCGCAGATCCGCCGCGGCGAATACACCATGCCCGACGAAGACCTCATGGCGGACATGTACCTGCTCGCCGAGGAGCTACTCACCGAAGCCGGCTACAACTGGTACGAGGTCTCCAACTACTCGCGTAGCGAGGACACCCGCAGCGACCACAACCTCGCCTACTGGCGCAACCAGGACTGGTGGGGCATCGGCCCCGGCGCGCACTCGCACGTGAACGGTACCCGCTGGTGGAACGTGAAGCACCCGGTACCGTACGCGCAGAAGGTGCGTGCGGGGGAGTCCCCGGCGGCGGCACGTGAGGTGCTGGACACCGCCACTCGTGCTTTTGAGACGATTATGCTCATGATCCGTGTGCGTGAGGGCTTGGCGATGCGCGAGCTGCTCGCCGTGCATGATGAGGCGCAGCTGGGCGCCTCCCTGCGCTGGCTGGTTTCTCAAGCTCTGATTGAGCCTGATGCTTTGAGTCCTCAAGCTGAACCTGACCCTGAAGCCCACGTGCGACTAACCCTCAAGGGCCGCCTGCTGGGCGATGCTGTCACCCGCGAGCTGCTCCCGGAGGTCTCGGAAGAGCACGAGGAGCACTAAGAAGCATTGGTCTGACAAGGGGCTTTTCAATCGGGGCGGCGTTCCGGTTCTGGTCTGTCGCATCTCCACTTGATGCTTTTCTCTAACGCTGCCTGCGAATAGCGTGCACCCCGGTATTGCCGTAATATTTCGGTGATTTCGGGGTGTTTTTGCGGGTCTCAAAAAACTTTTAAAAAATTTTTCGGGGCTGTTTGGAGGGACTTTGGGGGAGCATCACACCTTACACCGGTGTGCTAATTGTTCGCATTTGTGCTGGACTAGCCGAAAGAATTTTCCACTCCTTCATGCCGCTTTTGGGATGCGTATTTTTCGATTACTTTCCTTAGAAAAAATTCTCCAAAACACCCAATTTCAAGTTGTGGTTGAAGGTTACGCTGTGCCATAATAGGTCATGGCAGGACGGTATATGTCTAACAGCGTGTTCTCGTCTTTGCTGAAGTTGAGTGAATACGGTTGTGGGCTCCTGGTAACAGGGGCCCACGATCGTTTAACAACGATTATCTACAGCACCATTCGGTAGAGTTTGCAGCAATTCACGCGCACTAGGCAAAGAAGCCCCACTTAAACACGAAAACGCCCCGCACACAACGTGCGGGGCGTTCAGTGTAAAAGCTATCAGCGCGGTTTAGGACCGGCAGTTCTTAGGACTCTGCGGATTCTGCGTTCTCGGTGGAGTAGAAGCGGTCCAGCAGGCGCGGGTTAATGCGGTAGCTGTACGGCTCACCGCGGTTCACCTCAATACCGGCTCGGACAGATGCAACCGCCATGAACAGCCACACGAGCGCGCCCAGAACCATGGCAGTGTTGCCCATGCCGGGCAGGAAGGACAGTACCCACAGCGCCACCAGAGCAATGGAGGGCAGGAGGGTGAAGTTCATCGCCTCGCGAGCTTCCTGCTCAGCGAAGGGTGCGTTATTGCGGCTGACGTAGAAAACCGCAGCGGAGGGGATGATGCCGAGAATACCGCCGAAATGCGCGAGAGTCGCACGGTTGCGGTCCTGAATCACGCTAATCTTACGGGTTTTCTGAGGCCCGGTTGCCGGGCGAACATCGTTAGTCACGAAAATCCTGGTTCGATAGAAGTTTCTTGTGGTGATCACCTAAGCCGGTGGATCTGCCCTCCGAGGAGGTGAATCGTTTGAGCGGTGGTGACCTAAGAGTGTAGTGATGGCGCAACATAAACCCACAGGGGCAATGCCACACGCTCAACTATTGTACCGCTTTAGGGAACAAAACCCACAGGATAATGCCCTCGAGGGAAAGGTTCTGAGCAAATTCACACCTGCGCCCGCAGACGGGGGCGCAATAGCGGGTTTCCGTGTGGTTAGGCACCCGGTTCGGTCAGAAAATCAATGAGCGATTCGACCGGGCCGAGCAGCGTCGGATCCAGGTCAGCGTAGGAGTCAACGCGAGAGAGGATGTGCTTCCACGCCTGCGCCACATCCGCCTGCGTTTCGTGCGGCTGACCCAGACGACGCAACGTACCCTTCTTGAAGTCCTCACCGCGCGGCACCTGCGGCCACGCCTTCAAACCCAGCACCGAGGGCTTGACTGCCTGCCAAATATCGATGAACGGGTGGCCCACAATCTTCACGTGCCCGGCGGCACCCGGCACGGCAAGCGCCTCCGCAACGATACGCTGCTCCTTCGTGCCCTCAATCAGGTGGTCGACCAGAATGCCCAGGCGGCGGCCCGGGCCCGGCGCGAACTCACGAATAGCACCGGCAAGATCATCCACGCCGTGCAGCGGCTCCACAACAATGCCCTCAACGCGCAGATCGTGGCCCCAGACCTTCTCCACGAGCTCGGCGTCGTGCAGGCCCTCAACCCAGATGCGGGAGGCGCGCGCCACCCGAGCCGGGGCGTTCTTCACCGCAATAGAACCGGAACGAGAAATCGTGCGCTTCGGCTCCTTCGCCGCCACCGGGGCGACAATCTCAACGGGCTCACCCTCAATCATGTAGCCCGGACCCAACGGAAAATTCTTCACGCGACCCTTCGCGTCCTCGAGTCCGAAGAAGAGAGCACCGCCGATGCGTTCAGCTTTCACGACCTCACCCACCCAGCCGTTAATATCCTCAATCAGCAGGCCGCGGCGCAGCGGCACCTTACGCGGAGGCGGCGCCTGGCGGCTCATGCGGGCGGCGTTTAGATCCTGGGCACCCCAGCCGTAGGGGGAGTGGTGGGTACTCAACGTATTCTCCTCTGGGGCGGTAGGGGTGAAAATCGCAATAGGACTACGGAGCCGATTTCAGGGGCACAGGCACCGCAGATTAAGCGGATAGCGGGAGCGACCCCCATTCAGCCTAGCCATTGTATCGGGTCGGGGGTGGTATCCCCTAGAATTGATACGACCATTGTTGGCGGTGCACTCATCGAGCACCGCCATCGTCTCGAGAGGAAGGAAACGCATGAGCCACTACGATACTCTCGGCGTATCGAAAGACGCCAGCCCTGAAGAGATCAAGAAGGCGTACCGAAAGAAGGCACGCCAGCTGCACCCCGACGTGAACCCCTCCGAGGACGCAGCCGAAGAGTTCAAGCGCGTCACCCTCGCCTACGAGGTGCTCTCCGACCCCGAAAAGCGCCGCAACTATGACACCACCGGCGACGAACAGGGCCGCGCAGGCTACCCCGGAGGCGGCGGCTACCCGGGCGGCGGATTCAGCGGCTTCGGCGGTTTCGAGGACCTGCTGAACATGTTCACCGGCGGCGCGGCAGGTGCCCGCGGCCCCGCATCCCGCATGCGTCAGGGCCAGGACGACCTGATTACCGTCTCCATCAGCCTGCAGGACGCCGTGTTCGGTGTTGAGAAGACCATTGAGCGTCGCTCCGCCGTGACCTGTAAGTCCTGTAATGGTGAAGGCACCGCAGAGGGCACTCAGCCCGAAACCTGCACCACCTGCTCCGGTCACGGTTTCATGCAGCGCCGCGTGCAGTCCATCCTCGGTACCGTCATGCAGCAGGTTGAATGCCCCGACTGCCACGGCTACGGCACCGTCATCAAGACCCCCTGCCCTGAATGTCACGGTCAGGGCCGCGTACGTGAAGACGTGCCGCTGACCTTCAATGTTCCCGCCGGCGTGCACGACCAGGCGCGTATCCGCCTGCGCGGCAAGGGCGAGGCAGGCCTGTACGGTGGTCCCAACGGCGACCTGTACATTGACCTGAACGTCAAGCGCGACAAGTACTTCAGCCGCGAGGGCGACAATCTGGTTACCACCGTGAATATCCCCATGGTCGCGGCGGCACTGGGCACCACCATTCCGCTGAATACCTTCGATGGCGACCAGGAAGTTGCGATCCCCGCAGGCACTCAGAGCGGTGACGTAATCACCCTCAACGGCCTGGGTGCAACCGTGCTCGGCACCGAGCGTCGCGGCGATCTGCTGGTGCGTATCCAGGTGGTCACCCCCACCGACATGACCGAAGAACAGCGTGAACTGCTGCGCCAGTTCGCCGCCCTGCGCGGTGAATCCCTCACCGAAGGTTCGCAGGTCAAGCACCGCGGTGGCCTCTTCTCCCGCCTGAAGGACCAGTTCAAGTAGGATTCCTACACCAAGCTGAGGATGCGGCGGGTGCGGTACTCAACCCGCACCCGCCGCATTCCTGTCAGCACTGCTGTCAGCATTGCGCTGTACGCGCCCGCGCTAAGCTACACACCTATTTCTCACGCCACCCGCACATTACCCACGCTTTCAAACCGCACCTCAAGGAGAACCATGAGCGCCCCCATCTTCTACATCAGCACGGAAGAATACGACGCACTCACCCCCGGCGCCACCTGCGCGCTCGGCGGCTCCGAAGGCAAGCATGCCCTCGTCAAGCGCCTTGAGCTCGGCGAACGCATCGACCTGGGTGACGGCACCGGCCGCCGCGCACTCGGTACGGTTGCCTCCATCAACGCGGACGGCGTGAGCGTTCAGGTGCAGGAGCTGTGCGAGGAACGCAGCGTACCCTCCATCTACCTGGTGCAGGCGCTCGCGAAGGACGGCCGCGATCTGCTCGCCATCGAAACCGCCACCGAGCTGGGCATGTACGGTGTGCTTCCGTGGAGCGCGGACCGCTCCATCGTGCGCTGGAAGGGGGAGCGCGCCTCCAAGGCACACACCAAGTGGCAGAACACCGTCACCGCCGCGGCGAAGCAGTCGCGCCGCGCGCTCATTCCCGAAGTGTACGACCTGTACAGCACCGCCGACCTGGTGGAACTCATTGAAGAAGTTGCCGGTGAAGGCTCCGAGCAGTCCGCCGCCGTGTTCATCCTGCATGAGCAGGCGACCGAACGCCTCAGCGCCCTGGCACGCAAGCTGGTAGAGGCAGAGAACCTGCCCGAAGAGATCTACCTGCTCGTCGGCCCCGAAGGCGGCATCAGCGACCGCGAAGTGCAGCTCTTCACCGACGCCGGCGCGCAGCTGGCACTACTCGGCGACGAGGTGCTGCGTTCCTCCACCGCCGGTTCTGCCGCCATGTGCACCCTGAACGTGGTGCTGGGCCGCTGGTAGAGCGCCCGCTACTGGATTCCCTCCGGTGCGTGGTGCATCACGCGCATCTATACTTGTAAATACATCACTAGCCAAGGAGCCCATATGACTACCTCCCGACCTCTCTCGACCGCGCGCACCGTATCCTTCAAGAGCGCCGCAGAAATGATCGCCGTGCTCGGCCCGCAGGACGCGCACCTGGCGATTATCGAGGACTACTTCGAGCAGATTAGCCTGCGTCCCAAGGACCTGGACGTGCTCATCACCGGCCCCTCCGAGGCCGTCAACACCGCCGCAAAGCTGCTGAACGAGCTGCGCGTACTCTCCAGCCACGACACGCAGATTACCGTGCAGGTCATTCACCGCCTCATGGGCATGCTCGGCGACGAACTGAGCAACCCGGCGCACTCGCTGTCCACCAGCATCCTCTCCACCCGCGGCACCACGATTCGCCCCAAGACCATTAACCAGAAGAAGTACGTGGACGCTATCGACGCGAACACCGTCATCTTCGGCATCGGCCCGGCGGGTACCGGTAAGACCTACCTCGCCATGGCGAAGGCTGTGCAGGCGCTGCAGAGCCACGAAGTGAACCGCATTATCCTCACCCGCCCCGCCGTGGAGGCTGGCGAGCGTCTGGGCTTCCTGCCCGGCACCCTCAACGAGAAGATCGACCCGTACCTGCGCCCGCTCTACGACGCGCTGCACGACATGCTCGAGCCCGAAACCATCCCCAAGCTCATGGAGGCGGGCACCATTGAGGTCGCACCGCTGGCGTACATGCGTGGCCGCACCCTCAATGACGCGTTCATCATCCTCGACGAGGCACAGAACACCACCGCCGAGCAGATGAAGATGTTCCTGACCCGCCTAGGCTTCGGTTCGAAGATGGTCATCACCGGCGATATCACCCAGGTTGACCTGCCCGGTGGCGCCGCATCCGGCCTGAAGCAGGTGCGCAACATTCTGCAGGGCGTGGAGGACATTCACTTCAGCATCCTGGAATCCTCCGACGTGGTGCGCCACACCCTGGTCTCGAATATTGTGTCCGCCTACGATCAGTGGGGCGAAGACCAGAAGGCAATGGAACGCAAGCGCAACCGCAAGGTCAAGCGCGCCACCATCGAGGCCGCAGCTGAGAAGCTGCTGGACCGCGCTGGTATTAACGGCGGCTCCGAAAAGAACGCCGAGAAGGGCCAAGCCAACGCCGATAACGCACAGACTACCCCGGAAGGACGCTAAACGGTGGCAGAGATCGAATTCGACTGTGAAGAACCCGCAACCGGTGCCGACCCGGCAACCGACGCCTTCATCCGCGAATCTTTCGAAGCGGTAGACACCGAGGTGCTCACCCGCCTCGTCGAGCACGCCTTCAAACGCATGCACCTTGCCGATGACACCTACCTGTCCATCGCCATCGTGAACGAAGACGAAATGGAACGCGTGCACATCGAATGGATGGACCTGCCCGGCGCAACCGACGTGATGAGCTTCCCCATGGACGAGCTGGAGCCGGGAACCCCCGAAAACCCCTCCAGCGGCATGCTCGGCGACATCATCCTCTGCCCGCCCGTCGCCGCACGTCAGGGCGCAGATGCAGGTCACAGCACCCTCGATGAGCTGTGCCTGCTCACCACTCACGGCATTCTGCACTGCCTGGGCTACGACCACGGCACCGCCGAAGAGGAAGCTGAAATGTTCGGCATTCAGCGCTCCATCCTCGAAGAGTTCCTGGGTCGCCCGGCACCGGTCGAAACCCGACACTAGGGGAGCGGCGTGGACATTCTACTCACAGTCCTCCTCGCCGTTCTCGCGCTCTGCCTGACCGTGGTCGCGGCAATCGCCGAAACCGCATTCACCTACCTGCCGCACAACGAAGCGGAAGAAGCCGTGGAAGCACACCCGGACACTCTCGGCGCCCGCGTCCTGCAGCGCACTCTCGACGGTGACTCCGAAGCGTACACGCACCCGCTGCGCCTGACCCGCCTCATTGCGGCAGCCGCCGCGGTGCTCGCCACCATGACCTGCCTGCTGAACCTGGTCGAGGTGCACGCGCTCGCCGTCGTGCTGACCCTCGTGATTGTTGCGCTGGTGGGCTACCCGATTCTGCATGTACTGGCTCGTGCTCTGGGTCGTAACCGCCCGGTCGCGTCGATTCGTGTGCTGGCTCGTCCGGTGCACTACCTGTCGGTTCTGCTGAGCCCGGCGACCGGTCTGCTCGATAAGCTCAGTGTGCGCCTGGCGCCGGAACGTTCGGCTGAGGCCCCGGTGGGTGTGTTCGATGAGGAGGAGCTGCGCGAGTTCCTGGACCGCGCCTCCGACGCTGAAACCATTGAGGATGACGAGGCGCAAATGGTGCAGTCCGTCTTTGAGATGGACGATACCCGCATCCGTTCGCTCATGGTTCCGCGCACCGACATGCTCACCGCTAGCCGTGACACCCCTCTGCGTGAGGCGCTGAGCCTGTTCCTGCGTTCGGGTTATTCGCGTATGCCGGTGATTGGTGATTCGAGCGATGAGATTCTGGGTGTGCTCTACCTGAAGGACGCGATGCGCGCCTTCATCCTGCACGGCGAGGCTCCCGAAGGTACCGCCCTGCCGACCGTGGTTGAGCTGATGCGCCCGGCTCGTTTTGAGCCCGAGTCGAAGCGCGCCATGGACCTGCTGCGTGAGATGCAGCGCGAGTCCACGCACGTGGCGATCATTGTTGATGAGTACGGCGGCACCGCCGGTCTGATTACCCTTGAGGACCTGATTGAGGAGCTGGTCGGTGACATTTCTGATGAGTACGACCGTGAGCGCCCCGAGTACACGCTGAATGACGACGGCACGTTCCGTCTCTCTGCCCGTCTGGGTATTGATGAGCTGGGCGAAATTTTCGGTCGTGAACTCGACGATGAAGATGTTGATACGGTGGGCGGTCTGCTCGCTAAGCATCTGGGCATGGTGCCGATTATCGGTTCTGAGATTGAGATTGACGGCATTCATATTCGTGCGATTGGTTCGTCGGGTCGCCGCCACCAGGTGGATATGTTGCAGGCGTGGTATGAGCCGCCTCGTGATGAGCAGCAGGGTGCTGAAGGTTCCGCGGCATCTTCCTCGGAGCCTAATTCCGCGGAGGTTGCTGACATCCTCACAGTGGATACCGAGCCGCCCGCTGTGGCTGAGCCGCACGCGCATCCGGATCTTCCGGGAGACATTGCAGAGGCTGAACCGGCAACCGATCAGCACGGCAACCGCTAGACATCGAATATAGACGCCGCATCATCCCATACACACTTTGAGCCGGCCGCCCCGCCCCCGGAAGGCGCAGGCAGATGAGGCTGGCATCCCATACGCCCCGCACGGGGTTGATAAGGAGAAACACAATGGACCAGGAGTACACCCCGCTCGATTTGAGCACGCTGGACTTGAGCACCCCGCTACCGACCTACCCGGAGAATTTCCGTTCGGGCTTCGCGTCGCTGGTGGGCCGCCCCAACGCCGGTAAGTCCACTCTGACGAACGCTATGGTTGGCCAGAAGGTGGCTATCACCTCGAACCGTCCGCAGACGACCCGCCACACGATTCGCGGTATTGTGCACAAGGACGAGTACCAGCTGATTCTGGTGGACACCCCGGGTATTCACCGCCCCCGCACTCTGCTGGGTGAGCGTCTGAACGACCTGGTGGCGAGCACCCTTTCGCAGGTGGATGTGCTGGGCTTCTGCATTCCGGCGAATGAGAAGATCGGTCCGGGTGACCGTTACATTGCGTCGCAGCTGGTGGCGTCGAGCAATAAGCCGGTCGTCGCGATTGTGACGAAGGCTGACACTGTGAGCTCTGAGGAGTTGCGTGAGCAGCTGCTGGCTGTTGAGGCACTCGGCGAGGAGGTCATGAGCGCTGAGCGTGCGGCTCGTGCTAAGCGTGCCGCGCATCGTGCGAAGCAGAAGGGTAAGGGCCCCAAGGGTAAGGGCGGCAAGAATGATGCTGTGCCTTTCGCGAAGGGTTCGGGTCCTGCGGCTAAGCGCCGTGCGGGTGAGGTGTCTGAGCCGATGCCGGTTGACGGTAAGGGCGGCTGGGCTGCGATTATCCCGGTGTCTGCTGTGAAGCATTTCCAGGTGGATGCGGTCGCTGACCTGCTGGCGCAGTACACTCCGCTGTCGCCGCCGCTGTACCCCGAGGGTGAGCTGACCGATGAGCCGGAGGCAACCCTCATTGCGGAGCTGGTGCGTGAGGCAGCTCTGGAGGGTGCGCGTGAGGAGCTGCCCCACTCGATTGCTGTGACGGTTGAGGAGATGGAGTTCCGTGAGGGCCGCCCGGAGGATAACCCGCTGCTGGATGTGCACGTGAACCTGTTTGTGGAGCGTGAGTCGCAGAAGTACATCATTATCGGTAAGGGCGGCTCGAATCTGCGCAAGATTGGTACGAAGGCTCGTGAGCAGATTGAGGCGATGCTCGGTACCCGCGTTTATTTGAATATTCATGTGAAGGTTGCGAAGGAGTGGCAGTCTGACGCGCGTGCGTTGAACCGTTTGGGATTCTAGTAGCTTTCCTGAGCGCATCGCCCAGAGAATTTGCGCTGAGAGGTCACCCCTGCGAGGTCACCCCGAAAGGTGGCCCTGAGAGGTTGTCTTCGGGGCGGTCGCGCATCCTTAGTTTTCACCCGGTGGCTTGCAGAAATATGTGCATGCCTCCGGGTGAAACTTTTCACTCTCATTCGGCGCTCATAGGGAAGAGTGTTACTCTGAGAAAGCACTTGCTCACCGGCAGAAAGAGAAAAGGTATGCCCCAGGCACCTCGTTTACGAAGCACCGGTCGTCATATGCGCACGACGGTGATGACTTCAAACCGCAATAAGTGGATTGCTCTGCTTACTGCTTGCATGCTCGTCATTGTTGTTGGCTTTGGTGGCGTGTTGGCTCTGCGTATGCGCAATAATCTGCATACTCAGGAGCTGAACATCAGCAATTACAAGGACGGCCTGGAGAACGGCGCCTTGGACATTCTTGTGATTGGCTCCGATACCCGTAAGGGTAATAACGGTGCGTACGGTGATGAGGATGACCGCAATTCTGAGGCTCGCGCGGACGTGATGATGCTTCTGCAGATCAGCAAGGACCGTAAGAACGTGAGCGTGCTGTCGTTCCCGCGTGACCTGATGGTTGACGTTCCGCAGTGTACTGACCCTGAGAGCGGCACCGTGTACCCGGCTGAGGAGAACGTTCAGATTAACGAGTCTCTGTCTCGCGGTGGTCCCGGTTGTACTGTGGCGACCATTAGTAAGCTGACCGGTGTGAATATTGACCACTTTATGTTGGTGGACTTTAACGCTGTGAAGGAGCTGTCGAAGGTTGTTGGCGGCGTTCAGGTGTGTGTGGATGCTCCGATTGATGACGAGTACAGTGGCTTGAAGCTTCCTGCCGGTACTTCTTCGGTTGAGGGTGAGCAGGCTCTTGCGTTCTTGCGTAGCCGCCACGGCTTCTCGGATGGTTCCGATATTGGTCGTATTCAGGCTCAGCAGGGCTTCTTGTCTTCGCTGCTGCGTAAGGTGAAGAGCGAGGGTACTCTGTCGAATCCGGGCCGTCTGATTAATATTGCTGAGGCGATTACTCAGAACGTGACGGTGGATAAGAACCTGGGTAATATCAGCACTCTGGTGGGTGTTGGTGCGACTCTTGGTGGCGTGGACCTGTCGAACGTTGTGTTTGCGACCGTGCCGACTGAGCCGTGGAGCCAGGATGAGAACCGTCTGCAGGTTTCTGCGGATGCTGCGAACGTGTTCCAGCGTCTGCGTGATGATAAGTCGCTGAAGGAGGAGAAGGCTCCGGAGGCGCCGGCTACTGCTGCCGCTCCGGTTCAGCTGGATCGTACGGTTCCGGTGAACGTGTACAACGCGACCGGTCTGGATGGCCGCTCGGCTACGATCGCTTCGGTGATTGAGGGCCTGGGCTACACGAATGTTACTCCGGGTACCTCCGCTAGCCCGACGAACTTCACCACGGTGTTCTACTCGACCGGTTACGAGGCGGAGGCGAAGGAAATCGCCGCGAAGCTGAACGTAACCCGCGTGGTGGCTACTGAAGAGGTTCTGGGCGTGTCGGTGACGATTGGTACTGACTTCCCGTCCGGTGAGGCGATGGAGAAGCAGGAGGCTGCGATTGCGGGTAACGCGACCGGTCAGACTGCTGATCAGCACAAGTGCCAGACTGCTTTCGCCTACTAGGTTGTAGCTAGTAGAACATAGCGCAGATACGTGAATAGCGAACAGAAGGGGCGTAGCGCCAGAAATGGTGGCTGCGCCCCTTTGTCGTTGATTCTTTCCAGATGATGGACGGCTTCCCGGGTGCCCTGCCACCGCCTCCGACCCCTGTGATAGCGTGGAGGCATGACTATTGACGGTGAGAGCAAGCGCGGGGTTACCCGCCAGGCAGTGAACCTGCTGCTTATTCGCCGGAACGGGGCACGCTAGAATCTGCCGCAACCGTTCCGGCTTTTTGACGCGGCATCTCACCTTCGCATCCTCTCTGATGCACCGCCTTGACCACGGCTGCCGGGGACCGATACCCGGCACGGTACGAGCCCCACATTTGGGGTAGAGCGAGACGGAACAACCAACAGGAAATTCATCATGAAAAACCACCAGAAGCCCAGCCCCATGCCGGTACACAAGTACCGCCCTTTCCGCGAGCAGATTGTTGTTGACCTGCCGGACCGCACTTGGCCGGATAAGGTCATTGAGAAGGCTCCGCGCTGGTGCGCAGTGGATCTGCGTGACGGCAACCAGGCGCTGATTGACCCCATGGACACCGACCGTAAGCTTGCGATGTTCAAGCTGCTGGTGAAGATGGGTTACAAGGAAATTGAGGTTGGTTTCCCTTCGGCGTCGCAGACTGACTTTGATTTTGTGCGCACTCTCGTTGAGGACGGCCACATTCCTTCGGATGTGACCATTCAGGTTCTGGTGCAGGCGCGTGAGCACCTGATTGCCCGCACTTTTGAGGCGATTGAGGGCGCACCGCAGGCGATTGTGCACTTCTACAACTCGACCTCCGTTCTGCAGCGTCGCGTGGTGTTCAACCAGGATCAGGAGGGCGTGCTGGATATCGCCCTGCAGGGTGCGCGCCTGTGCCGCAAGTACGAAGAGCAGATGATCTCTGACACTAAGGTCATCTATGAGTACTCGCCCGAGTCTTTCACCGGCACTGAGCTGGAGTACGCGGCTCGCGTGGTGAACGCTGTGGCTGAGGAACTGGAGGTCGGTCAGAACGGCCGCGAGCTGATTGTGAACCTGCCCGCTACCGTTGAGATGGCTACCCCGAACGTTTACGCCGACTCTGTCGAGTGGATGGACCGCAACCTGAACCACCGCGAGCACATTGTGCTGTCGCTGCACCCGCATAATGACCGCGGTACCGGCGTGGCTGCTGCTGAGCTGGGTTACTTGGCGGGTGCTGACCGTATTGAGGGTTGCCTCTTCGGTAATGGCGAGCGCACCGGTAACGTTGACCTGGTGACTTTGGGTCTGAACATGTACACCCAGGGTGTGGATCCGCAGATTGATTTCTCTGATATTGACGGTATCCGTAAGACTGTTGAGTACTGCAACCAGCTGAAGGTGCACGAGCGTTCGCCGTATGGTGGCGATCTGGTGTTCACCGCGTTCTCTGGTTCTCACCAGGACGCTATTAAGAAGGGCTTTGAGGCTCTGGAGCGTACCGCTGCTGAGGCGGGTAAGACCGTGGATGAGGTGTACTGGGAGGTTCCGTACCTGCCGATTGATCCTCGCGATCTGGGTCGTACCTATGAGGCGATTATTCGTGTGAACTCGCAGTCCGGTAAGGGCGGCATGGCGTACCTGCTGAAGCAGGATCACGGTCTGGATCTGCCGCGTCGTGCTCAGGTTGAGTTCTCGAAGATTGTTCAGGCTCGTACTGACGCTGAGGGCGGCGAGATGACCAGCGAGAAGCTGTGGAACATCTTTGCGGATGAGTACCTGCCTGCTGCTGATCCGCAGAACCGTTGGGGTAAGTACCGTATTGAGTCGATTAATATTGATTCGGCTGATACTGGTGCGACTACTCTGCGTGTTGGTCTGAACATTGATGGTCACACGTACACCCGTACTGCTTCGGGTACCGGTCCGGTGGATGCTCTGCAGAACATCCTGTCGGGCGAGGGCGTGGATATTCGCGTGATGGATTATTCGGAGCACACCATGTCGTCTTCGTCGACTGCTAACGCGGCTTGCTACGTTGAGGCTGCTGTTGGTTCTCGCGTGCTGTGGGGTATTGGTGTGGACAGCTCGACGACTCGTGCGGCTTTGAAGGCGATGATTTCGGCTGTGAACCGTGCGCTGCGTGATGAGCGCCAGGCGTAGGCGATAGCGTACATGCTTTGTGCAAGGTTTTCGGGTGACCGCTGGCGGGTGACCGTTAGCCGCGCATGAAGCGGGGGCGGGACGCATACTGGGAGTATGTATCCCGCCCCTTAGGCGTTTAATGTGCGCAGGTGGTGTGCGCATTGGCGGGCTGTGGGGCGAATAATCTGCTGGGAGGAACTCTCATGAAAAGCTACGAATGCTGCAAGTGATGACCCGTTTGAGGTGCAGTATGCGCAGGCTCGGGTGCATCCGTACCAGTTGTTGTTGCGCGATATTTTGGATGCCGAGTTTGCGGTGTTGTACCTGAATGAGGAGGAGTTCTCCTCCCGTACACAGCCGCCTGAGGATGTGCGCCGACCCGGTGAGCATCGTGGTGAGGAGGAGAGCTTCAGCGCCTGGGCTTTGGCGGATCGTCAGCAGCCGCTGGACCGTAAGCCTGCTCTTGTGGGGTGGGTTCCGACGGATGATCCGAATGCCGGTAAGGTCCCCAGTGATGTGTTTGAGAATGTTGACCCGCAGACTGGTTATCTGAGTCCGTTTGATTGGGACGCGGAGGATTCGGCGTGGTTTGAGTGGGCGAAGCCGCTAATTGCGGTGGGTACTCACCTGGGTGGCACTCATTTTTATGCGCAGGCTCTGCCGGAGGGTCTGACGGCTCGTTATATTGAGTTCGATGAGTTTGATGTGCTGAATTTTGGGTGCGGTAGCGCTGTTTTTGATTTTGAGACTGGTGTTTTTGACTGGTCGTGCGGCTAGTACGCTTGCACCGGAGAACGCGCCGCTGATGCGCCTTCGCCGCGCCGGAGAGCGCGTATTTGAGGTGTTTGCGCGGTCTCTTTGAGCCGTAGATGAACCGTTGATGAGCCGTGGATAAGCCCCGGTTGCACCGCGGTGTACCTCCTGAAACGGCACCCTGAGCGTTTCACAGTGTGGACGGGGCGGTTTGCGGAGGTTCCACATCACCTTCGGCGAACCGCTCCGGGCGGGTGCGCCTCCTGTATCCTTGAATGCGTGGAATGGATTCAAGCGATTATTTTGGGCTTTGTTCAGGGCCTTACCGAATTTCTGCCGATTTCGTCATCGGCGCATCTGAACATTGTTGGTCAGATTCTGCCGGAGAAGGCTGACCCGGGCGCCGCGTTTACCGCAATCACCCAGCTGGGTACTGAGACTGCGGTTCTGATCTTCTTCTGGCGCGATATTGTGCGCATTGTGAAGGCGTGGTTTGGCACTCTTACCGGTCGTGTACCGCGCAATGACCCGGATGCCCGCATGGGTTGGCTGATTATTATTGGCTCCCTGCCCATCGGCGTTCTGGGCCTGCTGCTGGAAGACTACATTGACACCCAGTTCCGCAGCCTGTGGATTGTGGCGACCATGCTGATTGTGTTCGCCGTGTTCCTGGGTCTTGCGGACCGTTTCGGCCGCGAGCAGCGTGAGCTGAAGGACCTGACGTTCCGTCACGGCCTGCTGTACGGTTGCGCACAGGCGCTGGCGCTGATCCCGGGTGTTTCCCGTTCGGGCGGTACGATTACTGCGGGTCTGTTCATGGGTTACACCCGTGAGGCTGCGGCACGTTACTCGTTCCTGCTGGCCATGCCCGCCGTGTTCATGTCTGGTCTGTACAAGACCTTCAAGGTGGTCACCGGCGAGGAGGCGACCGGCTATTACGGTATTCCCTCGACTATCGTGGCGACTTTGGTCGCGTTCGTGGTGGGTTACCTGATGATTGGCTGGTTCTTGAAGTACGTGTCGTCGAAGTCGTACGGCATTTTCATCTGGTACCGCATTGCGCTCGGTATCCTGATTTTCGTTGGTCTGGGCACTGGCGTTCTGAACGCTACTTCTTCGGCGTTCTAAGGCTTTAGCCCTCAGCGTGATATGACATACCCGTCCGTGAGTTTCTCACGGGCGGGTATTCTTATTAGAGTAGATTTTTTGGCACCCGCATGCTCTGAGGTTGGGCGGCGGGTGTGGCGCGTCCACCGGGTGTGGGCGTTTTTACGGAAAGGAAACCCATGCGAGCTTGGGATGCTCCGGCCTCTGTGACTCTGCCCGGTCAGGCTGCGCTGCCGCGCATTTTTGATACTGCAGCTGGTGAGATTGTTCAGGTTCAGGAGGATAAGGCAGCGAGCCTGTACGTTTGCGGTATCACCCCGTACGACGCAACGCATATGGGTCACGCCTCCACCTATGTTGCTTTTGACTTGCTGCACCGCGCCTGGCTGGATGCGGGCGTGCCGGTGACGTACGTGCAGAACGTGACCGATGTGGATGACCCGCTGCTGGAGCGTGCGACCGCCACGAACGTGGATTGGCGTGAGCTGGCTGAGGATCAGACGGAGCTGTTCCGCACCGATATGAAGGCGCTGAACGTGATTCCGCCTGCGTACTATGTGGGTGTGGTGGAGTCCATTGAGTGGATGTTCCCGCTGATTGAGGATTTGCTGCGCCGCGGCCTGGCGTACCGCGTGCCCGGTTTCACGGATGAGCAGGGTGTGGTGCATCCTGACGGTGACGTGTACCTGGACTTGAAGGCTGTGCATGAGCTGCCTGCGAACGCTGAGGGCTACTCGTGGGCGCCGGGTGAGGTCTGTCACCTGAGCCGTGATGAGATGCTGGAGATTTTCGCTGAGCGCGGCGGCGACCCGAACCGTGCCGGCAAGCGTGACGCACTGGATCCGCTGCTGTGGCGTATTGAGCGTGAGGGCGAGCCGAGCTGGGATGCCGGCGAGCTGGGCGCGGGCCGCCCCGGCTGGCACATCGAGTGCACCATGATTGCCCGCCGTTTTGTGGATGGTTCGCTGACCGTGCAGGCTGGCGGTAACGACCTGATGTTCCCGCACCACGATTTGGGTGCGGGCCATTCGTGGGCTGTGTCTGCGCGCCCGCACGCTAAGCATTACGCGCACACTGGCATGGTCGGTTTGGACGGCCACAAGATGAGCAAGTCCCGCGGCAACCTGGTGTTGGTTTCGCGTCTGCGTGCAGCCGGTGAGGATGCGAACGCGGTGCGTCTGGCGATTATGGGTCAGCATTACCGTTCGGATTGGTTCTGGACTGATGAGCTGCTGGAGCACGCGAAGGCTCGCCTGGACACTTACCGTCACGCGGTGTCGATGGCTGAGGGCCGTGAGGGTTCGAGCGATGAGGCGGCGGTTGAGCTACTGGCCGCTGTGCGTGAGGCGCTCGGCGAGGACCTGAACGCTCCGGCGGCGTTGGCTGCTGTGGATGCGTGGGCTGTGAAGGCTCTGGCGGACACCACCGTCGGTGGTGGCGCGCTGGTGCGTGACATCCTGGCGGCACGCCTGGGCGTGGTCCTCTAAGATGGCTTCGTCGGTTATGGAGGAGCTGTACGCTCTTCGCCCGTATGACCGTGAGACGGTCGATGCGCTTGCCGCAGAGATGTTAGCTGAGGTTCGCGCGTACGAGGCGCAGAAGGAAGCGTAGGGCTTCTGAGGGCAACAAAAGGGGTGGGTGACTCTGGAATAACTCCAGGGTCACCCACCCCTTTTGCGTTTAACCGGTTGTAGAACCCGATGACTGGTTATCACGCCCGCGGGGTAATGCGCCACAGCCGATTTGCAGACTCCGCTAAAATAGAAAAGGATTTTTTCCGTCCACAGTTCGCCGCGACGGCGAACAGCACAGACTGACCCAAACCCGAGGAGAACCACCCCGTGAGCAGCGGCACCCACACCCCTACCGGCGCAATCAACCGCCGCGGCCCCTTCCGCCCCGGCGAGCGCGTCCAAATCACTGACGAACGCGGCCGCATCACCACCATCACCCTCGCCGAAGGCGGCGAATACCACTCCCACAAGGGCTTCCTCAAGCACGACGACCTCATCGGCGCACCCGAAGGCACCGTCATCGCCAACACTCACGGCATCCTCTACCAGGCGCTGCGCCCCCTCTACAAGGACTTCGTGCTCTCCATGCCGCGCGGCGCAGCCGTCGTCTACCCCAAGGACGCCGCCCAGATCATCGTCAAGGCAGACATCTTCCCCGGCGCACGCGTCGTCGAGGCCGGCGTCGGCTCCGGTGCACTGTCCATCGCGCTGCTGCGTGCAGTCGGCGACTACGGTTGCGTGCACTCCTTCGAACGTCGTGAAGAGTTCGCAGACGTCGCCCGCGGCAACATCGAAACCATGTTCGGTGGACCCCACCCGGCGTGGAAGCTGAGCATCGGCGACCTGCAGGACACCCTTCCGCAGGTTGAAGAGCCCGGCAGCGTCGACCGCGTCGTACTCGACATGCTCGCACCCTGGGAATGCCTGGACGCTGTAGCGGAGGCGCTCGCACCCGGCGGCGTGCTCATCTGCTACGTTGCGACCGTGACCCAGATGTCCCGCCTGGTTGAGGGCATGCGCCTGGACGGCCGCTTCACCGAACCCGAATGCGACGAAACCATTGTGCGCGGCTGGCACGTGGAGGGCCTGGCGGTCCGCCCCGACCACCGCATGGTTGCACACACCGCGTTCCTGGTCGTGGCTCGTCGCCTGGCTGACGGTGCGGTGCGTCTGGCACCGAAGCGTCGCGCGTCCAAGACTGATTTCTCTGAAGAGGATATGAACGCGTGGATTCCCATGAACGTGGGTGAGCGTGAGGTGACCGATAAGAAGATTCGCCGCGCAGCCCGCGATGCGAAGAACCTTGCCGCTCACGCCGCACGCGCGAACGAGATTGCGCTCGAACAGAACGGTACCGCGCAAAACGACAGCGCAGCAGCTGAGGCGACTGAATCCGCCGAATAATTTGAACCACCTTTGACCTGCGGGGGCACGGGCGTTGCCTGGAGCCCCCGCAGTGCACTCACCAGGCTACTCACTGTGCCCAACCACCCGCACCGAGTAGCCGCCGACAAGGACGAACAGCTAAAGGAGCTACCGTGTCCACCCACGAATCTGCAGATCAGGCAGGAACCCCCCAGTACGGCACCGCCCACAGTGCAGCCAGCGCGGCACCGCACTACTCGGCTGCTTTCGGGTCGACCTCCCTGCCCGGCAGTCAGCCCGTCAGCGCGCAGGAGTATGACGCCGTGCTGCGTCGACTTTCCGCGGCGGAGGCAACCCGCGACAATATGAGCCGACAGATTCGTGGTGCGGGGGAGAAGAACCGCAAGCTCGTTGAGGCAATCACCAGCATGCGCTACCAGGTGGAGCGTCTGCGCGCGTCCCTGTCGCAGAACGTTATGCCGCCGCTGAATTCGGCAATTGTGCTGGCGGTGCATGAGGGTCAGACCATGACCTACGAGCAGGTCGCGGACGATAAGACCCCCGCCGAGATTGACACCTACCTGGATGTTCAGGTGAGCGGCCGCATGATGCGTATTCCCGTGTCCCCGCTCATTGACCTGTCCACGCTGACCCCCGGCATGACCGTGCTACTCAACGACAAGACCGAGGCGGTCGTTGCCCTAGACACCGAACCTTTCGGTGACGTGGTGACCGTGCGTGAGGTGCTGGATGAGCAGCGCGTGCTGGTTGATACGTCCTCGGGTGCTCAGCAGGTGGCGCGCGTGGCTGGTTCCCTCGACATTGAGCAGCTGCGCACCGGTGACGCGGTCACCCTTGACACGCGCACCCGCATGCTGACCTCGCAGGTTCCCGCCTCCCGCTCGCAGGAACTGGTTCTGGAAGAGATCCCGGACGTCACCTACGAGCAGATTGGTGG
Organism: Rothia sp. HMSC066G07; assembly: GCF_001814485.1. Classification (NCBI taxonomy): domain Bacteria; kingdom Bacillati; phylum Actinomycetota; class Actinomycetes; order Micrococcales; family Micrococcaceae; genus Rothia; species Rothia sp. HMSC066G07. The sequence goes on along the minus strand of NZ_KV816924.1, from coordinate 206,159 downwards.
CCTGGGCGCACAGATTGAGCAGATTCGCGACGCGGTGGAGCTGCCGTACCTGCACCCCGAGATTTTTGAGCGCTACCACCTGGCGCCGCCCAAGGGTATTCTGCTGTACGGTCCTCCCGGTAACGGTAAGACCATGATTGCTAAGGCTGTGGCGAATTCCCTGGCGGCTCGTGCGGCTGCGCTGAACCCGGGTTCGGCTACTCGCGGCTATTTCTTGAACATTAAGGGCCCCGAGCTGCTCGATAAGTTCGTGGGCGAGACCGAGCGTCAGATCCGCGATATTTTCGTGGCCGCCCGTGAGAAGGCGGAGGCGGGCCACCCGGTTGTCGTGTTCTTCGACGAGATGGAGTCGCTGTTCCGTATGCGCGGTTCGGGTCGTTCCTCCGATATTGAGACGACCATCGTGCCGCAGCTGCTTGCCGAAATTGACGGTGTGGAGTCGCTGCAGAACGTCATCGTCATTGGTGCGACCAACCGTGAAGACCTCATCGATGCCGCGGTGATGCGCCCGGGCCGACTCGACCTGAAGATCCGCATTAACCGCCCGGACGCCGCCGGTGCGGCAGAGATTTTCGGCCTGTACCTGACCGAGGACCTGCCCCTGGACGCTGCGGAGGTGGCAGCCGCCGGTTCGACCCGCGCCGCCCTGACCGCGATGATTGCGGCGGCGGCAGGTCAGCTGTACGCGCGTACCCCCTCCACGGCGTACGCTGTGGCGACCGTGGATTCTTCCATGGTCGTTGGTTCTGGTGCGAGCGCGAACCTGTCCACTCACACGCTGTACCGCGGCGATTTCGCTTCGGGCGCGGTGATTCGCAATATTGTGGATCGCGCAAAGAAGGCGGCGATTAAGGAGCAGCTGCAGGCGCTGACCGCCGGTGCGGACGCTTCGAGTGTGGGTATTGGTACCCGTCACCTGCTGGAGGCGGTACGCGCCGAGTTTGAGGATCAGGTGGATTTGCCGCCGCTGCCCGATATTGAGGACGCGCTCACCGTTGCCGGTGTACGTGGCCGTCTGGTGTCGGTGGAGCCGCCGCGCTAAACCGAGCGCCCGCGCCATGAGTCGGACGGCGCGCACCCGCTAACCTGCGCACTCAGCCCACACCTCGCGCTTACCCCGCTATACAACCGGCATTACCGCAGGTCCAAAGCCTTTAGATGGTATAGATTTTTTCAGGAGAACCCCATGAACTCCACCCCCAGCTACGGCGTGCACCGCATTATGGGTGCAGAAACCGAGTACGGCGTCATCGCCCCCTCCGCGCCGGGCACCAACCCGACCGTGCTGTCGGCACTGGTGGTCAACACCTACGCCAAGCTCGCCTTCCGCCGCGGCGCCGCCTTCCGCGAGCAGCTGCAGCGCCGCGCCCTGGCGGATGAGCTGACCGCCGAGCAGGCACGCCAGGCAGAGAACTACTCGACCGCCACCCCTGAGGGTCAGTGGCTGGGTGAGTCTGAGTCGCCGCTGCGTGACGCGTTCGGTCAGGTTCAGGACGCATCCACCGCCCACTCAAGCCAGATGACGCACACCCGCACCGAGCTGACCAGCGAAGATATCGCCCTGGAGATTATGCGTGAGGCGGGTGTGCAGGCACTGGGTGAGCCCGCCGAGCCGCGTAGCGCCCTGGATGCGCTCGCCGGTGTGCACGGCCGCGGTGGTTTCCCGGAGCGTCTGGACTGGGACCGCGTGACCATGAACGCGATTCTGCCCAATGGCGCGCGCCTGTATGTGGATCATGCGCATCCGGAGTATTCGTCGCCGGAGGTTCTGACCCCCGCCGACGCGGTGCTCTATGACGCTGCCGGTGACGCGCTGGCGTACGAGTCGCTGGTGGAGCTGGGCAATCACGCGCAGGATTTGCCGCAGGTGAAGCTGTACAAGAACAACACCGACTCGAAGGGCCAGTCATACGGCGCCCACGAAAACTACCTGATCAGCCGTGATGTTCCGTTCGAGCAGGTTGCGGATGCGCTCCTGCCGTTCTTTGCGACCCGCGCGATTTTTACGGGTGCGGGCCGTGTGGGTATTGGTACGCACGGTGAGGTTCCTGGCTTCCAGATTAGTTCGCGTGCTGATTTCTTTGAGCGCACGATTGGTCTGGAGACCACGATTCGCCGTCCGATTGTGAATACGCGCGATGAGCCGCATGCGGACGAGTCGAAGTACCGCCGCCTGCACGTGATTCCGGCGGATGCGAACCTGTCGCACTATTCGAACCTGTTGAAGTTTGGTACGGCGGCGCTGGTGATGAACCTGATTGAGTCGCACAGCGAGCAGGCTCCGGTATTGCCGGGTGTGCGCCTGTCCGATCCGGTGGCGGCGATGCACGCGGTCAGCCACGATTTGTCGCTGTCGGTTCAGCTGCCGCTGGCGCCGTCTTCGGCGACTCTGCCGAACCCGGTGTCCACGAGTGGTTCGGCGAGTGCCCTGCAGATTCAGCGCGCCTACTATGAGGCCTCCCGTGCGCATGAGGAGTCAAACCCGGCGGGCGTGGACGCTGCGACCGCGCAGATTCTTGATCTGTGGGGCGAGGTTCTGGACGCCTTGGAAACCAACCCGCTCTCGCTGGCGGATCGTCTGGACTGGGTGGCGAAGTATGCGCTGGTGCGCGGGTATGTCGCTCAGGGCGTAGATTATGCGAATCCGAAGTTGAAGGCTTTGGATTTGCAGTACGCTGATATTGACCCGTCGAAGAGCCTGTATCACCGTCTGGTGTCGCGTGGCCGCATGCGCACGCTGTTCTCTGCGGAGCAGATTGAGCGTGCGACGACCGAGCCGCCGCGTGAGACGCGCGCGTTTTTGCGTGGCACGTTGATGGCGCGTTGGCCGGAGGAGATTCTGGGTATTAACTGGGATACGGTGTCCTGCCGCGGCAGGTATTCGAAGGATCTGACTCGTTTTATGATGATGGAGCCGACCCGGTACGGTGCCGCCCAGGTGGAGCCGCTGCTGGATGAGGTGAACCATTCGGATGAGTTGCTGAACCGCCTGCGCTAGTAGCGCCTCACAGCCGCAAACCCACATAAACTCATATTCTTCCCCGGGGCGAATACCCCCATTCGGAAGAGTAAAAACCACATAACCCACAGTTAGGGTGCAGGAGAATCCGGGTACCAAAACCCTTACACCCCGCACCCGACCCCACTAAAAACTTATTTGTCCACAACCGAAAACCCCTTGAGGAGAGAACCATGAGCCGCGAACGCATCAGCGCACAGCAGACCGAAACCACCGCAGCCGAGCAGGAGCAGGAACTGACCCTCGCCGCCTCCCACGTTGTCTCTGACGTGAGCGAGGTCGACGACCTGCTCGACGAAATTGACGGCCTGCTCGCTGAGAACGCTGAAGACTTCGTCACCGGCTTCGTCCAGAAGGGCGGCGAGTAACCGGCGCACCTGCGCGCCGGGTCAGCATCATGGAACACCGTATTTTCGGCATTGAAAGCGAATTCGGGCTCAGCTACGTCCCGCACGGGCTCGGTCGGCTGAGCATCGAAGAGTCCGCCGCCACCCTTTTCAAGCCCGTCCTGGATCAGTGGCGTTCAACGAACGTCTTCCTGCCCAACGGCGGTAGGCTCTACCTTGACGTGGGTTCGCACCCCGAGTACGCCTCCGCCGAATGCGGCAACATTGACGAACTACTCGCGCAGGAACGCGCCGGTGAGCTGCTTTTCGCTGATCTGGCGCGTACCGCCCGCAAGCGCCTGCTCGCAGGCGCGGAGGGCCGCCCCCTCGACGGTGAACTGTACCTGTTCAAGAACAACGTGGATTCGGCGGGCAACTCCTACGGCAGCCACGAGAACTACCTGATCAGCCGCAAATTGCAGTTCAACGACCTGATTAAGCAGCTCGTGCCGTTCCTGGTGACCCGCCAGATTCTGGTTGGTGCCGGTAAGACCCACCCGAACGGTGGCCCGGTGCCCGGTTCGACCGACCCGGCGTCCTGCACGGGTGTGCCCTCGTATTCGTTCTCGCAGCGTGCCGACCATATTTGGGAGGCGGCATCCACCTCAACCTCGCGCGCTCGCCCGCTCATTAACACCCGCGACGAGCCGCACGCGGACGCTTCGAAGTTCCGCCGCATGCACGTCATTAATGGTGATTCGAACATGGCGGAGCCGACGACCCTGCTGAAGATTGCCAGCACCGACCTGGTGCTGCGCATGCTGGAGGACCGCTTCCCGGTCACGAGCCTGGATATTGTGTCTGTTCCGGCGGCTCTGCGCGCTATCAGCCACGATTTGACCGGCACTGCAACCTTCGAAACCACGGACGGTAAGCACTACACGGCGTTGAGCGTTCAGCGTCACTACCTGGATGCGGCACGCCAGTACGTGCAGCAGTACGGCGCGCACCACCACCACGTGGAATACGCCCTGGACCTGTGGCAACGCACCCTGGACGCTATCGAGTCCGGCGACTACAGCAGCATCGACACTGAGATTGACTGGGCTATTAAGAAGAAGCTTCTGGATGCGTATATTGCCCGCGCCCGCGCGGCTGGTCAGCCTGCCGATTATGCGAGCGCCCGCATCCGTCAGCTGGATTTGGCGTACCACGACATCGACCCGGAGCGTAGCGTCTTCCATGCGCTGGTTCGTCGCGGTGCGGTCAAGCGCATCCTGCCTGAGGGTGCTGCGGAGGCGGCGAAGACTCAGCCGCCGAACACTCGCGCTCTGCAGCGTTCGCGTTTCATTAATGCGGCGGTTGCGGCGGGGGAGCAGTTCACCGTGGATTGGGTGCATTTGAAGCTCAACGCATACCCGCAGCACACGCTGGTGTGTAAGGACCCGTTTGCTACCGGCAGCGAGGAGCTGGAGGACGTGCTGAGCCTGCTGGCGTCTAAGGCGCGTCAGCATCAGGAGGCGGCATTCCCGCCGCCCTGCTAAACGACCCTGCTAAAACATCAGATCACCACCGTTACGGCACAGCGTGTTCCCGCCCAAAGTTCGCACCCCAAAGTTTCTCGGCGCACCCCGCGCCGCGACACAGCCTGAACACAGCTACGTGCCGTAGCATAAAACAGCTAAACCTATACCTGTAAACTGTTCTGTGGCACACGGGCACTCACACGCCCCACTCTCACAGAAAACCCCAGAGGATAACACTATGACCAAACGCTCTAAGCTCACTATTTTCGGTGCCAGCGCGGCAGCTCTCGCGCTCGCACTGTCCGCATGTGGCGCACAGTCCAGCAATGGCGATTTGTCCAAGGTGCAGTACACCTTGAAGAACGCGACCGCTGCGCCTGAGGCGTCCTTCGCGACTCCCTTCGCCGCTTCTAGCCCCTCCGCATACGTGATTGAGGAAGGTAACGGCGACTCCATCAACGATGGTGACTACGTGCTCGTTGAGGCTGCCGTGTTCAACGGCACCGACGGCAAGCTTAACGGTTCCACTTACTCCAGCGAGCCGATTCTGCTGCCGATTAACGATCAGCTGAAGCAGGCTGCACCGCAGGTGTACGAAACCCTGAAGAAGATTAAGGTTGGCGGTTCTTTCTCGTACACCACCAACGTTCTGCAGCAGCGTAGCACCGCGGGCGTGACCACTACGACCGCTTCGCCCGGTGCCGCAACTAACGTTGAGGTGTACACCGTGAAGACGAAGCTGCCCAAGTACGCAACCGGTAAGGCTGTTGAGGCTGACCCGTCGCTGCCGTCCTTCACTCTGGATGAGTCCACCGGCAAGGCTGATATTAAGCTGCCCGACACCAAGCAGGAATACACTGAGCTCGTCTCGAAGAACCTCATTGAGGGCGAGGGCGCCGAGGTCAAGGAAACCGATACCGTGTACGTGCGTTACATTGGCGTGCAGTACTCCGACGGTAAGGTCTTCGACGGCAACTATGACGCTTCCACCCCGATGGGCCTCTCCCTGCAGGGCGTTATCAAGGGCTGGACTCAGGGTCTGAAGGGCAAGAAGGTCGGCTCCCGCGTTGAGCTAGTCATCCCGGCGGATTTGGCGTACGGTAACGACACCGGCGGTTCCAAGCCTTCGGGCACTCTGGTGTTCGTTGTTGATATTCTGGGCGCGGAGGAGAACCCGCAGACCCTGCAGCGTGCTCAGGCGGCTTCTAGCGCAGCTGCTGCGGAGGCGAGCGCCTCGGCAACCGCAACCCCGGCAGCTACCGCTTCGGCTACCGCACAGTAGCCCGGGACCCATATTTTCGGGACCCACGTTTTTACGTCACATTTTTATACCGCGCTCGCCGCCTATACGGCTTAGGCGGCGAGCGCACCCACTATTTCGATGTATGTCGAACCAATCAAAGGAGACACCCATGTCTTTCGGTCAGCGTAACCTCGACCGCGAAAAGCCTGAAATCGATTTCCCCGAGGGCGACGCCCCCACCGAGCTGGTCATTACCGACCTGATCGAGGGTGCTGGCGCTGAGGTTGTTCCCGGCTCCCGCGTGCTCACCCACTACGTTGGTGTGGCATTCTCCACCGGTGAAGAGTTCGACGCATCCTGGAACCGTGGCGAGCCGCTGCCGTTCCAGGTGGGCGTTGGCCAGGTTATCCGCGGTTGGGATGAGGGTCTGCTCGGCATGAAGGTCGGCGGCCGTCGTCGCCTGGAGATTCCCGCCGACATGGCGTACGGTGACCGCGGCGCTGGTTCGGTCATTAAGCCCGGTGAGTCTCTGATTTTCGTGGTGGACCTGCTGGACGTCCGCTAAGGACTAGCCAGGTTCTCGCGTTTTTCGCGCTTCTCACGTAAGACGCGCAGAGACGCACAGCCCGGTGCTTTCTCCCGATTGTGGGAGGGGCGCCGGGCTTTTGCGTACCGGGGATGCGTGTTGATGGCGCGTGCCGGTGGGCTTTCTATGCCGGCGTAATCTTCCCGTATCCCTCCCACAGCCACTCCACACGCAAAGTAAGTGCCGCGGAACACACACGGTATGATGGAATCATGTCCACCGCAGCTCAGCTTTACATGACTCTTCACCGCCTCGCCACCGCCGCCGAGGCGCCCGATACCGCAACCCGAACCCAGGGCATCAGCCGCAACGAGCTACTGACCCTGCTCGGTATTAGCACTCGCGCTAACGGCTCCCTCAGCGAGGCCCAGGAACGCGCCTTTGAACGAGCCAAGCAGACCCTGCGTGATGCCGGCGCGCGCATCACCCACGTGACCACGGACCTGGGAGAGCGCTACCGCCTCGAACCCAGCAACGCCGCTAAGCTGCCCGCCTGGAACCCCACCGCTGAGGAGTTCCGCCTCATCAACACCATCCTGCGCGGCTGGGAAGGCACCGAACTGCAGGATGACGCCTACCGCATTCTGCGTAAGATTGCGCTGACCAGCGAGAACCTCACCGATGAGGCGCTCGCCGCCGCGAAGATTCTGGAGCCGAAGACCGGCAAGCGTCAGCGCGCGAAGAACCTGTACACCTACCGCGAGCCTCTTCAGCGTATTTACTTTAGCGATAACCCGCACCTGAATGAGCTGTTCACCGCCTATGCGGAGCGTAAGACGGTCACGTTCACCTATCAGACGGCTGCCGGTGCGACCCGCGTGCAGGAGAAGGTCAGTGTTGCCGGTATTGGGTACCGTTACGGCACCTGGTATTTTGTCGGCTACTACACTGAGAGCTCGGAGCGTAAGGAGTACACGTTCCGTGCCAGCCGTATTCAGAAGCTCACGATGCTTTCGCGTATTGATTCGACCCCCATCAATGCGACGTTTAACGCCAAGAACTGGCTTGAAGACATTAAGGGCTACGAAGAGTACCTGTCCGTCGTGGAGGTCAGCGCCGATTCCACGCTGTCGGATCCCTTCACCGTGCCCTCGTACGGCACGATTGATAGCGCCGTGGCGGCGACCAGCTACAGCTGCGTGATTGAGCCGCCCGAGGAATCGGAGGCTGCATCTACCCGCCAGCGTGACAGCTACGCCGCCCAGCAGCAGCTGTTGCGCACCCTCACCGACCTGCACAGCGGCGCAGTTGAAGACCCCGGCACCTGGGCAGATATCAACCAGCGCAACCGCAACAACTCCCTCGACGACCTTGTTGACCTGCTCCTGGGTCTGCACCGTGCTGACCGCTGGGCGAGCGCCCACGATGAGGCGCCCATGCCGTTGAACCAGCTCAACGCCCTCTACAGCGTGGACACCGAGAAAAACCGCGACCTCGGCAAAACTATCATCCCCGAGATTTTCGCGCGGGTAGACACCGTACCCTTCGACTCAGACCCCAAGGACCCGGACGCCCTCAAGCCCAGCTACATTAACCTGCTGCCGGACTTTGACGGCGCCACCCCGAACACGCTACTGAACTACGCCCGTCTCACCGACACTGAGCTCGCCATTCTCGTTTTCACCCTCTCTGCCGCAGATATTCTGCACCCAGCGGATGCGCGCCTAGGCAGTATCCGTGCGGCGCTCGCCGCCGCGTACCCGAACGCGCCCTTCTATGCGCAGCACCTGTGCTTCGCCCCGCAGGAGCCCCTACTGCAGGAGGCGACTGCCGCCCTGAGCAGCGGCAACGCCGTGACCATTGGTTACGGTGAGCGTGCCGCGGACCGCCTGGTGGACCCGTATGCGTTGGTGCTGCACCGCGACCACATGTATCTGCATGCGTGGTGCCGTACCGCTGAGGAACGCTACTATGCCGCGCGCGGTGAAGAGGTGCCCGAGTATGTGCCCGCGCAGGCGTCTGAGGCTTTTGCTCACCCCACCACCGGCGAGGCTGAGAACGGCGAGGTTGCAGACAGCGAGGCAGCGGATAGTGAGGCGGGGGAGAAGACCCCCACTTTCTGGCGTAACTTCCGCCTCACCCGCATCAACCACATTCAGGAGGCGGGCGCGGGTCGTACCCACCCGGTCACCGGTGACACCGTGCCAAACTGGCACGCTCAGCAGCACAGCACTCAGACCAACCCGTTCGCTGAGTTGCAGATTCACCCGACCGAGCACATTCCCAGCGGTGAGCCGCTCGATACTCTCACTGCAACGTACATGCGTCGAAGCACCCACCACGTGAAGAAGGCTTCACGCACCCAGTACGTGCGCATCCACTACTACAACAACGCCCACGGCGCTGGCGATAAGAACATCCTCGACACCGTCATCGCACACCGAGGTGCCCTCGAACTGGTCGGCCCTGCGCACCTGCGCGCGGCGCTGCTTGACCAGTTGCAAACCCTCAACGCGAGTAGCCGCAGGGGTGCGCCCGCAGGTGTGCCCGCAGAAAAATAGAACTTCACCCACAAGCAAAAACGCCCTAAAAACCCTTCCAAGGCGCCAAAACATTAACCTAAAACTTGTATAATGGTGCTCATGTCTTGGTGGTTCTGGATTTTGCTATGGGGCGCGCTCATCATCTGCTCGCTCCTCTATTTGGCATGGTTCACCTACAAAGCACTCACTCGCGGTTTCACACTCCTTGACGAAACCGTAACCTGGGTCGAGTCAATCGAGGGACAATTCGACGCAGCGCAAGCGAACGCGAGCCGAAAACTCCCGCGAGACACCACCCTCGGGGTATTCACACCCATCACCGAGGCATACAATAACTACGAACAAGGTAAGCAGACACGCAGGTCTGAGCGGATCAAGCGACGGGTCTCCCGACGAGATCGACTCGGCCAACCTCAAAACATCGGAGACCTGCTCTAACTAGAAAGGCACACCACCATGGGCCAGATTTTCAGCCACCCCGCGACCATCATCGTCGTTATCCTCCTCATCGTCCTGCTCTTCGGCGCACCCAAGCTGCCCGGCATGGCACGCAGCCTCGGTCAGTCCATGCGCATCTTCAAGACCGAAGTTGAGGGCCTGAAGAACGACTCCAAGAAGGACCCCCGCGAGAAGGACGGCGAAGAGGTCGTCACCGCTGAGGTCGTAGACAACGGCAAGGACGGCAAGACCGAAACCAAGTAACGGTCCCGCCACCGATGCACCAAACCCGTGCCAGCCCACCGGCCGGCACGGGTTTTGCGGCACCACCCCATAAACACCCCACCAGACCCCCTCAGCCGAATCACACACGGCACCGACACCCAGAGGACACCACGTGGCAACACCCGACCAGGACGTGCGCAACCGCAAAATCAATCCTGAAGCACGCATGGAACTCAAGGAACACCTGCGCGAATTCCGCGACCGCCTCATCAAAGCGGCTATCGCAACCATCATCGCAGCCATCATCGGTACGGTCTTCCTCTACCAGCCTTTCATTGAAATGATTTCTGCGCCCCTGCAGCAGATCAACATAGAAACCGGCCGCAGAGCAAACCTGAACTACGGTAGCGTCGCATCTCCTTTCGACCAGCTGCTTAAGGTCGGTATGTACATCGGCCTGGTCATCGCATCTCCCGTCTGGCTCTACCAGGCACTGCGATTCCTGCTGCCGGCACTGCACACCAAGGAGAAGAAGTATCTCTTCGGCTTCCTCACCGCATCTATTTTCGCGTTTGCCTGCGGTGTCGCCATTTCGTACTTCACCCTCCCCGGCGTGGTCTACGCGCTGCTGAAGTTCACCCCCGTCAACGAAAGTAACTACATTGATGCGGGCGTGTACATCTCCTTCATTCTGAAGTTCGTTGTGACGTTCTCCTGCGCTTTCATCATCCCGGTGATTCTGGTCGGTATTAACATGCTCGGCCTCATCCGAGGCAAGACCATCCTGAAGTCCTGGCGTTGGGTTGTCGTGCTCGTTGCAGTGATTGCAGCGCTGACCGCACCCGGTAGCGACATCATGATGATGTTCGTGCTCATGGCGCCGCTGCTGATTTTCTTCTTCGCAGCGATCGGCATCTGCATGATCAACGACAAGCGCCGCGACCGCAAGCTTGCCAAGCTGGCACAGGGGTCGGATGAAGCAAGCCTGAACACCGCAACCAGCAGTGAAGACCTGGCGAAGATGGGTTACTTCGAGGAAGAGAAGACTTCCTAACTAAATAGTTCGCATTGAGCGACGTAGCCGCAAGGGGCGGGGTACAGAGAACCTGTATCCTGCCCCTTTCGCATGCCCAGACATACCCAGATTAGAGTGCCCAGATTCGCATGCCGGGAAAGCTTCTAACGTCGGCTCGCACGGCACCTCCATAGCGAGATTCACAGGGAGCGTTATACCGCGCCGGATGCGCTCGCTGTTCGCCCATACCGGATTAGTGCCCGTGCAGGATGCTTTCTGGAGGCTCGCGGCGGGCGAACCGTTACACTGGACATACTATGAGCAAGCACCACGCACAGTCCGACGCACACACTTCTAACGCTTCTAACGCACAGACCCCGGCGGAGCGCACCGACTACGCTGCCGCCTACACCGCATCCCGAGAGCGCGCCGCCTACGCAAAGACCGCCCTCGGCGCTTTTGAGGCGTCCCTTGAATTTCCGCTGGATGATTTTCAGCGTCAGGCGTGTGCCGCCGTGGAGGCGGACCGCTCCGTCCTCGTTGCCGCACCCACCGGTGCCGGTAAGACCATTGTGGGTGAATTCGGTATCTACCTGGCGCTGCGCCGCGGCATGAAGGCGTTCTACACGACCCCCATTAAGGCGCTGAGCAACCAGAAGTACCACGACTTTGTGCGCGCGTACGGTGAGGATTACGTGGGTCTGCTGACCGGCGATACGAGCATTAACACGGAAGCGCCCGTGGTCGTGATGACCACCGAGGTGCTACGCAACATGCTCTACGCCAACTCGACCACGCTGACCGGCCTGGGCTATGTGGTCATGGATGAGGTGCACTACCTGGCGGACCGTTTCCGTGGCGCAGTGTGGGAAGAGGCGATTATTCACCTTCCCGAGCACGTGAACGTCATTTCTCTGTCGGCGACGGTGTCGAACGTTGAGGAGTTCGGCGCGTGGCTGGATACAGTGCGCGGCGGCACGGACATTATTGTTTCTGAGCACCGCCCGGTGCCCCTGTGGCAGCACATGATGGTCGGTCACCGTGTGGTGGATCTATTCGTACCCGAGGACAACTCCGCACAGGGCAAAAACCACACCCAGGGCAAGAACCAGGAGCCGGAGGAGAAGCTCTCCCGCAAGCAGGCGAAGAAGGCACAGAAGGCTAAGCAGCGCGGCGCATCCGTGGAGGCGGGCGCTAACCCTCTGCTTGCCGGTCTGCGTCTGAACCCGCAGCTGAAGGCGCTACGCCCCGGCTTCCGTTCGAGCCCGGGCCGCGGACGCTACGGCGGCAAGCGTGAACGTTTCCGTCACCGCCGTGAAGGCTGGCTCAATGAGACGTTCAGCAGCGGCGAGCGCGGCCGCTCGGACCGTCGCGATCGTTTCAGCAACGACCGGGACTTTGATGCGCGCGGTGAGCAGAAGCCCCTGCGTCCGCAGCGCATTACCCGCCCGGAGATGGTGCGCGCCCTCGACAAGCAGGGCCTGCTACCGGCTATTTGCTTTATCTTTTCCCGTGCCGGTTGCGACGGCGCAGTCAGCCACTGCGTATCCGCCGATATTACGCTGACCACCCCCGAACAGCAGCAGACCATCCGCGCCTACATCGCGGAAGCGACAGCTCACCTGGACACCCGCGACCTGAACACCCTCGGCTACTACGAGTGGCGCGACGGCCTGATTCGCGGTATCGCCGCGCACCACGCCGGCCTACTGCCCCTCTTCAAGGAAGTTGTCGAAACCCTCTTCACGCAGGGCCTCATCAAGCTGGTCTTCGCCACCGAAACCCTCGCACTGGGCATCAACATGCCCGCACGCACCGTCATCCTGGAAAAGCTCACCAAGTACAACGGCGAATCCCACGTAGACATCACCCCCGGCGAGTACACCCAGCTGACCGGACGCGCAGGCCGCCGCGGCATCGACATCGAAGGCCACGCCGTCGTCATGTGGCGCCCCGGCATGTCCCCGGAACACGTGGCAACCCTCGCCTCAACCCGCACCTACCCGCTGAACTCTTCGTTCCGCCCCACCTACAACATGGCGGCGAACCTCATTGCCTCCTACGGCGCCGAGCGCACCCGCAAGATTCTGGAATCCTCCTTCGCGCAGTTCCAGGCGGATAAGTCGGTCGTGGGCGTCGCCTCCCGCGTACGCAAAAACGAAAGTGCCCTCGAAGGCTACCGCGAAGCCATGGCATGCCACCTGGGCGACTTCACCGAATACGTACAGCTCAGCCGCCAAATCGCCGAGCTGGAGAAGAAGGCGTCCAAGAGCAACGAGCGTCACGCACGCGCGCAGGCGCACCACAGCATCCAGCAGCTACTACCCGGCGACATCATCTACATTCCGCACGGCCGCTCCCGCGGCTACGCAGTCGTCATCACCCGCTCCGACTCGCACGCCGACCCGCGCATCGGCATCCTTACCGAGGACGCGCACCAGCGCACCGCCTCAACCCGCGACTTCGAAGGCGCCATCGAACCGGTCTCACGTATCAAAATCCCCAAGCGACTGAGCCTCAAAACCCCCAAGGAACGCCGCGACACCGCAAGCCGCATGCGTCAGGCGCTCTACGACGGCCGCGCCCCGCGTGCGCTCGCACAGCAGAACATCCCTGCACGCCAAAACAGCATCGACGCGCAGCTGGAGGCTCTGCAGGCTCAGCTGCGTAACCACCCGTGCCACGGCTGCTCCGACCGTGCAAACCACATGCGTTGGGCTGAACGCTGGCAGAAGCTCAACTCCGAAACCGAAGGGTTGCGCCGCCAGATTGCCCGCCGCACCAACACGATTGCGCAGGTCTTCAACCGCATCGCACGCCTGCTGGAAAGCTACGGCTACGTCGAGCGCACCGAAGACGGCGAATTGTCGCTAACCACCGGCGGCCAGGCGCTACGCCGCATCTACGGCGAGCGCGACCTGCTGACCGCCCTGTGCCTGGACGCGCACTTCCTCGACGGACTGGAACCCGCCGCCATCGCGGCAACCGTCGCCGCACTAACCTACCAGGGCAAGCGCGACGCGGTGGAATACCTGGCTCACTACCCGCACCCGTCCCTGCGCGCACCCATCGCGACGATTACGCAGCGCCTCGCCGACCTGAACGCAGCCGAAGAACAGTTCAAGGTCAACCCGACCCCCGCATGCGACTTCGGCCTGGTCGAACCCATGTACGCCTGGGCGAACGGCGCGCACCTCGCAAAGGCAATCGAGGACACCGGCCTTGCCGCCGGCGACTTCGTACGCTGGGCAAAGCAGGTACTGGACGCCCTAGACCAGATCGCGCACATCCGTTCCCTGGACCCGGTCATCCGCGCCCGCTGTGAAGAGGCAATTGAGGCGGTACGCCGCGGCGTAGTCGCACTCGACGTCTAGCCCGCACCTTAGCTATACCGTACATAGTGCTACACCGCGCCCGACCGGTTCGGGCTACCACCCCCGCTACTGTGCATTGTTCTACATCATCTAAGTTCCGCCTCATCTAAGGACGAACGAACTACCGCAGGTAGCGGGGGTGCTTCTATACTCAAATGAGACGCTCAGCTAAGCTACGCGAGCACAATTGAAGTGCCCGCCCTCGTGTGCGCCTCGGCGCGCCTCAATGGTGAAAGGAATCTAATGTCTACCCGTATTTTTGTAGATGGTAGCGTGTACAGCCCGGTCGACCCGTACGCAACCGCAATGCTGGTCGAAGACGGCTTCGTCCGCTGGGTTGGTTCCGACTCCGGGGCGCGTTCAATTGCCGACGAATCAGCCACCATCACCGAACTTGACGGCGCCCTACTAACCCCCGCCTTCGCGCGCGCACTGGCACCGGTCGCAGGCAAGGAAGCACCCGAAATCCTCGACTACCTGCAGGCATACCGCGCAGCCGGCTACCACACGCACACCCTAATCGCCAGCATGGAAGACGTACCCGACCTCGTCTCCGCACTCAGCTACTACAGCACCGAACACGGCACACCCGACATCCGCCTCATCCTCAACGCCACCGGCGTAGAAACCGACGAACTCATCAGCGCCATCAAAGCACTACGCCCCCTCACCGAAGGCGAACGCGCCGTCAAGGGCCTGCAGCTGGTCGGCATCTTCGTCGCACCCGCCGAAGCCCCCGCAGCAGCACAGGTAGCCGAAGACGCCGCACTCCTGCTCTCCATCGACGCATCCACCGGCTTCACCACCGCAGCCGATGCCGCACTCGCCGTACGCGAGAGCCGCCCCTGGCTGCCCATCCGCCTCGACGCAGCAATCAGCACCCCGCAAGACCCCATCACCGACGAATACCTCACCAAACTGGCAGAAGCACGCATCAACCTCGGCCTGAGCGTCTGCGAACCCGAAGAAGACGAAGCCAACAACGACACCGTCCAGGCACTCCTCGCACACGCCGGGGGAGAAGCACGTGAATCTGTGGCATCCGTCGCACGCCGCGCAAACGCAGCCGGCACCTCCATCGCCCTCGGCTCCGACGCCAAACTCTACGCACCCGGCGCCTGGTCCCTCATCCGCGAACTCGTCAACGACGAACACGGCATCTCCGCACGCAGCGCCTTCGCCGCCCTCACCCGCGGCGTCTACCGCCTAGCACACGAAGAAAACCCCTTCACCGGCCAGCTAACCCCCGACACCCCCGCATACGTAGCACAGTGGCGCGTCGAAGCCCTCATGGTCCAGGCACCCGACTCCCGCGTAGCATCGTGGAGTACCGACCCCCGCGCTCGCATTCCGTTGCTTCCGGCGCTGGAGGAGGATTCGACTCTGCCCGTCCTGGAATCTATTTACACTGAAAGTAACTAATTTTTTAGCTTGTCAACACCTTTTTAGGCGGTTTAGGAGCAGTGGAGGCCGCCAATGGTTCAGTTGCTCAAATATTTACCCGGTATACTGGATACCTACACTGCCTGTTTTATATACACCTGTGAGGGAGTAATATGCGCGTTCTAACTGTCATCCCGACGTATAACGAGAAGGAGAACCTGCCCATCGTGGTAGAGCGTCTTCGCAAGGCAGCTCCCGAGGTGGATATTCTCGTGGTGGATGATAACAGCCCCGACGGTACCGGTCAGATTGCTGATGAGCTGTCGGCTAAGGATTCCCAGATTCACGTTCTGCACCGCACCGTTAAGGACGGTCTGGGTGGCGCATACCTCGCTGGCTTCGATTGGGGCCTTGAGGCAGGCTACGACGTTCTGATTGAAATGGACGCTGACTGCTCGCACCAGCCTGAGCAGCTTCCTTCCCTGGTTCGTGCTGTGGAGGCGGGCGCTGACCTGGCTATTGGTTCGCGTTACGTTCCCGGCGGCAAGACCAAGAACTGGCCGGCTCACCGCCAGATTCTCTCTCGCGGTGCTAACCTGTACACCCGCCTGATTCTGGGCACCTCCATTAAGGACATTACCGCTGGTTTCCGTGCGTACCGTCGTGACGCTCTGCAGCGCCTGAACCTTGAGGGTATCGACTCGAAGGGCTACGTGTTCCAGGTTGATCTGGCGTGGCGTTCTGAGCAGGCTGGCCTGAAGATTGTTGAGGTTCCGATTACCTTCGTTGAGCGTGAGATTGGCGCTTCGAAGATGGACGGCAACATTATCTTTGACTCCATGTCTAAGGTGACCCGCTGGGGTATGGCTAACCGCATTCAGAAGCTGAAGAAGGCTCTGGGCAAGTAAGCCCGGTAGCTTTTTGCGCAGACGCTTCTCGCGCCTGAGCTTTAAACGAAAGACCGGGGCGGATACATAACGTATCCGCCCCGGTCTTTTTATGCTGTCTGTAGCGCTCTTTCCTGGCTCATGTACCGACGGAACCAGCGCCAAAACAAGAAGCCCGCTAAGAGCACGAGTGGTGCTTAGCGGGCCCTTCTTACAGCGCGGGCTTCTACAGCGTTTCTACGGCGCCTCTACGGCGCTTTTAGAGCGCGTAGTGCTTGCGGTAGTATTCTAGGCGGTCTTCCAGAGTCTTTTCCAGCTCTTCGATGCTGCGGCGTTCCATGAGCATATCCCAGTGGGTACGTGCGGGCTTCTCTTCTTCGGCGTCTGCGGTGGAGTCGCCGTTGACGAGGTATGCTTCCTTGCCGGACTTTGCGGTCCATACCGAGGGGATTTCTGCTTCTGCCGCGAAGGTCACGAAAACGCGGTCACCGTCTGCGGTACGGTATTCGACGCGCTGGCGGGGCGCGGGCTGTACGTTCGATTCGGTTTCCATCGACTGGGAACCCAGGCGCATACCGCGCAGGCTACGATCGCTCATTTTTCCTCCAGTGTCGTCGGGTGCGCTCTTTGGCGCTTTAGGCATAACGTTGGGCGGGGGAGAGCTATTCCCTCGAACGTTTACAAAACATCCATTATATCGGTAATAGTCTCCACCCGCCCAGCGTGGTGGTGTTTATTCGGCGTGATTTTTGGTGATTCACGCCTTTTTATGCGTTAGATTTCGCGTTTAGCCGTTGATGCCGTAGCTTCCGGGTGCCTGCGGTGCACTCTTGGGCGCCTGCGCTGCGGGCTTCTTCGGTGCGTCTGCCAGGTCGGATGCGGGCAGGGTGCCGAATGCGTTGCCCAGGCCGCGCAGTGCATCGCCGAGTTCGGTCGGGATGAACCAGAGCTTGTTGGCGTCGCCTTCGGCGAGCTTGGGCAGGGTCTGCAGGTACTGGTAGGTGAGCAGCTGCTGGCTGGGGTTGGATTCGTGGATTGCTGCGAAGACCTTCTGCACGGCTTCTGCTTCACCGTTTGCGCGCAGGATTGCGGACTGTGCGTCACCTTCTGCACGAAGGATCTGTGCCTGCTTTTCACCCTCTGCACGCAGGATGGCTGCGCGGGATTCACCTTCTGCGGTCAGAATGTCGGACTGCTTCTGGCCTTCTGCGGTGAGGATTGCGGCGCGGCGGTCACGCTCTGCACGCATCTGCTTCTCCATGGAGTCCTGGATGGACACCGGGGGCTGGATTTCCTTGATGTCCACGCGGGAGACGCGCAGGCCCCAGCGGCCGGTGGTGGAGTCGAGTACGCCTCGCAGCTCCGCGTTAATCTGGTCGCGGGAGGTGAGGGTCTGCTCCAGGTTCAGGCCACCGACGACGTTACGCAGGGTTGCGCTGGTCAGTTCGTCTACGGCGCGAATGTAGTTGGTGATTTCGTAGGTTGCGGCCTGGGGGTCGGTGACCTGGAAGTACACGACGGTGTCGATGCCGACCACGAGGTTATCTTCGGTGATCACGGACTGCGAGGGGAAGGAAACGACCTGTTCACGCAGGTCGATGAGGGGCAGCACGCGGTCAATCACGGGGATGACGATGTGCAGGCCGGGCTTGAGAACGGCGTGGAACTTACCCAGTCGTTCGACGATGCCGGCTCGTCCCTGCGGGATGACGCGCACGGTCTTTGCGAGCATCGTCAGTACGAAGAGGATGAGTAGGACCGTCAGAATAAGGCTGATAGGCATTGTTTCTCCTTATCGGTGAGTTATATGGTGTGTTTTTGGAGTATCTGAATTGGCTTTTGGAGCCGGTATTCAGATGGGTCTTAGTTGCTGGTCTTAGTTGTGGGGGAGAGGCTCTACGATTGCGGTAGCGCCCTCAATGGCTCGTACCCTCGCGTGTGATCCTGCAACGAGCTTTCCGGAGGTGGTGCGCGCCGTCCAGGTGTCGCCAGCTAGTACCACCAAACCGGTTTCACTAGTCACATCTTGAGTGACGCGCACCTCAGCACCAATGAGTGCTTCGGCATTAGTGACAGCTCCGGTAGCTGATTTATTGAGTTTCTTCAGCAGCGGCGGGCGCAGGCCAAGAACCAGAATCAGGCAGATAACCACGAAAATAACGGTTCGAATCAGCATGTTATCCACGAAGGGCGATATTGCTGCGGTGACGCCTGCGCTGATCGCCAGCATGAGAAAGAACAGGTCGAGGCTGAGCATTTCTATGACGGCGAAAACGAGGGCGAGTGCAACCCAGAGTGTCCAGGGTGTCTCAAAGAGCCAATCCACGAGTTTTCTCCTTTGATGTACATCAACCGGCGTGGTTGACATTGAATCTGCATACGAGGCGACAGCACCTTCGTGATGCGGGGTATATCCATTATTTCAGGTGGATTGAGTACTGGCGACGGTTATGGTGAGTGGGTGAGATTAATACATGAACTGTTAAGACTTTATTTAGATACGGGGAATCTCGGGTTCATTCTAAACCTCCCTAAAAAGCCGATAATATACATTATGTAAAGTAGACCTATTTTTCACTACCCCACCGGACACTCACCGGTGCTTTCTACGCTCTGGCTGGCGCTCCGACCAATGCGGGTCGAACCTGTACTCCTCGTGATGCGACCATGCTGTTCTCGTCCGCCACTCTGAACTCCGCGCGCCTCAGCTTCCTCGACCCGCACCTGCGCGCTCAATTGCTCCGAACCTTTGGGCTCCTCAGCATGTCCCTCAGCGGCTCACGTTAAACGACAAACACCCGAGACGAGCTCACACCATTCGGTGCGCCCCATCTCGGGTGCCTATCATCAGCTACTGAGCTTCTTTATTCTGAGCTTCTTTATTCTGCGTGCTTGGAGCTGAACTCTACCCAGGCGTTGAGCACACGCTCTGCTGCACCGGATGCAATAGATTCGCGGGCATCAGCCAAAGCCTGCGTGAAGCGAGCCTCAAAGCTTTCGCCGTTAGTCGGGCGGTACGCGACCAGGCCAGCGGCAGCGTTCATCAGCACAGCGTCGTGAATGGCGCGCAGCGGGCTCTTCGGGGCCTCGCCCTCCCCCGCCAAAATTGCACGGAAAACGCCCGCGTTGTACTCGGCGTCACCGCCACGCAACTGCTCCAGCGGTGCGTTCTGCAGACCGTACTCGGTCGGGTCAAAACGGTACTCGGTCAGTTCGCCGTCTACAGCCTCCCACAGGCGGCTCGTGGTCGCGATGGTCAGCTCATCTAGGCCGTCATCACCGCGGAAAATCAGGGCGTGGTCGCCGCGCTCCGCGAAGACGTGAGCCATCTTCTCAGCCATGACCGGGTTAGCAACACCGATAGCCGAGGACTTCACGCGCGCCGGGTTGGTCATGGGGCCCAGGTAGTTGAACGCGGTCGGAATGCCCAGCAGGCGGCGGGTCGGGCCCACGTGACGCATTGCCGGGTGGAAAGTCATCGCAAACAGGAAGGTGATGCCAGTCTCGCGAGCGCATTCGGCGACTGCGGAAATGGGCATGTCGAGGCGGATTCCGAGGGCTTCGAGGACGTCTGCGGAGCCGGATTTGGAGGTGGAGGCGCGGTTGCCGTGTTTGACGACGGTGGCGCCGGTTCCTGCGATGACGAGGGCTGCCATGGTGGAGATGTTGACGGTGTTTTGCTGGTCGCCGCCGGTGCCGACGATGTCTACGGCATTGGGGTCAATG
The DNA here is from genome assembly GCF_001814485.1 of Rothia sp. HMSC066G07. Taxonomy (NCBI): domain Bacteria; kingdom Bacillati; phylum Actinomycetota; class Actinomycetes; order Micrococcales; family Micrococcaceae; genus Rothia; species Rothia sp. HMSC066G07. The sequence continues at coordinate 185,928 of NZ_KV816924.1, read as the reverse complement.
TCGACGGTTTCGGCTTTGGCGATCATACCGGCTGCGAGTGCGCCGAGTTCTTCGGGGGTTTCGCCTTTGGAGTGCAGGGCGGTGAGGAAGGATGCGAGGATCGGCTGTTCGGTTTGGCCGGTCATGATGTGGTCCATTGCCCAGGCGACTTCGGTGTCGGTGAGGTTTTGGTGTTTGACGAGCTGGTTGAGGATGTATTTCCATGTGATTTCGTGCGTAGTCATGTGTTAAGTGTAAAACCCCCGCCGCGTATCTGCATGGTTGGGTGCAGTATGCGAGACGGGGGTTTGTTAGGCGTGTTACACCGTGGGGTGCTTAGCGCTGGGGTGTCTTCGGTTTAGTGGAAGGAGTCACCGCATGCGCAGGAGCCTGCTGCGTTGGGGTTGTCGATGGAGAAGCCCTGCTTTTCGATGGTGTCTTCGAAGTCGATGGTGGAGCCGTCGAGGTAGGGTGCGCTCATCTTGTCGACAATGACTTCTACGCCGTCGAAGTCGCGGACTGCGTCGCCGTCGAGGACGCGCTCGTCGAAGTAGAGCTGGTAGATGAGGCCGGAGCAGCCGCCGGGCTGGACGGCGATGCGCAGGCGCAGGTCGGTGCGGCCTTCCTGTTCGAGGAGGGTGCGGACCTTGGTCTGTGCTACTTCGGTGAGGTTGACGCCGTGGGTCGGCAGTTCGATGGTGGTTGCACTCATTGGTGTTGTCCTTTTGTTTTGTTGGTTGCCCGTGTGCGTCGCGTGTGCGTCGCGTGTGGGTGTTTTAGCCTTCACGATACGCCCCTGAGTGTTTGATGCACAACCTAGGGTGTGCATAGTTCGCCGGGGGCGTGAGTATTGGTGTGGGAGCTTGACGAATAATTCTGCTTCTAGGATACCGAAAAAGTGGGGGTTGGGGTTTGTGACCCTTCTCCCCCACTTTTGTGGATGTTTCTCCCCCGCGCTTCCTGAAACTTTCTATCCGAGTGGGTGCTGGTCAGCGAGCGCGTTTAGCGAGCGCCGAGTGCGCTGAGCAGTAGCGCCTCCGCGAGGATTGCGTTCTTGAAGTCCGGGATGTAGAGGGACTCGTTGGCGCTGTGTGCGCGGGTGTCGGGGTCTTCTACGCCGGTGACGAGGATTTGTGCCTGCGGGAAGACGTCCTTCAGGTCGGAGATGAACGGGATGGAGCCGCCCATGCCGGTCTGTACGGGTTCGACGTCCCATGCGGCGCGCATTGCGTCGAGGGCGGTCTGTGCGCCGTCTGCGTCGACTTCGGTGGCGAAGGGCATGCCGGAGTCAACGGGGGTGTAGTTCGCCTGTGCGCCGTGGGGTGCGTGTGCCTTGATGTGTTCGGCGAGTGCGCGGTGTGCGTTTTCGGGGTTGTCGCCGGGTGCTAGGCGGGTGCTGATGCGTGCGCGGGATACGACGGCGAGGGTGTTGGAGGAGGTTGCGATGGAGGGGATGTCCATGCCGATGACGGAGATTGCCGGCTGGGTCCACAGGCGGGATGCAACGGATCCGGTGCCTGCCAGGGGTACGGTGTCGAGGATGCCGGAGTCGTTGCGGAAGTCTGCTTCGGCGTATTCGAGTTCGGGTTCGGGGGCGCGGTGCAGGCCTTCGACGGCTACGGCGCCGGTGGCGTCGTGCAGGGTGGCGAGTAGCTGTGCCATGAGGGTGTGTGCGTCGAGCATGGGGCCGCCGAACATGCCGGAGTGAATGGCGTGGCTGCCGACGCGTACTTCGATGTCGCCGGATGCGACGCCACGCAGGCTGGTGGTCAGTGCGGGTACGCCAGCGCGCCAGTTGGCGGAGTCTGCGACGACAATGTAGTCGGCGGACAGTTCCTCACGGTAGGTGTTGAGGAAGGAGACGAAGGAGGGCGAGCCTGCCTCTTCTTCACCCTCGATGAAGAGCTTCACGCCGAGCTTGAAGTCCTCGCCGAGAGTTTCGTTGAGGGCTGCGAGCGCGGCGAGGTGCACGAGGATGCCTGCCTTGTCGTCTGCTGCGCCGCGGCCGTAGAGGCGGTCGCCCTTGCGGGTTGCGACGAAGGGGTCGGTGTCCCACAGGTCGAGGTTGCCGGCGGGCTGTACGTCGTGGTGGGCGTAGAGCAGGATGGTCGGGTAGCCTTCTGCGGCGGGGCGGGAGGCGATGACGGCGGGCATGCCTTGCTTTTCGGTGCCGTCTGCGGTGGTGTAGGTGGCGCGTTCGATGCGTACGTTGTCGAAGCCTGCCTTGGTTGCGAGCGCGGCGACTGCCTCGGCGCTACGGTCTACCTGGGTGAGGTCGTGCGATTCCCAGGCGATGGAGGGAATGGCGACGAGCTCGGTGAGGGTCTGCAGGGTTGCTTCGAAGTTTTTGGTGACGGCGTCGCGTAGGGCGCTGTGGTGGGTGAATTCAGTAGTCATGTTTCTACCTTACCCCCACCTTACCCGCCGCTGCCGGGTGGTTGGGGTTGTTTCAGTTGCTGGTGTGGGCTTGTGGGGGCGGGTTTGGTGTGTGCCGTTCGGGTATGATGGGAGGGTGTTTGGTCGTAAGAAAGAGAAGGCTGAAGCGGAAGCTGTTCAGCCGCAGGTTGTAGAGGAGCCTCAGGCTCCGGTTAATCCGAAGTTCACCCCGAAGAAGGGCCGTCCTACTCCTTCGCGTAAGGAGCAGCAGGCGGCTCGTCGTCAGCCTCTGGTTGTTAGTGACCGTAAGGAGGCGAAGGCGCGTGAACGTGAGGCGATGGCGAAGGCTCGTGAGCGTCAGAATGATGCGTTGATGGGTGGCGATCAACGTTACCTGCCCGCCGTGGACCGTGGTTCGCAGCGCCGTTATATCCGTGATTATGTGGATGCGCGCCGTAACCTTGGCGATTTTATGTTGGCTGTGCTGCTGGTTCTGCTTATTGGTGGCTGGATTGCTCAGGGTGTGTCGGGTACGTCTACTGCGGCGGCACCGATTTATTACGGTTCCGTGTACGCAATGTATGCGCTGATGATTCTGTGGGTTGTTGACTACTTTATTTTGTGGCGCAGCCTGAAGAAGAAGCTGATTGCGAAGTTCGGCGAGGTTCAGCGTGGTTCTGGCATGTATGCGTTTAACCGTATGATGATGATTCGTCGTATGCGCCGCCCGGTTCCGATGGTGAAGTACGGCGAGTACCCGCACTAAGTCGTTTGTGCCTTATAGGTGCTTGGGGAGAGGTTCTGAAGGTTCAGGCCTCTCCCCTATTTTTATGTTCTTGCGCGTGGACGTATAACCGTGGCTAGACGCCGGTACTGTTAGGCTTCGATTCGGGAGTAGAGGATCTGCCATTTGCCGTCGCGGTGTTCGAGGGCGAATGTGTAGATTTCTTCTTCCTTGTCGCTGCTCCAGGTTTCTTGGCGGCCGTCGGGTTCCACCTCGGTGTGTTTGTCCCATTCGTGGCTGGTTTCCAGGTAGTAGGTTTGATGGTCGTCGGTCCTGGGTATGCCGGCGGGTTCGAAGTGTTCGATGCCGTCGATGACCCATCCGCCGCGCTGGTAGAGCGCTTCTACTTCCTTGTAGATTTTGAGTTCTCCGTCGTTTGATGAGGAGAGGAATTCGCGGGCTTTGCTGTAGTCGCCGGTTTGGACGCCGTAGTTGATCCATTGGTTCCAGGCGTCCATGGTTTTGAGGATGCCGTCGGGGGTCTTGTCGCGGTATCCGTTTTCGGGGGCGTTGGGTTTGGGGACGTTCTGGGCGGGGCCTTTGGCGTCTGCTTTGCGGTATTCGCCGCTACTGGCATTGTTGCCGGTGCTACTGCTTGGGCTGCTGTTGGTGGCAGGCGTGCCGGAGGCGGTGGATCCGTCTCCTGCAGTTGTGATATCGTGCGGCACGCAGGCGGCGAGTAGGGTGCTGAGGCTGATGAATGTGCCGCCGGTCAGCATTGAGCGGCGGTTCAGCATATTCGGGTTCATGGTTGGTCCTCCACATCGTTGTAGTGCATGGTCTCCCACTTATCTCCATTATGCGCGAGCACGAACTCATACGCTCAGAAGCCACATGTGTTTCGAAAAGCTACTTCTTTAGTGGCTTTTCGAAACACATGTGGCTTTTCGGCGGAATAGTGGGCATACAAAAGGGGGCACCACCTCCACCCCCCTACGGGTAGAGAACGGTGCCCCCCTTTCAGCACGCCGAATCAGCATCCCGGGGAGCATAACGCTCCCACCTGCAAACCTTCTAGCGGCGAGCGCGGCGCAACTTCACCAGGCCACGGTTAATGTGTGCCGCCCAGAGCGGACCCTCATACAGGAACGCGGTGTAGCCCTGCACCAGGTCGGCGCCAGCGTCCAGGCGCTCCTGCACATCCTTAGCGGTGGTCACGCCGCCAACGGAGATGATGGCGAGGTCGTCACCGATTTCGCGCTTGAGCAGGCGTAGCACCTCCAGGGAGCGGGGCTTCAGCGGTGCACCGGAGAGGCCGCCGGCACCGATTTCCTTGACCTTGGTCATGTCGCTGGTCAGACCCAGACCCTCGCGGGCGATGGTGGTGTTGGTGGCGATGATGCCGTCCAGCTTCAGCTCCTTAGCCAGGGCTGCCACCTCGATTACGTCCTCATCGACCAAGTCCGGCGCGATCTTCACGGTCAGCGGTACGTGGCGGTTGGGGCATACGCGGTCTGCCTCTTCACGCACGGCGGCAAGCAGCGGGCGCAGCGACTCGATAGCCTGCAGGGTGCGCAGACCCGGAGTGTTCGGGGAGGAGACGTTGACGACCAGGTAGTCTGCCTGCGGTGCCAGGGTGCGGGTAGAGATCAGGTAGTCCTCGATAGCGTTCTCGAGCTCAACGACCTTGGTCTTGCCGATGTTCACGCCGATGACCGGGCGTACAGCGCCGCGGTATTCGGTTTCGAGGTCTGCGCGGGCGGCGGCAACGCGCGGGCCTGCCGCTGCGGCACCGTCGTTGTTGAAGCCCATGCGGTTGATGACCGCCTTATCTTCCACGAGGCGGAAAAGGCGCGGCTGCGGGTTGCCGGGCTGCGCCTGACCGGTAATAGTACCGATCTCGACGTGGCCGAAGCCGATACCAGCCAGCGCGGCAATGCCCTTACCGCCCTTGTCGAAGCCTGCAGCCAGGCCGAACGGCGAGGGGAAAGTAATGCCCATGACGGTGGTTGCCAGTTCGGGGGCGGGCTGGAAGTACTTGCGCAGCGCGCGGGTGATGCCGACGTTGCGCAGGGTCTGAACGCCCCAGAAGCCGACGTGGTGTGCCTTCTCGGGGTCCATGCCCTTGAAGAAGATGTTGAAGAAGGTCGGGTAGATGCGCATTTGTTCTCCCTAGTGTTGGAGGGTGTGGGTGGTTTATGGGGCTATGAGCCGGGACTGTATGCCGGGCCGCTACTTGTCGTTGGCGACGGCGTCGACAGCGCCACCGTAGCGGCGGTCGCGGCGCGCGTACTCTTCGACAGCTTCCCAGAGGGTGCGGCGGTCAACGTCGGGCCAGAGCACGTTCATGAAAATCATCTCGGCGTAGGCGCTCTGCCACAGCAGGAAGTTCGAGATGCGCTGCTCACCGGAGGAACGCAGGAACAGGTCAACGTCGGGCAGGTCGGGCTCGTCCAGGTACTTCTGGATGGTCTTTTCGGTAATATTGCCGGGCTTGAGCTTGCCCGCAACAGCGTCCGCTGCGATAGCTGCCGCTGCGTCAGCGATTTCTGCGCGGCCGCCGTAGTTCACGCACATGGTGAGGGTGCAGACCGTGTTATTGATGGTTTCGCGCTCGCAGTGTTCGAGCTCTTCGATGACGTTCTTCCACAGCTTGGGTCGGCGGCCAGCCCAGCGGATGCGCACGCCCCAGGTCTTGAGGGTTTCCAGCTGACGCTGCAGCACCTCGGTGGAGAAACGCATAATGAACGCAACCTCGCTGGGTGAGCGCTTCCAGTTTTCGGTGGAGAACGCGTAGGCGGTCACGTACGGGATGCCCATTTCGATAGCGCCCGCAACAACGTCCAACAGTGCAGCCTCACCGGCGCGGTGACCCTCGGTGCGGGGCAGGCCGCGTTCGTTTGCCCAGCGTCCGTTACCATCCATCACGACGGCGACGTGCTGCGGAATGAACTTCTTCGGAATCGGCGGAGGGGTTGCCCCGGTGGGGTGCGCGGGCGGGGGTACGGGCTGGGTGCGTGCCATGTGTGCCTTTCTTCCCTGGCGGGGTTCTCCCCCGGGGTCGTTTGCCTAGATATACGCCAGAAATAAACGCTGGCGTGCTGTTAGCTATTTTACCGTGACACAGCGCGCATGGGTGGGTGCTTCGGGGGTTATTTTGCGTCCTGGTTGGCCCATGTTTGACGCGCCGGCGTGCATCTTTTACGAGGCAGGAATTTCTGCTTCGAGGGCGCTCGCCGTTTTCAGGGGGTGTTCGAGCAGGTTTTGGGTGGTTTTCAGGTAGAGTCCCAGAATTTTGGAGGCGACCGGCACCGGCGCTGCGTCAATAGTTGCCCAGGCGCGCGGATCTGCCGAGGCGGTAGCGAGCGCATAGCCGAGCTCTTCGGCACGCAGGCCGGTCAGGGGTGTGTCGGTGGCGGGTGCGCATTGGGGGCAGAGGACCGTGTGGTGCCCGTAGGTGTGGGCGGTGTGGAAGGCAATGTACCTGCCGCTTCCGCTTGTAGCACCGGGGGTGCTACTGTCTGACCCGTTATCGCCCCGGCTATCGGTGCTCACGAGCGGGTTTCCGCATCGGGTGCAGTTCTCACCGATGAGCGGCCAGCCGGCGGCGTTCATGCTGCGCGCCAGGTAGCGGGTCAGAATCCTCTGCGGCACATGTTGCCCGTGCGCGAGCGCGGCAAGCGCCCCATGGGTGAGGGTGTAAATATCGGCGGTGCTGTCGGTGTCTTTGGTGAGTGCTTCTGCCAGTTCGGCGATGGTGGAGGCGCACGTGTACGCATCGTAGTTCGCCATAATCGGTGCGGTGTAGGCGTGCAGGGTTGCCGCCTGGGTGATGGTGTGCAGGTTGGTTCTGCCGCGGCTGAAGGACAGGTCGGTGTGCATGAACGGTTCGAGTCGTCCACCGAATTTGGAGGTGGGTTTGCGTACAGCCTTGGCGACGGCGTGGGTGATTCCACCGTCGCGGGTGAGCATGATGATGATGCGGTCGGTTTCGCCGAGTTTTTGGGTGCGGAGGATGAGGGCGGCGTCGCGCCAGGTGCGGGGTTCGCTCACGGGTGTCTCCGTTCTCGGTATATGCTCGGTAGGTGCGTGGTGGATGCTCAGTAGGTCCTCTGCGGACGCCCGGTAGACGCTGAGGGCAAGATCTACGCGGGTGTTGTGGGTACGGTTCGACCCCTGCCGTATTACCCCGCGTAGGGGTACCGGTCAGGGGTCGGTCCGTAACGTATGGGCGAGGCGCTATTTAGTCCTCGTACTCAATATCGTCGTCGATGTCGTCTTCATCGTCGAGGATTTCTTCAAGGTCATCCTCGTCTTCATCACCGTAGACGCTCAAGGGAGTGACCTCGTTGTACGCTTCGAAGAGGGCATCTTCGTAGGCTTCGAAGGCGTTGGCGATTTCTACGTATGCCTCATCGACGGCGGGGTCGTGCTCGCCGGTTCGGTTGACGACGGCGGTCAGGTGCGCCTCCAGCGCGTCAAGGAGGCGGGTGAGTTCGGTGCGAGGATCAATGCTCATGCCATTTATTCTACTACCTACAGGCCGATGGTGTGTGCCGGGCGGTCATGCGGCGGTTTAAACGCGGAACTATGAACGGGCGCGGCAGGTAAATCGGTGAATAAATTCGGGGCTGTGAAGAGAACGCCAAAGCCAGAGCGATAAGCCCAGATTGGTCAAGTCAGGCTGGTCAAGCCAAGCATGCATGCGGCACATCAAGCCCCGCATAAAAGACCTTACAGACACAGCGAACCCGCCGTCCCCAGCTTCCCCACTCCTCAAGGGAGCAGGTGCCGGGTGCGGCGGGTTCTTCTGTCGGTTAGCTCAGCTTGACGCTGCGCCTACTGAATGTTTGCTTCTTGCGGGTTGAGCCCGAGAGAATGAGAAGCCGGGTTTTTAGAAGCCCAGGGAAGCTGCGGATGCGCGGATTGCCTCAGCGGATGCCTTCAGCTGTGCCAGCTCAGCCTCGTTCATGGGAACCTCGAGCACGCGCTGGATGCCCTGACGGTTCACGATGGTGGGCAGGGACAGTGCAACGTCCTTGAAACCGTACAGCTCGCCTGCAATGGTGGTGGAGACGGGCAGCACTGCGTTCTGGCCGCCGAGGAATGCCTCAGCGATACGTGCGCCGGAGATACCGATTGCGTAGTTGGTGGAACCCTTGCCCTCGATAACCTTGTATGCTGCGCGCATAGCTTCGGTTGCGAGCTCTGCACGGACCTCTTCGGTGAAGACAGGCTTGCCGTCCTGCTCCCACTCGGTCAGGGGAACCATGCCGATGTTTGCTGCGGACCAGACGGGGAACTCGGAGTCGCCGTGCTCACCAACAACGTTTGCGTGAACGCTCTTGATGGAGACGCCAGCCTTGTTAGCAATCAGCCAACGCAGGCGGGAGGAGTCCAGAACGGTACCGGAGGACAGCACGCGGTTTGCGGGCAGGCCGGTGATCTTCTGAGCCACAACGGTGAGAACGTCACAGGGGTTGGTGACGAGCATGATAATCGCGTTGGGTGCTACGGACAGGATGTTCGGCAGCAGCTTCTCGAGGATTGCGACGTTTGCGCCTGCCAGTTCGAGGCGGGGCTGACCCGGCTTCTGGCGAGCACCTGCGGTGATGATGACCATGTCGCAGTCGCGCAGCAGCTCGATGTCATCGCCACCGGTGACGGTTGCTTCGTGTGCGAACATTGCGCCGTGTGCGATGTCCAGTGCTTCAGCGTGTGCGCGCTTGCCGTCGATGTCGTACAGGACGATTTCGTCTGCGGAGCCGCGGACCATAGCTGCGTATGCGGTTGCGCTACCGACGCCGCCTGCACCGATGACGCCGAGCTTGGTGGGGTTGTTGACACCGTTCATTGCTGTATGCCCTCTTTTCGTGAGAGTTATCCGTGTGGTGCGAGAGGATTCTCGCGGGGTTTATTAGGAAGCGGGTGTGTGCCTCGGGGGGGGTGAATCTCCTTAGGGTGGGCGTTCTTCCCCGGTGGGCTCGCTTCGTTACTTTCTATTATGCCGCAGATTTTGCGTTTTGTGTTGGGTTATTTTGCTTTTTTCGATGGGTGCTGGTGACTTTATGGGTTCTAGGGGGTGTTTTTCACTCACAAAACCAAATAATGACGTTCTGACCTTTTGAGTAAGCTCACATGCCGCTAAAGTAGCCCTCCACATCCACGGCGCCGCCGGAAGCCTCAAAATCAGCACGAACAGCATCCGCCAGATCGTCGTCGACCAGGAAGTCCAAAGCCACAGAAGCCAACCCGAACGCCGCATCCAGGGCAGCATCAACCGCCGCCGGAGTATCCGCACAGTGCGCGAACTCCACCGTGTGCATACCGGTACCCTCGGGCGCAATCTGAATGAGCGGGTGAATACCGGGCACACGCAGGCTCACGTTACCGAAATCGGTCGAAGCCGCCAGCGTGTCGCTCACCGTACCGGGCGGGTACGGGTGACGGCCCACCGAACGCTGAGCCGAAACCCAACGCTTCAACAGCGGACGGTTCGTGCGCACCGGCATGGTCATCGGCGAAGAATCCCACGTCACCTCCGCACTCACGCCAGCCATGAGCGCCGCACCGCGCAGCACCTCCTCAACCCGTCGCGACAGCGCACGCAGAGTCGGCGCATGCTTAGAACGGATATTAATGTGCAGGCTCGCGGAGGCAGGAATCAGGTTCGGGGCGTCCCCACCGTGGTCAATAATCGCGTGAATACGGTCAGAACCGGGAATCTGCTGACGCAACAGACCGAGCCCCTGATACGCCAGGTTCGCCGCATCCAGGGCGTTACGACCCATAAACGGGTGCGAGGAAGCGTGCGCGCTCACACCCTGATAGTTCACGCGACATTCGCGGCGACCCAACCACGCCTGATCAGCCACATCCATAAAGTAGGGGTGCACCATAATTGCGGCATCCACCTGCTCGAACGCGCCGGCACGCGCCATCAGCTCCTTACCGGCATCAGACTCTTCGGCGGGCGTGCCGTAATAGAGGACCCTACCGCTGAACGCCTCGGGACCGGTGGCGAGCGCATCCGCCAGGGCAAGGAAAGCGCCCAGCCCGGATACCGCGATGACGTTGTGGCCGCAGCCGTGACCGATGCCCGGCAGCGCGTCATATTCGGAGAGAATCGCGATGGTGCGGTGTGTGGCGGGGTCGTAGTCGGCACTGGTGAGCTCCACTTTGAACGCGGTATCCAGACCGAAGGCGGGGTACTCGATCCTGAGGTTCGGGTAGGCTTCGCGGACCGCATCAACGAGCGTGCGGGAGGCAAAATACTCCTCGTAGGCAGTCTCAGGGTGCGCGTGAATCGCCTTGAGAATTGCGGTCAGGGAGTCCGCGCGCGTGGCGACGGATTCGGCGAGGTCGCGGCGAATATGCGCCAGCCCGCTGTCTTCGTCGAGGCGGTGACCGTGCCCCTTTCCATGACCGTGGCGGTTGCCGTGGCTACGTTCCTGCTCGGGCTGACCGTGGTCAGCATGTTCCTGCTCGGGATGCGCGTGCCCGCGCTTGCGGCGGTGCTCAGCGGCACGCTTACGCCGCTCGGTTTCGAGGGCGAGGATTTCGGAGTACTCGCTACCGCGCACGCAATCAGCGTCGGGCGCGTCATAGTGGCGAGTTATTACGGCGGGTCGGTTCGGTGCCGTTCGACCGGAGCTGTCAGAAGTGGGCTGGGTGTGGGCGGCGGTGCCCTGTGCGTTCGCGTCAGTCATGCTTCTACGCTACCGTCTGCGCTCGCCGGGCGCTAGATGCTCGGGCGTGATGGAGTCGAAAACGCCCAAAAAGAAATTTGTGTCACATAAAAGAAAATTTGTATATATCCTAGGAATCTTTGATTCAGTGGAGTAGCGTTAAGCACATGGGAGCGACAATCCAGCCGCACCCATCACCATCCGGCGCTAGCGATGCGAATGCCGGCAGGACAGTTCACAACCGGTCCAAACCATGTCGTTTGGGCCTCTGTCAACGCTGTGACAGACCCATGGATGCGAACCGTACCGGCAAGCACACACCGCTACGAGCGCCACAACCACGCTAAGGAGCTCCATCCCATGAAGGCAGCACGCTTCTACGACCGTAACGACATCCGCATTGAAGACATCCCCGCACCCGAAGCCGCTGCGGGCGAGGTTCTGGTCAAGGTCGCATGGTGCGGTATTTGCGGTACCGACCTGCACGAATACCTTGACGGCCCCATCTTCTGCCCCCAGCACGGTCACCCCCACCCCATTTCTGGTGAGGACTCCCCCGTCACCCTCGGTCACGAATTCTCCGGTGTTGTTGAGGCACTGGGCGAAGGCGTAGACGACCTTGAGGTTGGCGACCACGTTGTCGTCGAGCCCTACATCATTCGCGATGACGTCTACACCGGCCCCGACTCCAAGGACTACCACCTGTCCAAGGACATGAACTTCATCGGTCTGGCAGGTCGCGGTGGCGGTCTGTCCGAGAAGGTTGCCGTCAAGCGCCGCTGGGTTCACAAGATCCCCAACACCATTCCCCTGGACGAGGCTGCACTGATTGAGCCCCTGAGCGTTGGCTACCACGCTGTTGAGCGTGCAGGCGAGTTCGAAGAGGGCGCATTCGCACTGGTTACCGGTGCTGGCCCCATCGGTCTGCTGACCTCCGCAGTTCTGAAGGCTAAGGGCGCTAAGGTTATTATCTCTGAGCTGTCCCCGCTGCGCCGCCAGAAGGCTCTGGACTCCGGTGTTGCTGACTACGCTTTCTCCCCCGCAGAGACCGACGTTCTGGCTGAGATTCACAAGCTGACCGACGGCCGTGGCGCTGACATCGCGTTCGAGTGCACCTCCGTTCAGCCCGCACTGGACCTGATCCTGGATGCTCTCAAGCCCACCGGTAAGGTCGTCATCGTCTCCATTTGGGGTAAGCCCGCTTCTCTGGATGTTCAGAAGGTTGTGCTCAAGGAGCTCGATATCCGCGGCACCATCGCATACGTGAACTCCCACCCGGAGACCATCAAGCTGGTTGAGTCCGGCAAGATTGACCTCAAGCCCTTCATCACCGGCAAGATCGCTGTGGAAGACCTGATTGACAAGGGCTTCGACACCCTGATCCACCACAACGAGACCGCTGTGAAGATTCTGGTCACCACCGACCCGGAGCGTCTGGCTGAGTAATTTTCTGAGTGCTGAGTAATTCAGTTTTAGCTGATGCAGCTGTTCTTCTAGCTTCCTTAGCGTAGCTAGTGTGGGGTGAGGTTCCTTTCAAGGAGCCTCACCCCACTACTTTTTTGCGTGCTTTTTACCGGGCATACAAAAATCCCCGGTTCCGAAGAACCGGGGATTATCTGTGCGCGAGGGGGGACTTGAACCCCCACCCTCTAATACGAGGACTAGCACCTCAAGCTAGCGCGTCTGCCTATTCCGCCACCCGCGCAGGTGACTTTCGAACGTTTTCCTTTCGGTGCCGTTCGAAGCAACACGTAATACTATACGGGTTTTCTGAACACTCCGCAAATCGAAAGAGCATGTTCTGCGTCACACATTCGAGGTTGGTTGGTTCCCCACACCACGGGTGATCTTCTCGCACCTTGAGTAATATGACCGGCACGCCCACTCAACTGCCATATTTTCGGTCATAACGACTAGAATAAAGAGCATGAATAATGAGAACCTCTCCCGCGAAGAAGCCGCAGAACGTTCGGCTCTCATCAGTGTCGACACCTACGACGTGCATGTTGACCTGACTAACGCCAAGGACCCCGAATTCGAGTCCTACCCCACCGTCACCACCGTCCGATTCTCCTGCAACACCCCCGGTGCAGAAACCTTCATCGACTACATCCACCACAGCGTCGACTCCGTTAAGCTCAACGGCACCGAACTGCCCCTGGCAGATGCCGTCAACGGCGCACGCATCACCCTGCCCAACCTACAGGCAGAAAACGTACTCACCATCCACGGTCGCTCCTACTACTCCCGCTCCGGCGAAGGTATGCACCGCTACTTCGACCCCTCCGACGGTCGCGTCTACCTGTACACCCAGTACGAACCCTCCGACTGCCGCCGAGTCTTCCCGAACTTCGAGCAGCCCGACCTGAAGGCAGTCTTCAACTTCCGCATCACCGCACCCAAGGACTGGGTCGTCAGCTCCAACGGCGTACTCGAAAGCCAGGTCGTAGACCCCACCGACGACTCCATCACCAAGCGAGTCTTCTCCCCCACCGCAAAGATCTCCACCTACATCACCGCAATCGTTGCCGGCGAATACTTCACTGCAACCACCACCTACAAGCCCAAGAGCAAGGTCAACAGCGGTGACATTCCCCTGGTCGTATACTGCCGCCAGTCCCTCAAGCCGCACTTCGACTACGACCACATCTTCAAGGTCACCGAAAACGGCCTGGACTTCTTCCAGGACCTCTTCGACTACCCCTACCCGTACCCCAAGTACGAGCAGGCATTCGTGCCCGAATACAACATCGGCGCAATGGAGAACCCCGGCCTGGTCACCTTCACCGAAGACTACATCTTCGTTTCCGGCGCAACCGAGGACGACCTCGAAGGCCGCACCAACACTATCTGCCACGAAATGGCACACATGTGGTTCGGCGACCTCGTCACCATGAAGTGGTGGGACGACCTGTGGCTCAAGGAATCCTTCGCAGACTTCATGGGCACCCTCGGCGCTAAGGAAGCCAACAACTTCAACGACGCATGGGTCACCTTCGCGAACAACCGCAAGGCATGGGCATACATGCAGGACCAGCTGCCCACCACCCACCCCATCGTCGCTGACATCCCCCACCTGGAAGCAGCATCGCAGAACTTCGACGGCATCACCTACGCAAAGGGCGCATCTGTGCTCAAGCAGCTGGTTGCCTACGTCGGCTTCGACACCTTCATCGAAGCAGCACGCGTGTACTTCAAGCGCTTCGAGTGGGGCAACACCTCCCTGAACGACTTCCTGCAGGTACTCAACGAGGTGTCCGGCCGCGACATGCAGGCATGGGCTAACGCATGGCTGCAGACCTCCGGCGTGTCCGCACTGGGCACCAAGCGCGTCTACGGCGAAGACGGCCAGCTCACCGACCTGATCCTCACTCAGGAACTGCCCGCACAGCAGCCCGCAGGTCTGGGCCGCCCCCACGTTGCAAAGCTGGAAACCTTCGCGCTGACCGACGGCAAGCTCACCTCCACCGGCCTGCTCTCCCTCGAGTACCCGGCAGAGCCCGTTTCCGAGCACCGCGTGGAGCTCACCGACGAGCAGAAGAAGCTCGTTGGCGAAGCTGACCTGCTCATGCTTAACGCAGAAGACCACACCTACGCCAAGGTTGCTCTGACCGACGAAGACGGCCTGCAGGCAGCTATCGAAGGTGTCTCCACCCTCGAATCCGCGCTCTCCCGCGGCCTCATCTGGGGCTCCCTCTGGGAGAACGTGCGCGATGCACGCCTGCCCGTCACCACCTACGTCGACGCAGTCGTACGCAACGTCTCCAAGGAACCGAGCGCATCCCTGCTGGGCACCATGGTCAACAACGCACAGGTCGCTATCGCAACCTTCTCCGCACCCACCGGCCGCGAGCGCCTCTACGACGCTCTCTACGACGCATTCGCAGCCGCACTGGCGCAGGCTAAGCCCGGCTCCGACGAACAGCTGATTCTGCTGCGCGCCCTGATTTCGGTCTCCACCAACGCGACCAAGGGTGAAGAGCTCTGCCGCGATATTGCCCGCGGTGCTTTCGAAGACACCACCGGCGATATTGCTGACGCAACCGGCATTCCTTACGACCAGAACCTGGGTTGGAGTGCACTGGGTGCGCTCGCAAGCCGCGACCTGGTGACCGTTGAGGATCTGGACCGTGCGGCGAAGTACAGCCCCTCCTCGATCTCTTCGAATGGTTACGCGTACGCGATTGCTGCCCTGCCCTCTGCTGAGCGTAAGGCTGCCGCGTACAAGACCATCATGGAAGACGAGTCGCTGTCGAACGACGCTCTGGCCTCGACCATTAACGGTTTTGCTCGTGGCCCGGTTGAGCTGCGTGAGTCCTACTACGACTCCTACTTTGAGGCTCTGTTGCCTCTCTGGGCGTCTCGTTCGATTGGTATGGCGACCCGCATTGTACGTGGCCTGTACCCGAAGGCTCCGTACAACACCGGCTCCACCGAGGGTCTGGGTGTTGAGGGCAACCCCTCCGTGGCGCTGGCTCAGCGTTGGCTGGAGGCGAACCCCGAGGCTCCTTCGGCTCTGCGTCGTCTGGTTCTGGAGGCTCAGGACCACGGCCACCGTTCGATTGTGGCTCAGAAGTTCAACGCCTCCCTAGGACTAAGCTGCATGGTTTGAGGGCTTGTGGCGGGGTGTGAGCCTGTATCTAGGCTAGGTTCCGCTCTCCCCCGCTAGGTTCTCTAGCCTCTTTGAGAGACTGCCGTTCGGCACGCTCCCGGTAACGTACCGGGACGCGCCGGGCGGTGGTCTTTTTCTGGCTCATCTATAGAATTCATAGCGGCGGTATGCCGTCTAAATATTTCCCTCATACAGTGGTTCACATACTGACAAGGGCACTTATTACCGGGGCAGTTTCACCAGGGCACAAAACTATATGCACCCGGTGCTAAAAGACAGATAAATGTCACCCGTTTTTGTGAGCTGTCCACACTGAAAGCATGAGAGAATAGACTAGGTATCCGCTCGCTTAGACACATCAGAAGGAGTTTTCAGTGGTCGATTACGCACTCGGTGACCGCGGTAGCGTTGACATTGTCACCGATGATTACTACGAAGCAGAAACCCTCCAAATCTTTGAGGAACTGCACATCGACCGTGAACGTATCTGGTACGGTGAAGCGCGCCTCGTTCCCGAACCGGATAACCCCTACGAGCCCAATAGCATTGCCGTCTACATTGACGAATTCAAGGTAGGCCGCATGAGTGTGGAGGACTCCGCCGCGTACTGGGATGCCATTGCCCGCGTGGTCGCCTCCGGTTACGAACCCATTGCGCACCTGCAGCTTTCCGCCGTTGCCGTGCGTGCTGAAGGCGGCGGCATGCACGTGAAGAGCACCGGTGTGCTCTCCCTGTCCGCACCCGGCTCTCTCTTCCCCCTCAACGACGCACCGACCCGCGCGACCCTGCTACCCCAGGGCCCGTCGATGAAGGTGCTTGATGAGAAGGAACACTCCGAATACCTGCACAGCATCCTGCCGCCCAGCGGTGAAGGTCGCGTGATTCTGACCCTGGAAGCGAACCAGCTCAAGACCTCCGACGGCCGTTTCGTTGACAGTGTTGAGGTGCGCCACGACCGCAAGCTCGTGGGCCGCCTGAGCACCCAGATGTCTGAGCAGCTGACGCCCGTCATCCGTTACGCTTTTGAGAACGACCGCCTCACCAGCGCGTGGGGCACTATCCGCGGTAACACCCTCGAGCTGTCCCTGACCGTTCAGGCTGCACGCCCCGCCGATATTCCGCAGGAATGGTACGAGACCCTGCCCAACAACGTTCCGGCTCTGCTACCCGTTGGTGAAGAGTACGATGTGCCCGCCGCATTCGTGCCCACCGAAGGTGAGCGTCACTACCTGGAGTCCTCCGCACAGCAGGCACCGAAGAGGCGTCGCGGTTTCATGAGCTCCCTGACCGGCGGCTCCTCCGCACCCGAGCCGGCTCGTAGCGAACTCGCCGCAGAGAAGCCCGTCATCGAGTACAGCATTGAGGAAGAAGAATACTACGAGCCGAACGAGCGTGACCGTCTGCTGAACCTGATCAAGGGTGCAGGCCTCGCCGTTCTGGTCGCCGGCCTGATTTCAATGCTGTGGACCCCGATGCTTGGCATCCTCATCGCTATCCTAGGTGGCGCTGTTGCGGCAGTCGCTTTCTACTTTGGCCGTCAGCCCTACCACGAAGGCTACGGGGACTACGACGAGTACGAGGAAGAATATGAAGAGACCGACGAGGCTGAAGAAGACTCGAAGGCATAAATTCCTCTGCTACAGGGCGTAAAGATACAACGCAACGATACAAAAGGGGCGGCTACCCCACTATCACGGTGAGGTAGCCGCCCCTTTCGTATGCCCTGTACGCTGCCCCCGAAGCCCCGCGAGAATGCAGAAAAGCCTCGTTAGAACCTGAGGTTAAAACTTGAGGGGGTGAAAGCCTCATCAGCTTTCACCCCCTCAAGGAGTCGGATCTTAGTCCTGGCCGTAAGTCGCCATGAACTGATCCATCGTATCATTCTGCAAAGCATGTGCCAGCTGCGCATTTGCAGCCTGATCTACAAAAATGATTGACTGACCATCATAGGACCAACCCGGACCTGCGTTCGGAAGAGTGGTCATACGCATCGTGGTATCACCGCTAGTCAGCACCGGAGCCGCAATCTGAGCAATCTGCGCTGCATTCAGACCCTGGTCCACGCGCATATAGTCGGTCAGAGACTCGATAGAAGACTGGAAAGATGCCACGTTGCTCAACGCACCCTTAGCCTTCATCGTGTTGTACAGGCCGCGCAGGAATGCACGCTGGTTACGCACACGCTGGTAGTCGCCATCAGCGAACGAGTAACGCTCACGAACAAAGCTCAGAGCGCCACTGCCGTTGAGGTGCATCAGACCCGGGGTAAAGGTCCAGACATTACTGGTGAATGCGAAGGGAACCTGAACATCCACACCGCCAATGGCATTCACGAGAGACTTGAAGCCTTCAAACTCAATCTCAGCTACGTGGTCA
Organism: Rothia sp. HMSC066G07; assembly: GCF_001814485.1. Lineage (NCBI taxonomy): Bacteria > Bacillati > Actinomycetota > Actinomycetes > Micrococcales > Micrococcaceae > Rothia > Rothia sp. HMSC066G07. The sequence goes on along the minus strand of NZ_KV816924.1, from coordinate 168,173 downwards.
ATCTTGACACCCACCAAGTTCTCGATGGTAGCAACCTGTAGGGAAACACCGCCGTAGTTCAGCGCCGCGTTCACCTTAGCCGTACCGTAACCGGGAATATCAACCCAGGTGTCACGCATAATCGAGATGATGTACACACCCTTGCCGTCAGCCGGGATGTGCATCAGCATGATGGTGTCCGCACGGGAACCGCTCACCAGAGCTGCATCAGCACCAGTACGGGTATCGCTACCGAGCAACAGAATGTTTTTGCCGGGTCCCTTAATAACGCCGTAATTGTATCCGTTGTCCAAGATACCGTCGCCATCCTTATCGTGTTCGCTGGCGTTTGCTGCAAGAGCCGCAGCAGCATCGGAGCCGTTAGCGTTGGTACCGTTCTTGCCGGTATCCGAGTTGGTGACGGTTGGAGCCTTCAACTCCGTCACGTTCAGGGGCTTAGCTTCGCCAAGCTTTTCCTTAATTTTGGCCTGATCTTCATCCACCTTAGTGATGGAGTCGAACTTCTCGGTCTTGCTATCCCAGGTGTGGCCAGCACGCCAAATAAAGAAACCAATACCGAGGGTAATAACCAGCAGAAGAATCAGCAGGATCAGCAGAATACGCTTGACCCATTTCTTCTTCTGCGACGGTTCAGAGTGAGCGTCGCTCATTAAGTTGTCCTTTGTTTGAGGTGGTGATACGCGAGGCGCGCAGCGCATCCAGCGAAGTCTCTAGAATGCAGAGAGCCGGAGAATACCCGCCGATACGGGGCGGCGCTGGAGGGCACAGAAAATGCACAACTCGCAAAATACTTTCCCATTGTAACGCTGTCAGCGGGTCTGCGCACCGGCGAACGAAAGGTTTTACACTACAACTTTCCTCACGTTCACGCGATTTATTTTGCTATGTGCCGCAGAACGCACAATGCCCCGCCTCCCTGAAAACCAAGGAGAACGGGGCATTGATTTCGCTAAAAAGCAAAACTGGGACAGAAGATTTACTTCTTGCCGAAGTTGCCGAAGCGTGCGTTGAAGCGCTCGACGCGACCTGCGGAGTCCATGATGCGCTGCTTACCGGTGTAGAACGGGTGCGACTCGGACGAGATTTCAACCTCGACGATCGGGTACTCGTTGCCGTCTTCCCACTTCTCGGTCTTGTCCGAGGTCATGGTGGAACGGGTCAGGAAGACCTTGCCGGATGCGAGGTCGCGGAACAGAACCAGGTTGTAGTCCGGGTGGATTTCTGCCTTCATTGATTACCTTCTTCTGCTACTGGATTTTGCCAGTAGCCCTTATATAGATGGAGTAGGTTTTTCGATGTGCAGCTATCGAGAAAATCTCAGAGCGCATCACCATTGTGCCCGCATAGGGCGCACACAACCCATTAAGGGTACCACCTTCACGGATTAAATCCCAGTACGTTCCCTCACAGGCACCAACCGACACGCCGCAAGGGCACCCGAAGAAGGCACTCACGCGGGTTAATAACCAGGTGAGACCTCAGGTTATGAACGCGGGCGGGTCTCCCAGAACGCCACGGCGCTCGCCGCCGCAACATTCAAAGAATCCACACCGTGCGACATCGGAATCATCACCGTATCGTCACACGCCGCCAAGGTGCGGGGCGACAGACCGTGCCCCTCCGTGCCCAGAATCAGCGCAAGCTTCTCATCCCGGCGAGCAGACAGCTCCTCCAGGGTCAGCGAGTCCTCCTCCAGAGCCAACGCCGCGCTCTTAAAGCCCAGCTCGTGCAGGGTCTGCAGATCAGCAGGCCACGACTCCAAGCGAGCCCACGGCACCTGAAAAACGGTGCCCATCGACACGCGAATCGAGCGGCGATACAGCGGATCAGCGCACCGCGGAGTCACCAGCACAGCATCCACGTTCAGCGCGGCAGCCGAACGGAAAATAGCGCCCACATTCGTGTGGTCCACGATATCTTCCAAAATCGCCACGCGAGAGGCACCCTGCAGCAACTGCTCCAGAAGCTGCGGCGCCGGACGAGCCATCGCCGCCAACGCACCACGATGCAGATGAAAACCGGTCACCTGCTCCAGCAGCTCTTCACTACCCACATACGCGGGAGTGTCAGGATGGGCGCGCAAAACATCCGCCAAATCATCAGCCCACTTCTCACTCATCAGGAAAGAAACGGGCTGATGACCGGCAGCGAGCGCACGACGAATCACCTTCGAAGACTCCGCAATGTAAATACCCCACTGCGGCTCCATGGCGCTACGGAGCTTCACATCGGTCAGCTGCGTGTAGTAGCGCAAAGCCTGCTCGGGTGCCTGCGCCAGAGCCGTGACCGACTCGATGGCGTAGACACGCTCGGCACGCTCAGCGATCTGTTCGGCGCTCAGCTGCTTCGGGGCACGGCTCATGCGCGCTTGAACGCGGAGTAACGACCCGCGGAGGTGACGGTCAGAGCCAGGTCCATGTCGTAGGTTGCGGCGAGGTTCGCCTCGGTAATGGTGGACAGGATCGGGCCGGCAGCAACCACGCCACCGTCACGGACCAGCAGAGCGTGGGTGAAGCCCGCCGGGATTTCCTCGAGGTGGTGGGTGATGAGCACGGTAGCCGGTGCGTAGGGGTCAGCGGCAAGTGCGGTCAGACGCTCGACCAGGTCCTCACGGCCGGAGATGTCCATACCTGCGCCGGGCTCGTCCAGCAGCAGCATTTCGGGGTCGGTCATGAGGGCGCGGGCAATCAGTGCACGCTTGCGCTCGCCGTCGGAGAGGGAGCCGAAGGTGCGGTCAGCGAGGGTATCGACACCCCATTCAGCCAGTAGCTCGGTTGCACGCTCGTCGTCCATGACGTCGTATTCTTCCTTCCAGCGGCCGGACACAGCGTACGCTGCGGTCACGACAACGTCGGAAACCTTCTCGTTGGCGGGAATCTGGGTAGCCGAAGCACCGGAGGACAGACCAATGCGCGGGCGCAGGTCGAATACGTCAACAGCGCCGAGGGTCTCGTCAAGGATTTCAACCTCGCCGCTGGTCGGGTGCAGGCGGGCTGCCGCAATCGAAAGCAGAGTGGACTTACCGGCGCCGTTGGGGCCCAGAACGACCCAGCGTTCACCTTCGTTCACAGTCCACGAAACGTTGTTAAGGATGGGGCGGCCGCCGCGAATCACGGAGACATTCTGAAGGTTGAGTACGGTGCTCATGGTTCTTCTTCCAGTGAGTTAGATGGATGGGATGCGCCCCCACCCCGCAACCCGTGCCGGGTTATCGGAGTGGTTGGCGCATAGTGCGCGGGTACCCCACATTGGGTTCCTCGCGCGAAGCCTTAGGGCTATAGGTGCCGCCGCGTCAGGGGCGGCGCGCCTCATCAAATGTACCTTGTCAGAGGGGCGGGCGCATCCGCGACGGCACCTATAGCAGCTGAAGTTATTAGTCGATGAAGCCGCGTGCGCCGCCAACCAGCTCAACGTGGCCGGTTTCAACGTCTGCGGTGACCATCTTCGCGATTTCCTGCGCGAACTCGTTGACGGTGTAGAGCTTGCCGGCGGTCTCGCGGCGCTGCTCAATGGCGCCGGGGTGCAGGCGGTTCAGCAGGGTTGCGGTGACGGTGCCTTCAATCATGTCAGCGGACACGACGACCAGGGAGATACCCTTCTCGGAAAGTGCGGGGATCTCGGCGATCAGTGCGTCTTCGCCTGCGCGCTTGGACTCTGCGACGGGCTTGTACTCGTCCATGGTCTCAACCTCGCGGATGAAGTGCGCCTGGTGGCTGGTCACGAACACGATGCGTGCGCCTTCGGGCATCTTCTCTGCAGCCAGGCGTGCCAGGTTCAGCTGTGCGTCACGGTTCAGGCGCATTGCGTAGTCTTCGCCCATGCCGGATTCCATGCCGCCCGAAGCGTTCAGAATCAGGTAGTCCAGGGAGCCGAAGGTCTCCACGGCGGTGTTGACGAGGTTCTGCAGGTCCTCATTGTTGGTCACGTCAGCCTGTACTGCGATTGCCTTGCCGCCAGCCTCTTCAATAGCCTTGACGATCTTGTTCGCGCGCGGTGCCTTGGAGCGGTAGTTCACCACGATGTTCGCGCCCTCAGCGGCGAGAATCTGTGCGGTGTCTGCGCCAACGCCGCGGGAGGAGCCGGTAATGATGATGGTCTTGCCGGTCAGCTGTGCCATAGTTTTATGTCCTTAAAGTCTAGAAAGGGTGCGCCCACGCTCAGGCGCTTCGTGCAGTCCGTACGGGTGGGGTTAGTGACCCATACCCAGGCCGCCATCAACGGGGATGACAGCGCCAGAAATGTAGCTAGCCTCATCGGATGCGAGCCAGCGAATCACGCGAGCGACCTCTTCTGCCTCCGCGAAACGACCAGCCGGGATGGACGCGAGGTAGTTCTTCTTGGTCTCTTCGGGCAGAACCTCGGTCATTGCGGTGTTAATGAAGCCCGGTGCCACCACGTTAGCGGTGATGTTGCGGCCGCCCAGCTCACGGGTGATGGAGCGCGCCATACCGACCAGTGCAGCCTTAGATGCGGAGTAGTTGACCTGGCCGGGGGAACCGTACAGACCCACCACGGAGGAAACCAGGATGATGCGGCCGCGCTTGAGCTTCAGCATGCCCTTGATGGCGCGCTGAACCACGCGGAAAGAACCGGTGAGGTTGGTGTCGACCACGTCGGTGAAGTCGGATTCCTTCATGCGCATCAGCAGCATGTCGCGGGTGATACCTGCGTTGGCGACCAGCACCTCCACGGGGCCGAACTCTGCTTCAATTTCCTTGAATGCTTCGTTAATGCTGTCGGCATCGCGTACATCTGCCTTGACGGCGAAAAATTCTTCGGGGGCTTCACCGCTACGGTAGGTGATGCAGACATTGTGTCCTGCTGCCTGGAATTCCTTGGCAATTTCGTAGCCGATGCCTCGGTTGCCGCCGGTGACCAGCACGGTCTTGGGAGTGTTCTCGCTCATGAGCTTCCTTGATGAGTCGACCCCTCGCGATCGGAGCCGATGCAGCGGCTACGCGGTTGGGGTGTGGACGGATGGACAGACAAACCCTATTTTACCGCGTTTTAGCGCAAAGGTGCCGCAGGCTACACTCCGCTCTTGAACACTGAACACCCGCTCCCCTTCTTTTACATGCCTCATCGGGCGCGTACACTAGCTGAAGCGGAACAGCCCGCACCCCTTTTCTGCCCGGTCTCGCGGGCACGGAATAACACCGCACGTCGAGGCGCAATAGTAAGGATAAGAAGACATGGATCTGCTCGGTTCACTTTCTCAGGATGCACAGCCTGAGTACGCCAAGTGCTCCCGCAAGGGCTGCCCGCAGACGGCAGAATTTCAGCTGCTCTGGAACAACCCGAAGGTGCACACCCCCGAGCGCCGCAAGATTTGGTTGGCGTGCTCCGAGCACGTGGGCTGGCTGGAGAATTACCTGCGCGAGCGCGAATTCTGGAAGCAGACTCTTCCGTTTGAGAGGTAGTGCCGATTGAGAAGTGATGCCGCTTGAGGGGATAACCCCACCTATCGAAAGTAATTTCGATATATGCTATATTTGTTCTAATTAGTTCGAGTGAACATCCCGGAACCCAGGCAACCACACTCGCAGGGCAATCACATTCAAGGAGGCACCTCCCCATGATGGGCTATTCGCACACCGTCAGCGCCGCAGCTGGCTGGCTAGTGCTCGTCGAGACGGGAGTGGTGCAGGTTCCCGATACCCCCACCCTCATCGTGACCACCCTGGCGTGCGCCGGTGCGGGCATGCTCCCGGATATTGACCACCACAACGGCAGTATCGCCAACTCCATCCCACCCCTTTCACGCTGGGTAGCACGTATTGTCGGGGCGGTCAGCGGCGGACACCGCAAGGGAACGCACTCCATTTTGGGTCTGATAGCTTTCTGGGCGGTTGCCTATTTCAGTGCCAACCTGAGCTACAACGGAATCCCCTGGGCTTCACTGCTTCTTGCCGCATTCTCGGGCGGTCTAGCCTTGCGCGTGCTCGGCGCACCGGGTGGATGGATCGGTGCCGTCGCCCTCGGGTACGCCGCCTATACAACCGATTCGCTGGCGCTGCTCCCCTGGGCTATTTCAGTTGGCGCCACCATTCACCTGATTGGCGACCTGCTGACAACCCGCGGCCTGCTGCCCCTCTACCCCATTGTCATCAAGCCCCTGGTGGCATCCCCCCTATGGAAAAAGAGCGGCTACATGGCGCTGCCACTCCTGGGTGATGCCGGCAGCGTACGCGAGAAGGCACTCGTTCTAGCACTGACCGGGTACATCGCCTGGTACGCGGCAGCCATGATGGGCTTTACCGAATACCCCCTACAAATGTTCGGACTGGGTATTCACGCCGCATAACTAAATTCTCACTGAGGACAGCAAAGCGCCCCGTCACTTCCCTATGGAAGCGGCGGGGCGCTTTTCTAATCCTTATCCCGACCTATCGGGGTGAGAGATTAAGCGTCCTGGATGGGCCAGAAGACGTCAACCTCAACGTTCTCCTCACCGGAGGTGGGGTACTTCTCGAACTCAGTGTTGTGCATTGGCAGTTCTCCTTCGTGAGCGGGCGGGAATCTCTTCTCCCCCGCGCTAGCTCACCATCGGTAGTGAGCCCTAATGTTTCGCGTTTGCGTCCTCGCAGTGGCGGGAACAGTTACAAGTCTACGCCCCATGTATGTTGTGTTTCTACCATTTTTCCCACAATGTATGTAGAGACACATGAAAAATTCAAAAAGCCCACACAGACCCCCCGAAATATCGCCTGAGAGCTTTTCTTTCCCTCAGAAAAACCCACAAGGCAACATTATTTCCCGTCAAATACGCCGCAAGTTTCATGTGTCAGAACCCACAAATCACATGCACGGGAACGCAATTACACCACATATGATCAGAAAACAATACAACCCCACGGGTCAGGTCACATTTTTCCGCACTATTCGCGAGAAAAATACCGACAATATCTCCGCAACACATTTTCAGAACACAAAAAACACGCCCTGGACAATACACCCCGGCCAATACGCCACAAACAATACGCCCCGGACAATAAAACAACGCGCAATACACGTAAAGAGGCCCCGGCACCACACGGTACCGGAGCCTCCTCCATGCTTTGATGTCAGCGGATATTGCTTTAAGCCAGCGAAATCAGATCCTGGTAATCCTTCGACCATAGGTCCTCCACCGCATCCGGTAGAAGCAGCACACGCTCAGGATCCAGCGCCTCCACGGCACCCTCATCGTGAGAAACCATCACGATAGCGCCCTGGTACGCCTTCAACGCGTTCAGAATCTCCTCACGCGAGGCGGGGTCCAGGTTGTTGGTCGGCTCATCGAGCAGTAGCACATTCGCACTTGACGCCACCAGGGTCGCCAGGGACAGACGGGTCTTCTCACCGCCGGAAAGCACACCGGCAGGCTTATCCACGTCATCACCGGAGAACAGGAACGAACCCAGAATCGTGCGCACGCGGGTGTCATCCAGATCCGGCGCGGCAGACTTCATGTTCTCAAAGACAGTGCGGTCGCCATCAAGAATTTCGTGTTCCTGCGCAAAATAGCCCAGCTTCGCGCCGTGACCGTACACAACCTCACCCGTATCAGGCTCGGTGGAACCAGCCAGCATGCGCAGCAGAGTGGTCTTACCGGCACCGTTCAGGCCCAGCACCACCACTCGCGAACCGCGGTCAATCGCCAAATCAACGTCCGTGAAAATCTCCAGAGAGCCATAGGACTTCGACAGGCCCTGCGCAGAGAGCGGAGTCTTACCGCACGGCGCCGGATCCGGGAAGCGAATCGCCGCAACCTTATCGCTCTGACGCTCCTCCTCCAGGCCGCGCAGAAGCTTCTCAGCACGCTTAATCATCTGCTGAGCGGCAACAGCCTTCGTCGCCTTCGCGCGCATCTTATTCGCCTGCTCCATCAGAGCATTCGCCTTCTTCTGCGCATTCGCACGCTCACGCTTGCGGCGGTGCTCATCCTGCTCACGCTGAAGCAAGTAGTTCTTCCAGCCCATGTTGTACTGGTCAATCACGCAGCGGTTCGCGTCCAGGTAGAAGACGCGGTTGACGACCAGCTCCATCAGGTCAACATCGTGGCTAATGACCATCAGGCCGCCCGAGAAGTTCTTCAAGAAGTCACGCAGCCACATGATGGAGTCAGCATCCAGGTGGTTGGTCGGCTCGTCCAGCAGCATGGTGTCTGCATTGGAGAAGAGAATACGCGCCAGCTCCACGCGGCGACGCTGACCGCCCGACAGAGTGGACAGCGGTTGGGCGAGCACACGCTCCGGCAGGTCCAGGTTGGAGGTGATGACCGCCGCCTCCGACTCAGCCGCGTAGCCGCCGCCGGCAATGAACTCAGCCTCAAGACGGTCGTAGCGGCGCATACCCTTAGCGCGCACCGCCGGGTCCTCACTCGCCATATCGTCCTGCGCCTGACGCATCTTGCGCGCCACACCATCCAGGCCACGCGCCGAAAGGATGCGGTCACGCGCCAGCTGGCTCATGTCATCCACCTTCGGGTCCTGCGGAAGGTAGCCGATAGTGCCACTGCGGGTCACCGTGCCGTCAGCGGGCAGGGTCAGACCGGCAAGCACCTTAGTCATAGTGGTCTTACCAGCACCGTTGCGGCCCACCAGACCAATCTTGTCGCCCTTATCGATGCGGAAGGTGACCTCTTCCATGAGCAGGCGCGCGCCTGCACGCAATTCGAGGTTCTGTACAGCAATCATGGGTGCCTTTCCGGATGGCGGTCTGGTGTGTGGGTTGATAGTGCTCGGTAGGCGGGATTCGCTGGGTTAGAAGCGGCGAGCGCGCAGAGCACCTCATCAATTTTAGTGCAGGTGTGCCGAGTGCGCATGTGGGGCACCTTTTGTTTTTGTGGTGTGCGGTGTACTATACATACCGGACACCATTCATAGAACATTGTTCAAAACTGGGTTGTGACAAGCAGTCAACCACCGCCACCCTCAACTCTGTAGAAAAATCTGCAGAGCAATACGTATCAAAGGAGTACCACCCCAATGACCGATTCCGTGCGCGAATCAGCCCAGGAACCCCAGGCAACTCAGGCACCGCGCCGTAACGTAGCGGCAAAGACCTCCCTCGCCACCGATCTCTCCCTCATCGCAGTGTTCGCGGGCTTCATCGCCGCGCTCGCCATCATGCCCGCCGTCAGCTTGGGCGGCGTTGCGGTTCCCTTCACCTTCCAGACCCTCGGCATTTACATCACCGCACAGGTGCTCGGCGGCAAGCGTGCCACCGCCTCCGTGGCGCTGTACCTGCTGGTTGGTTTCGCTGGCCTGCCCATCTTCGCTAAGGGCGGCGCCGGTTTGGGTACGCTCGCCTCCCCGAGTGCCGGCTACCTGCTCGGCTTCCTGCCCTTCGCCGCTATTGCCGGTACCCTCGCATACCTGCTCACCCGCAACACCCGTTCGGTTGGCGCGACCTTCCTTATGGCTCTGGTCGCGAACTTCTGCGGTTTTGTGGTTCTGACCGCCTGCGGTATCGCCGGTATGATGGTGAACGCCCACATGACTTTTGACGCCGCGTTCAGCGCGGCAATGGTATTCGTTCCCTGGGATCTGGTGAAGTCCACAATCGCGGTTCTGGTTGGTTTGTCGGTACGCCGCGCCTTCCCGTCCCTGGCTTCTGCCCAGCGTTAAAAGCACACAATGTGCCACACGAGAGGATAGCTATGTTTTTTCGCCGCTCCACGCGCCAGCCTGCACCGCAGCAGGTGCAAGGCGAGCAGGCGGTGAGCGCCTCTACCAGCATGCCCGCCCTTGAGCTTGAATCGGTGAGTGTTTTCACCGAGCTGCCCGAAGGCGGGCATCGCCGTATCCTCAAGGATGTGAGCCTGCAGTTCACGGCGAAGCGCACCGCAGTGCTGGGTCTGAACGGTAGCGGCAAGTCCACCCTACTGGGGCTTTTCAATGGGCTCACCCACCCGGATGAAGGTATTGTGCGCGTGAACGGTGTCGACACTCTGGAGACACCGAGCCGCGGCTCGATGGGCGCTCGCGGTCATTCGCAGGGCGCTTTTGAGGGCGTGGGCATGCTCTTCGCCCAGCCGGAGGCGCAGCTGATTATGCCCACCGTTGCCGAAGATATTGACCTGAGTCTGCGCCGTGCCGCCACCGTTGAAGGTAGTGCCCTCAGCGGTGAGCAGCGCCTCGAACGAATTCGTGAACTGCTCCGCGAGCGCGGCCTCGAACATCTTGAAAACCAGAGCGTTTTCACCCTCTCAGGAGGCGAAAAGCAGCTGGTCGCTCTCACCAGCGTGCTGGCGGCGCGCCCGCAGATTCTTCTGCTCGATGAGCCGACCACCCTGCTGGATTTGCGCAATCGCGCGCGGCTACTCAAGCATTTGGAGTCGCTGGATCAGATGCTGGTGCTCAGCACGCACGACCTGGATTTGGCGGCGTCCTGCGATGAAGCCGTGATTATTCATGACGGGCATATGCTTGCTCAGGGGGATGCTGCGCAGCTGGTGCAGCAGTACCGCACGTGGTGTGCCGAGGGGTTCCCCAACGAGGGTGCGACCGAAGGTCTGGATTCGGCAGGAGGCGCGCATGGGCGCTAACACGCCGCGCGTGAATCCTCGCCCCGCCGGCCAGGGCTCGGATTTCATCCCCGGTACTCTGCTGGTGGGTTTCTACCAGCCGTTGAACACGCCGGTGCATCGGGCGCCGCTATGGTTCAAGGGCACGCTCTTCTTTGGGCTGTTTCTGCTGTTGGCGGTGACCGGCTGGCAGGTGGCGCTGGTGGCTTTGGTTGCCTCCACGTTCTGCGCGTTGTGGGCTGGTGTGCCCGCCTCCCAGCTGTGGCTGGTGGTTCGTACGCTGTCTCTGCTGCTACTGATTATGGTCGGCTATTACGTGTTTACGGGCCAGTACGCCTCCGGCGCGGATGCTATCGCGACTATGCTGACGGCTTTTTATGCGTCCCGCGCTCTGCTGGTGAGCACTCCCCTGCCGGTTCTGATTGATGGCTTTGTGAGGCTGTGTTCGCCGTTGCGTTTCGTGGGTCTTTCCCCAGAGCGTCTGGGTCTGCTGATTGCGTTGATGGTCCGGTCGATTCCGGCGCTCATGGACCGTTGGGGTGCGTTGCGCAGGGCGGCAGTGGCGCGTAACCTGCCCAAGCGCATGTATTGGCGGTTGCTGATTCCGTGGGTGGTGCAGGCGGTTGATTACGCGACGGCGACCGCTCGTGCTTTGCGGGCGCGACACGTGGACGAGCTGAAATAGCGCAGATACGCGAGAGGGGCGGAGTGAACCGTGTAGGTTCATCCCGCCCCTTCGTTTTAACTCGCCTAGCTAGGCTGGTTTAGGGCGTTTCAATGAGGAGCACCGCCGGGAGCTGCTCCCACCACAGGTACCAGTCGTGCTGACCGTAGAGCGCCTCCACGAGCTTGTCGAAGCCGCGGTAGACACGCACCGGCATCGCCGAGGAAACCATCGTGTGCTCGACCGCCAGGATTTCGGCGTCGCGGCGGGTTGTCACCGGCACCGGCGTGTAGAACTCGATAAAGTCTGAGGCGATAACAGCCGGGTAGGCGTCGTCGCGTTCAAACCAGTAGCGGGCAATGGACAGCATCGCCTCGGGGCTGGGACTGGAATCCCACCCGCCAAAGGGCAGGTAGGCGAACACCCCGGATGCGTCCCGCAGCGGCAGGTCCATGATGAGCAGTTCCGCGGCGCTGTCAATGTCGGTGGCCTTAACCTTCTCATTGATGATGCCGGCGGTCAGTTCGAAGGGGTACTCCGCTTTCAGGGGCGTGCCAATATCGTCTTCGCCGAGTTCGCCGTTCTCCATGAGGCGGCGGTAGGTCTGCAGGTAGGTGCTCTCGTTCAGGTGCCGGAACGCCTCGTGCGCGGCGACTTCTACACCGACTTGATCCAGGTAACGATGCTGGTCGGTGATGAGCTCGTGTGCGTACCGCTTGACGGTGTCGGCGGTGATGTCCTGCACTGGGGTTGAGGTACGCAGGGAGACGTTATTCTCAATGGTCCCGAGCAGGGTCGGGTCGAGGGCAACCACGATGGGGGTTGTTCCCCGGTTCTTGCCCTCGTAGAGGTGTTCGAGGTATCGCCGGTTAAGTTCGGCTCGTGGGGCGCCGTGGCGGATTCGCTCGTGTGGGTAGGGATACAAAGCGACGAAGCGCTCGTAGAGCTCTGCCATGGTGTTCTCCGATGTTTGGTTGCCCCCAGTTTATCGCGTATTTTCGCACAAAAATACGGGTTTTTGGATGTTTTATCAGGGCGCGGAGGGCGAGCATTTTTTTCGTTTGACGAGTGTGTATCGGTGTGTGCTAAACACGCTTAAACTGCCTTTGTGTTGGGCGGTTTGTGCACCTGTTTTCGCCAGAAAAAGTTAAGAAATTTTTCGCCACCATGTGAGATTTTGGGCGGGTTACGCCGGGCGGTACCAAAGGGTTCGGCGGACACTTTCGCGGAGGTGACGGGCGCCTCCAGCGAGGCTATCTTGAACCGCAGATACGAGGCAGAACGGGCACCAAACCCACCACTTCTTGGGGGAAAACACCCTGCATTCTTCTTCTGCGCGTCATATTTGACGTATTAAGGGTGTTTCGGGCGAGTTCCGCCACAGCCACCCCACAGCTGGCGTAGAGTGTTGGTACCAGCTACCACCCGTGCCGCGTTGGTGCGGAAAACGTCGCTGGGACCATCAACTCGCAGGAGTTCAAACCAACGGAGGTTCTCATGTCGAATAACTACTACAAAGAGATGGTTCGCCTGGCAGACAGCATCGCTGATAAGGCGCATGAGGGGCAGACTGACCGTAACGGCTGGCCCTATATCTCCCACCCTCGCCGTGTGGCTCTTGGGGTACGTAAGCTTGCGTGTGAGTTGGCTGCCGCCACTGACCCCGATGTGTCTTTGGAGGAGCTGAAGGCTGAAGCGCAGATCGTGGCGCTGCTGCATGACACGGTGGAGGATACCGGCGTTTCCCTCGCGTATCTGGCGCGTTATTTCTCGGCGCGTATTGTGGATGCGATTGATGCCTTGACCCGCCGCCCGGGTGAGTCGCGTGAGTCGTATCTGAGCCGGGTGCGTGTGAATGATTTGGCTCGTCTGGTGAAGCTTGCCGATATTGCGGATAATACTGACCCGCAGCGTTTGACGCTTCTGGAGGAGCCGACTCGTACCTGCCTCATGATCAAGTATGAGCACTCGCTGAAGCTGCTGCACCTGAACGATTAGGTTCAAGCTGACCATATAGAAGCCGCCCGGTATGGAATGTGTTCCATGCCGGGCGGCTTCTATGAATCATCTATTGAATTAGCTCAGGTGAGTGACTGCGTAGTCAGCCTCTTCCTCAGTGAAACCTTCAAAAGAAGAAGTCAGCTGAGAACGGATTGCTTCAGGAGACATGTTCATGGTCTTCTGGTAGCTCTTTGCCTTCTCCAGGGCGTTTGCGTTCCAGTCAGCCTTCATGTTGTCCACAGCGTACTGAGCAGCTTCAGGAGTGAACTTTTCAAATTCACTGGTGAGCTGGTTGTAGATACCCTGCTTGGACATGTGCATGGTGCGAGAATAAGACTCTGCCTTCTTCAAAGCAGACTTATATTCGCTGGGAACGCTGTTATCGTTCTGCTTTGAGTTGGACTCGCTCGTAGCCGCAGAGGAAGAATCACCGTTAGATTCCTGAGAAGCTTCAGCAACAGCAGAAGAATCAACAGCTGCAGAAGATGAAGAAGCGCTCGCACTCGTAGACTTGCTGGAGCCGCCGCCCATCATCGAAGCGCAACCGCCAAGAAGAACAAGAATAACGAGAGTGATAAACCACCAACGGAGGTAGAAAGGCTTCTTCTTAACGTAGACAGAACCGTCCGCGGCAATAATCTTTTGTGCCATGATTTCCTTTCGGCATCCTCAAGCAACCATTGCATAAGGAGCCTAAATATGATGTGAGTGTATGATTCACAAGGAAATATACTTGACCCCCCCCCATTGTCAAAGTGGCAAAAATTGGCGTTGCTCAGAACAAGCATTCACTGCTCGCATATCTGATATCGCATAAAAATACCCGCCCGGTGCCGAAGGCATACACCTTCCGCACCGGGCGGGTACTTTATTTGCGGTCAGGAGCTTAGATGTTGAAGCCCAGCGCGCGCATCATATCGCGGCCGTCCTCAGTAATACGCTCCGGGCCCCACGGCGGCATCCAAACCCAGTTCACACGCCAAGAATCAACCAGGTTCTCCAGGTTGCTCTGAACCTGCTCCTCAATAACCTCCTGCAGCGGGCATGCCGCGGTGGTCAGAGTCAGGTCCAGAATGAGGGTTCCATCCTCATCCCAGCGCAGACCGTAGAGCAGACCAAGGTCAACAATATTGACGCCGAGCTCCGGGTCAATGACCTCCTTGAGGGCTTCCTCAATTTCTTCCTGAGGAACACGAACCTGCACAGTCTCAGTCATAGTTCTATCTTTCTGTCAGAATCCGATAAGGAGAAGAAGCTTACTTCTTACCCACGTAAGAAACGTAGCCCTCTTCTTCCAGGCGGTCAGCCAGCTCGGGGCCGCCCTGGTCAACCATCTTGCCGTCCACGAACACGTGCACGAACTGCGGCTTGATGTAGCGCAGAATGCGGGTGTAGTGGGTAATTAGCATGACGCCCATGTCGTTCGCCTCGTGTGCACGGTTCACGCCCTCAGAAACGATCTTCAGTGCGTCAACGTCCAGACCGGAGTCGGTCTCGTCCAGGATGCCGAACTTGGGCTTGAGCAGCTCAAGCTGAAGAATCTCGTGGCGCTTCTTCTCACCACCGGAGAAGCCCTCATTCACGTTACGTGCGATGAAGTCGGGGTCAATCTCCAGGTTCTTCATGGCTTCCTTAACGTCCTTGGTCCAGGTACGCAGGGAGGGAGCCTTGCCGTCCACAGCGGTCTTTGCGGAGCGCAGGAAGTTCGACATGGTCACGCCGGGAATCTCAACCGGGTACTGCATTGCGAGGAAGAGGCCGGCGCGGGCACGCTCGTCAACGCTCATCTCGGTGATGTCCTGGCCGTCCAGCAGAATCTGGCCGGAATCAACCTGGTACTTGGGGTGGCCGGCGATGGTGGAAGCCAGGGTGGACTTACCGGAACCGTTGGGGCCCATGATGGCGTGAATCTCGCCCGAGTTGATGGTCAGGTTAACGCCCTTGAGGATGGGCTTGGTGGTTTCGTCATCGAGGATGACCGAGACGTGAAGGTCCTTGATTTCAAGAGTAGACATTGATTTCTCCTGGTAAAGCTTAGTTGTTGCTGAGGGCGAGCTCTGCCTCAAGGGCCTCGGTGAGCTGCTCTTCAAGTTCGGGAACACGAATCTGCTGAATGATCTCATTCAGGAAGCCGCGCACGACCAGACGGCGTGCCTCAGCCTCCGGGATACCGCGAGCCTGCAGGTACCACAGGTGCTGCTCATCGAGCTGGCCAGTGGTGGATGCGTGGCCGGCGCCCTCAATCAGGCCGGTCTCAATCTCCAGGTTCGGCACGGAGTCGGCGCGGGGGCCGACTTCCAGCAGCAGGTTACGGTTCAGCTCGTAGGTGTCGGTGCCTTCTGCATCCTTACCAATCAGAACGTCACCAACCCATACGGAGTGCGCACCCTTACCCTGCAGCGCGCCCTTGTAGGTCACGCGGGACTTGCAGTTGGGTACGGAGTGGTCCACGAACAGGCGGGACTCAATGTGCTGACCTGCGTCTACGAAGTACAGGCCGTACATTTCAGTCTCAGCGCCGGGAGCGGTGAACTTAGTGGAGGGGGTCACGCGCACCAGGTCGCCGCCGAGGGACACCACAACGTGCTTGAAGCGTGCGTTGCGGCCCAGCTTAGCGTAGTGTGCGGAGGCGTGGATTGCGTCGTCAGCCCACTGCTGCACGGAAACAACGTTCAGCTCAGCCTCGTCGTTCACCACGAACTCAACGTTCTGTGCCAGGACGGTGGAGCCGGTGTGGCGTAGAACCACGACAGCCTTCGAGAAGGGCTTAGCCTCAATCACGATGTGCTGCGCGGCTGCCTCGTTGCCGGTGCCGGTGATGTCGATTTCCACGTGCTCAGCCAGTTCAGCTTCGGCGGGGATGGTCACCACGGTTGCTTCGGTGAAGCTGGACCACGCGTTCGCTGCCACACGGTCCTCGGGGATACCTGCGGAGCCGATGCGTGCATCCTCACGGGAGACGGTCTCAACCTGAACCTGCTCGGGTGCAGTGATCTGCGGTGCCGGTGCGGTGCCGGTCAGCTTCTCCAGGTGCAGGCCACCCAGACGCTTCAGCGGGGTGAAGCGCCAGTCCTCTTCACGACCGGTCAGGGGCGCGAAGTCCTCCACGTTGTAGGAGGTCTTACGCTCTGCACGGGATGCTTCGAGTACCTTCTGGATGTTGTTCGGGTTGGAGCCCTGGTGGTGTGCCTCGGTGGCACGGTACAGGGTGTCATCGTGGGCGAACTCGGTGGCGAGCTTCTCGCCCTCCTGGTCCATGCCGGGGATGATCGGGGAGTGGTAACCCAGGGTTTCTTCGTTGGTCGGCATTAGCCCACAGATCCTTCCATCTGAAGTTCGATCAGGCGGTTCAGTTCGAGTGCGTACTCCATCGGCAGCTCGCGGGCGATAGGCTCAACGAAGCCGCGGACGATCATCGCCATTGCTTCTTCTTCGCTCAGGCCGCGCTGCATCAGGTAGAACAGCTGGTCCTCGGAGACGCGGGAAACGGTCGCCTCGTGACCCATGGTCACATCGTCCTCGCGGACATCCACGTAGGGGTAGGTGTCGGAGCGGGAGATGGTGTCCACCAGCAGTGCGTCACAGACCACGGAGGACTTGGAGTGCTTAGCACCCTCACGAACCTGAACCAGGCCACGGTACGCACTGCGGCCGCCGTTACGTGCCACGGACTTGGACACAATGGTCGAGGAGGTGTTCGGTGCAATGTGAACCATCTTCGAACCGGTGTCCTGGTGCTGACCCTCACCCGCGAATGCGATGGACAGGGTCTCACCCTTAGCGTGCTCGCCGACCATGTAAACAGCCGGGTACTTCTGGGTGACCTTCGAGCCGATGTTGCCGTCCACCCATTCCATGGTGGCGCCCTCGTGCGCAACCGCACGCTTGGTCACCAGGTTGTAGACGTTGTTCGACCAGTTCTGGATGGTGGTGTAGCGAACGCGTGCGTTCTTCTTCAGCACAATCTCAACCACTGCGGAGTGCAGGGAGTCGGACTTGTAGATGGGGGCGGTGCAGCCCTCAATGTAGTGAACGTAGGAGCCTTCGTCCGCGATGATCAGGGTGCGTTCGAACTGGCCCATGTTCTCGGTGTTAATGCGGAAGTACGCCTGCAGCGGGATCTCCACGTGGACTCCCGGGGGAACGTACACGAAGGAGCCACCGGACCATACGGCGGTGTTCAGCGCGGAGAACTTGTTGTCACCAATCGGGATGATGGAGCCGAAGTATTCCTTGAACAGTTCGGGGTATTCGCGCAGACCGGTGTCGGTGTCGACGAAGATCACGCCCTGCTGCTCCAGGTCCTCACGGATCTGGTGGTACACGACCTCAGACTCGTACTGTGCAGCCACACCCGCGACGAGGGAGTTACGCTCCGCCTCGGGAATGCCCAGGCGCTCGTAGGTGGTGCGGATGTCCTCGGGCAGTTCCTCCCAAGAGGTCGCCTGACCCTCGGTCGAACGCACGAAGTACTTGATGTTGTCGAAGTCAATTTCGGAAAGATCCGCGCCCCAGGTGGGCATGGGCTTACGCTCGAAGAACTTCAGCGCCTTCAGACGCATGTCCAGCATCCACTGGGGTTCGTTCTTCTTTGCAGAGATGTCGCGCACGACGTTCTCGTCCAGGCCGCGCTTTGCTACCTGGCCTGCTTCGTCGGAGTCTGCCCAACCGTACTCGTAGTTGCCAATGCCCTCGAGTTCGGGGTTCATCTCCAGGATCTCTGAAATGACGGTGTCGTTGGCGTTCTGCCCAACTTTCTCAGTCATTACGGCCTTTCTTCGATGGTTATTACATTTCTCGCCGCCACCTGCCGGTTGCAGGCGCGGTAGTTGAGGGGGCTGATGCCGCACTCAACCACAATGCGTGATGCGATGTGGTCGTGGGCGGGTTTCAGCGTGCGGGTTGCACCCTTGAGGGGTTCATCGGGGTGCGCCGCCGGGTACTGCGGTGATTGTTACGCGGAAGGTGCGGATTCTTCTGCGTTCTTCGCACTCTCGGCGGTGATACGGTTCAGGGGCACGTGTGTGGTACACACGTGAGCGCCCGAAGCCATGGTTGAAAGCCTACGGACATCAACGCCGAGCAGGTCAGAAATAATCCCGGTTTCCTGCTCGCAGAACACTTGGAAGTCTCCAGCAAGGTCGCGCACCGGGCAGTGACCCTGACAGAGCTGAATACTTGCAAGGAAATGCTCGGGAACGGTTCGTCCTGCAGGAGGTGCGGTGACCTGAGCGGTCGCCACGAAACCGTCCTTGCTCATTGCCTCTGCGAGCGCCTGCGCTCGGGCTGCCACATCGTCACCGGCGGCTTCTACGACGGGGCGGTAGCGGGCTTCCATGTCTGCGGCGCGGGCGGAGGCGAAAGCTTCGAGGGCTTCCTGGCCGACCGTGTCGCGGAGCATTTGCAGGGCATTGCGGGCAATGATTAGGTAGTCGTTGCCGAGGCGTTCGTGGCCCTGGGGGGCGATCACGTAGCGGCGGGCGGGTCGTCCAGCTCCGGCGCCGTGCTTTTTGATGGGTGCGACCTCGATCATGTTGTTGGATTCGAGGGCGTCGAGGTGGCGGCGTACCGCTGCGGGGGTGAGGCTGAGGAGCTCACCGAGGGTTGCTGCAGATACGGGGCCATTGTTAAGGACTTCGCGTAGGACGCGGTCCCTGGTGCGTTCTTCTGCCTCGGCTTTGCGCTTGGATGTGCGTGCCGCGGAGGACTTTGTACTGGAAGCACCAGTAGAGCCCGAGGCGGCAGTTCGGGTGCCGTTTCGGGTCTGCGCCTCGTTCATTGAGGCGCGCTGAGGGGTCTTATTCACGGAATACACAAATAAAGTATGTCCTAATTAGTTTTTCTTTGGCTAGTTAGGTACCCCTACTTGCTAGCTTTTCTACCTTAAAGCGAACTTTTGGGTCGTAACGAGCGTGCCTTAGACGTGAGTTAGGGCATAAGATGAAGGGGGCACACACACGCTCATCATCGAAAAAATCGAAAGTGACTGTCTATGGAGACCACCACCGCGGGCCAGCAGGACCACCCGGGGCGTGCATCCGCCGTGTCAACGGCACACGCTGAGCACCACACGGAGCCCAGCGCCTCCCCCACCGCACGACGACGCATCATCGCCGAAGAACCGGCGCTCAGCATTAAAGACCTCATCAAAGAGTTCAAGCCCTCACGCGCCTTCCGCACCAAATACCCCGAACGGCTCACCGCCAGCGGGCTCTACCGCGCCGTCAACAAGGTCAACCTGCGCGTCTTCCCCGGTGAAGTGGTCGTCCTGCTCGGTGCTAATGGCGCTGGCAAAACCACGACCCTCGCCTGCGCTCAGGGCCTGCTCAAGCCAACCCGCGGTACCGTGCGCCTGCTCGGAGAAAACCCGCTGCAGGCGGACCCGGAGCTACGCGCCAAGGTCGGCATTATGCTCCAGGACGGCGGCCTGCCCAACGCCATGCACCCCATCCCGCTGCTCGAGCATATTTCGACCATGTACACCGACCCGTACCCGGTCGAAGAGCTCGCAGAACGCCTGGGCATTGACGCTTTCAACGGCACCACGATTCGCCGCCTCTCGGGTGGTCAGAAGCAGCGCGTCTCTCTCGCCGCCGCCCTCATTGGCCGCCCGGACGTGCTCTTCCTCGACGAGCCCTCCGCAGGTCTGGATCCGCAATCCCGCAACGTTGTCTTCGACATTATTCGTGAACAGCGTGAACTCGGAACCGCAATCGTGCTCACCACGCACCTGATTGACGACGCGCAGAAGCTCGCCGACTACGTCTACATCATTGAAAACGGCACCACGGTTCAAGAAGGTACCGTCTCCGAGCTCATCGCCAGCGACGGCACGAACCGCCTGCAGTACACCCTGGATGCACCCACCCCCACCCGTGAGCAGCTGCTGCCCGCGCATCTGCGTGCCGGTGTGGAGCTCATCGAGAAGGTGCCCTACACCCCGGCTCGTGACGGTGCACCCTCCGTACCCGGCGCGTATGAGCTGGTCGGCGCACTGCGTCCCGAGCATCTGGCGGCATTCACCTCAGCGCTCGCCGAGCGTTACCTCATGCCGATTTCCCTCACCATGGAACCGAAGACTCTTGAGGATGTCTTCCTCGACATTTCAGGACGTGATATCCGATGAGCAACACCGCACGCACTAACAATAACCGGGCAGCAGAAAACCAAGTAAAAGAAAAGCCTGCAGAAGAGAGCCGAGCAAAAGAGAACCAAGCGGAAGGGAACCGAATGGAAGAACGCACCGCGAACACCCGCTCCGCCGTAGACACCCGCCCCAAGGTCTCTTCTATTGACGAAGATGAGGAGTACATTCCCCCGCGCGCGAACTACCCGCTCGTGCGTGTGATTGAGCAGGGCCGCTACGAGACGATGGCGATGCTCCGCAACGGCGAGCAGCTGATGCTCAACATTATTTTTCCCGTCATGGCGCTCATTGCGTTGCGGTTCACCGGTCTGATCGATGAGTACGCGAACTCGGTGGGGGTCTCCCGCATGGACGCGGCGGTCCCCGGCGTTCTGGCGCTCTGCGTGATTTCTACGGCGCTGTCCGGCCAGGGCATTGCCACCGGTTTTGATCGCCGCTACGGCGTGCTGCGGTTCCTGGCGACCACTCCCCTGGGCCGTAACGGCCTGATTATGGGCAAGTGCATTGCGGTGCTGGTGGTCGTAGCGATTCAGTTCACCCTGGTGGCGGTTCTGGGGTACGGCCTGGGGTGGCGCCCGGACGCTATCGCCGTCTCCCGCTCCATCATCACGATGATCATGGGTGCTGGCGCATTTACGGCGCTGGGCCTGCTCATCGCCGGTACGGTGCGTGCGGAGGCGACCCTCGCCATCGTGAATATCGCCTGGGTGATTCTTGCCGGTGCCGGCGGCGTGGTGTTCCCGCTGAAGTCCTTCCCTGACTGGTACGCCGGGGTTGTGGCGTGGTCGCCCTCGGCGGCTCTGGGCGACGCGCTGCGCGGCAACTTCATTCAGCATCAGTGGCTTGCCGAACCGCACTGGGTCCTCATTGTGTGGACCGTGGTCATTGGGTTTGTTGCCTCACGTAAGTTCAAGTGGTCCGACTAGAGGCAGCGCAAATACAGACAGCGCAAGCGCAGACAGTGCAAGAGCAGACAGAGCTTCTTCTCATCGCAAATTAAAAGACGGGCGCCGGATATGTTCCGATCATATCCGGCGCCCATACATATAACACAAACCTTTAGTCTCAACCACGCACAAAGTGCACGGTCCGAGACTAAAAGAAAGCACCCTCCTCCAGAACCTTTTATCTCACCACCACAGTAAGATAATCAACGGTTCTTACGCGGAGGAGGGGCTTCAATCACCGAGATGCAGACCGACCCAACCACTGTTTCGGTCTACAACCTTCCTGCTCAACCTTAACATGAGCTTCACCACTTACACAAAAATTGTTACGTTACTGAACAATATTCAGCGCATAGCTCAGAAACACAGCTCAAACGTGCACCGCGAAATCCGCGGAGCCCGCGTTGTAGCGTCGCTTTTTCTCCATCTCAGCCCCGTATCACCCTGTGAATGTCTGCATTCACACACCGGATACTTCCGCCCAGTGAACTATCCTGTTAAAACGAAAGGGTCGAAACAAACCTCCAGGCTCCCCGCACCTACCGGGTACTTACCAAGGCACCTACCCGGGTACCTACCGGCGCGGGAATAAGCACCCCCGAAGGCACGTTACACCCGATGAACAGCGCGCTAGCACAAGCCTGCTGGCGCATCCACTCACGTTGTGAAAGGACACCCACGTGGCAGAGAACTTCCAGTGGACAGAAACCGACCAGCGCGCCGTAGATACCGTACGTATCCTCGCCGCAGACGCCGTAGAAAAGGTCGGATCCGGCCACCCCGGCACCGCAATGAGCCTGGCGCCGGTCGCCTACCTGCTCTTCCAGAAGGTCATGAACCAGGATCCCTCCGACGACCGCTGGGAAGGCCGTGACCGCTTCATCCTCTCCCCCGGCCACACCTCCCTCACCCTGTACACTCAGCTGTTCCTCGGCGGCTACGGCCTGGAAATGAAGGACCTGGAAGCCCTGCGCACCTGGGGTGCCCTCACCCCCGGCCACCCCGAATACAAGCACACCAAGGGCGTAGAAATCACCACCGGCCCGCTCGGCCAGGGTCTGGCATCCGCCGTTGGCTTCGCCTACGCACAGCGTCGTATGCGCGGCATGTTCGACCCCGAGGCTGCCCCCGGCACCTCCCCCTTCGACCACCACGTCTACGTCATCGCCTCCGAGGGTGACGTGCAGGAAGGCGTCACCGCTGAGGCGTGCGCGCTCGCAGGTCACCAGGAGCTCGGCAACCTGATTGTCGTGTGGGACCGCAACCACATCTCCATTGAAGAAGACACCGACGTTGCCTTCACCGAAGACGTGGCAAAGCGCTACGAGTCCTACGGCTGGGACGTTCAGCGCGTGGACTGGACCCGCACCGGTGACTACGTTGAGGACGTCGCAGAACTCTACGCCGCTATTGAGCGTGCGAAGGCTGTCACCGACAAGCCTTCCTTCATTGAGCTGCGCACCATCATCGGCTACCCCGCCCCCACCAAGCAGAACACCGGCGCAGTGCACGGCTCCAAGCTCGGTGCCGAAGAGGTCGCCGCAACCAAGGAACTGCTCGGCTTCGACCCCGCCAAGAGCTTCTTCATCGAGGAGAACGTGCTAGCACACACCCGCCAGCTCGTCGAGCGCGGCGCTGCGGCACACAAGGCATGGGACGAGAAGTTCGAGGCATGGGCTAAGGCTAACCCCGAGCGCGCCGAACTGTACAAGCGCCTCGTTGCAGGCGAACTGCCCGCGGACTACAAGGCTGCTTTCCCCGTGTTCGAGGCTGGCACCTCCGTGGCAACCCGCGCGGCATCCGGCACCGTCATCAACGCTATTGCTGACACCTTCCCCGAACTGTGGGGCGGCTCCGCTGACCTCGCCGGCTCGAACCTGACCACCATCAAGGGGGCAGAGTCCTTCAACCCGGCATCGCGAACCACCGAAGACTGGACCGGTAACCCCTACGGCCGCGTGCTGCACTTCGGTATTCGTGAGCATGCTGCCGCAGCAATCGTTAACGGTATTGTGCTCTCCTCCCCGACCCGCGCATTCTCGGGCACCTTCTTCGTGTTCTCCGACTACCAGCGCCCGGCCGTTCGCCTCTCCGCACTGATGGGCGTTCCCTCAGTGTACGTGTGGACCCACGACTCCATCGGCGTGGGCGAAGACGGCCCCACCCACCAGCCGATCGAGCACCTCTCCGCCCTGCGCGCCATCCCCGGCTTCGACGTGGTTCGCCCCGCGGACGCTAACGAAACCGCCGTCGCATGGCGCACCATCCTGGAGAAGTCCGACCGCCCCGCAGGTATCGTGCTCTCCCGCCAGAACCTGCCCGTCTGGGCTCGTGAAGACGTGCACGCAGACGCTGAGGGCGAGAAGTTCGCTTCCGCTGAGGGCACCGCACGCGGCGGCTACATCATGGCTGACACCGAGGGCACCCCGGACGTCATCCTGATCGCTACCGGTTCCGAGGTTGAGCTCGCTGTTCAGGCTCGCGCAACCCTCGCAGAGCAGGGCATCGCGGCTCGCGTGGTTTCCATGCCTTCACGTGAGTGGTTCGCTGAGCAGGACGCAGAGTACCGCGAGTCGGTTCTGCCCTCCTCGGTTGCAGCCCGCGTCTCCATCGAAGCTGGCCTGGCAATGAGCTGGTACGACCTGCTCGGCACCGCCGGCCGCGCCGTATCCATCGAGCACTTCGGCGCATCCGCCGATGCGAAGACCCTGTACCGCGAATTCGGTATCACCGCGGAGGCTGTCGTGGCTGCCGCTAAGGAATCCATCGCCGCCGCTAAGTAGGCAATAACAACGCCGCGGTAACTGCCGCGCACACTGCGCTCCCCCTTGTACGTGTGGGGCGCGGACGCAACGGGGAGGCTCCGGCTGACCGCTCAGCCGGAGCCTCCCGCCGCCCAGAAGATTTCGCCGATATCTCAAATTTCAATTTCGACATTTTCAATTTCGACAAAGAATCGAAGGTTTTCACATGTCTGAGTCCACTCAGAAGCTTTCCGACGCCGGTGTCTCCATCTGGCTTGACGACCTCTCCCGTGAGCGTCTGACCAGCGGCAACCTCGCCGAACTCATCAAGACCCACAACGTCGTCGGTGTGACCACCAACCCCACCATCTTCGCTGGCGCGCTCTCCAAGGGTGCCGCATACGCTGAGCAGATGCGTGAACTTGCCGCCGCTGGCGCAAGCGTTGAAGAGGCAGTCTTCGCCGCAACCTGCGACGACGTACGCGCAGCCTGCGATGTGTTCGCACCCGTTTACAAGGCATCCAACGGTTTTGACGGCCGCGTCTCCATCGAGGTTGACCCCCGCCTGGCACGCGACGCCGAAGGCACCGCCAAGATGGCACGTGAACTCTACGAGCGTGTAGGCCGCGAAAACGTCATGATTAAGATCCCCGCAACCCAGGAAGGTCTGCGCCCTATCGCAGAGACCCTGGCTGCTGGCATCAGCGTGAACGTGACCCTGATCTTCTCCCTGACCCGCTACCGCGAGGTCATCAACGCCTACATGCTCGGCCTGGAGCAGGCGCTGGAGAACGGCAAGGACCTGTCCACCATCCACTCGGTCGCATCCTTCTTCGTCTCCCGCGTAGACACCGAAATCGATGCACGCCTCGAAGCTGCCGGCGGCGACGCTGTGCAGCTCAAGGGCAAGGCAGGCCTGGCAAACGCACGCCTCGCCTACGAGGTGTTCGAGGAAATGTTCTCCTCCCAGCGTTGGGCACGCCTGCAGGCACACGGCGCGAACGTACAGCGCCCGCTGTGGGCATCCACCGGCGTGAAGGATCCTTCGCTGCCGGATACCCTGTACGTCACCGGCCTGGTCGCACCCAATACCGTGAACACCATGCCCGAGGCAACCCTGAACGCTGTTGCTGACCACGGCGAAATCACCGGCAACACTATCGTTCCGAACTACTCCGAATCCAACAAGGTTCTGGACGCTATCGGTGCCGCAGGTGTCTCCTACACCGAGGTCGTGGAGAAGCTCGAGGTTGAGGGTCTGTCCAAGTTCGACGTCTCCTGGGAAGAGCTGCTGCAGACCGTCCGCGAGGCACTCGAGCAGGCCAAGTAGCCGCACCCCAGTAGCCATCGAAAATATAGCGTGGCACTAAACACTGTCGGTGTGCACCGCCCGATGCGCACCGCGGCACCGCATCCTAATCCGCCGGGGTTCCCGCCAGAGCTTCACCGTTCGGGGAATCTCGGTGAATTAGGGTGCCACTGAGACAATCCCGTCAAAACCGGTACAATACAGGGTACACACCTTCCAGAATGCGGCATCGCCTCCGCGCGACAAGGTACGAACCGCGCGCCGCACGAACCAACCAAGGCAATCAAAGGAATATATTGTGACTAACGGTCATGAAGCGAACCCCCTCAGGGACACTCGCGACCGCCGCATTACCCGCATTGCGGGGCCGTCCGCGCTCGTCTTCTTTGGCGTAACCGGTGACCTGGCCCGCAAGAAGCTGCTTCCGGCAGTGTATGACCTCATGAACCGCGGTTTGCTCCCGCCGAGCTTCGGCCTTGTCGGCTTCGGCCGCCGCCCCTGGAGCGATGACGACTTCCGCGCCTACGTGCGTGAATCTGTTGAGGCAAACGCCCGCACCCCCTTCCGCGAGGACGTATGGAACCAGTTCCAGCAGGGCATGCGATTCGTTGAAGGTGCCTTCAACGACGACGCAGCCTATGAACAACTCAAGAGCACCCTTGCCGAACTCGACGAGCGTGGCGCTCACGGCAACCACGCCTTCTACCTCTCCATCCCCCCGAAGGCATTCGAGCAGGTCCTCACCAAGCTCGCCGAACACGACCTCGCATCCCGCGATAACGACACCATCAACCCCGTCGACGGTTGGCGCCGCGTGGTCATTGAGAAGCCCTTCGGCCACAACCTTGAGAGCGCACGCGAGCTGAACTCCATCGTGGAGGCAGTCTTCCCGCCCGACGCCGTGTTCCGCATCGACCACTACCTGGGCAAGGAAACCGTTCAGAACATCCTGGCGATGCGTTTCTCCAACCAGATGTTCGAGCCCCTCTGGAACTCCCACTACGTGGATCACGTCCAGATCACCATGGCTGAAGACATCGGCATCGGCTCCCGCGCAGGCTACTACGACGGCGTGGGTGCGGCCCGCGACGTCATCCAGAACCACCTGCTGCAGCTGCTCGCTCTCACCGCCATGGAAGAGCCCCTCAGCCTCGACGCTAAGCACCTGCGCGCCGAGAAGGCGAAGGTCCTCGAAGCAGTCCGTATCGACGACCTGCCGAACTCCTTTGCACTCGGCCAGTACGCCGCAGGCTACCAGGGCGGCGAGCACGTCAACGGCTTCTTCGACGAGAACGACATCCCCGCAGACTCCCGCACCGAAACCTTCGCAGCGCTGAAGGTGTCCATCGCAAACCGCCGCTGGGAAGGCACCCCCTTCTACCTGCGCGCCGGCAAGCGCCTGGGCCGCCGAGTCACCGAAATCGCCGTGGTCTTGAAGAAGTCCTCCGACCGTCTCTTCGGCGAACGTGAAAACCCGCAGGTCGGCCAGAACGCCATCGTCATCCGCGTGCAGCCCGATGAAGGCATGACCATCCGATTCTCCGCGAAGGTGCCCGGCACCCAGATGGAAATCCGCGACGTCAACATGGACTTCGGCTACGGCCACTCCTTCACCGAAGAGTCCCCCGAAGCCTACGAACGCCTCATCCTGGACGTTCTGCTCGGCGAGCCGCCGCTGTTCCCCCGCCACGAAGAAGTTGAGCTCTCCTGGAAGATCCTCGACCCCTTCGAAGAGTACTGGGAAGAAAACCGCATTAAGCCTGAACCCTACGAGTCCGGTTCGTGGGGTCCGCGTTCAGCACACGAGATGCTTGAGCGTGACAACCGCGCTTGGAGGCGCCCGTGATCTCGCACCTGCATAACACCACCGTTTCCGCTATCAACAAGGAACTGAGCAACCTGGCTGCAGCCAACGGTAGCCTCAGCAGCGGACGAGTACTCACCCTCGTTGTCCTCGCGGAAAAGGGCCACTCCCGCGAAGCGATGCGCGCCGCAATTCGTGCCTCCCACGAACACCCGAGCCGCATTATCATGCACATCTCCCACGACCCGCTCGACCCTGACCAGCTGGATGCAGAAATCCACCTGGGCGGCGACACCGGCGCATCCGAGATGATTGTTCTGCGCGGCTGGGGTAGCGCATCCCGCCCGACTGAGGCACTGATTTCCGGTCTGCTACTGCCTGACTCCCCGATTGTGGTCTGGTGGCCGCACTCGGTTCCGGAGAACCCAGCACAGCACTCCATCGGTCGTATCGCTCAGCGTCGCATTACCGATTCTGCGCGCGCTGAGGACCCGAAAGAGGCTCTCAAGCACCTCGCCGAGGTGTACCGCGCCGGCGATACCGACCTGGCGTGGACCCGCCTCACCCTGTGGCGCACCCAACTGGCTGCGCTCCTGGAGCAGATGCCCTCCTCCCCCGTACGCCGCGTGGTTGTGTGGGGTTCGAGCAAGTCCCCGTCCGTGGTGCTGCTCGGTACGTGGCTCGGCTGGAAGCTTGAAGCGCCCGTACACCTCGCCACCATCGGCGCGGCAAACCGCGGCCTGTACCGCGTCAGCATTGAGCGTGAAGACGGTTCCGTGACGATGTTCCGCCCCGGCATTTCCGTGGCGACCATCTCCACCCCGTACGCACCCGACCAGCAGATTGCGTTGCCGGTGCGTACCCTTGCCGAGTGCATCTCTGAGGAGCTGCGCCGCCTCGACCCGGACGACACCTACGGTGACGTGCTGAAACAGGCGCTGTGCACCGTCACCCTCGTCGATGACACCTGCCAGCCTGAAGACATGCTGGATCTCGAAGAATACCCGGAGGTTTTCGATGCCTAAGATTCAGAACATGGGCGCATCCACCCCCACCCTGGTGGCGCACCCGACCCGCGACGCTCTCGCAGCGGACGCGGTGACTCGCATCCTCGACATCATTGAACACGTGCTCTCTGAGCGCACCATCGCCCACATTTCGCTGACCGGCGGCACGATGGGTATCGCCACCTTGAAGGCGTGGGCTGAGAACGAGCGCGTGAAGGATATCGACTGGTCCCGCGTGCACTTCTGGTTCTCCGATGAGCGTTACGTGCCCGAGCGTAGCCCCGAACGTAATGACGGTCAGGCTATTGAGGTGCTGCTCGCTCCCCTGCTGTCGCACGGCCTGGTTGTGGGCAATGTGCACCGCATGGGCCCGTCCGATATTTTCACCGGCCTTGAGGCTGCCGCCGAGCACTACGCTTTTGAGATGCGTGATTACGCCGGTTCTGCACCGGCTGTGAGCGTGCAGATGCCCGAGGGCGCAACCGAACTGCCGCTGGCTGGCGGTCACGGTGGCGGCGCGGGTCACGAACACGGCGGCTCCGGCGGCTGTGGTTGTGGTGGCGGCGGTTGCGGCTCTTCCGCACCCGAGCAGTCCATCGAAGAGACCACTCTCGAAGACTTTGACGCTGAGGCTACTGAGCCCGCAGGTGGTTGCGGATGCGGCGGCGGAGGCTGCGGTGGTGGTGGCGGCCAGTGGCCCGCACCGGTCTTTGACATCACCCTGTTGGGCATGGGCCCGGACGGTCATATTGCGTCCCTGTTCCCGGGCCGTAAGCAGGTTCTGTTGGGTACCGGTCTGCCGGAGGACCCGGTTGAGGGCGGTAAGGCTGTGACCGTGATGGTTTCTGATTCGCCGAAGCCGCCGGCTGAGCGCGTGTCGGTGACCCTGCCGATTATCAATAATTCGCGTCACGTGTTCTTCCTCATCACCGGTGAGGATAAGCAGGCTGCGACCAGCCGCCTTCTGGCTGGCGCGAAGCTGGACGCTGAGGACCTGAACGCGGAGTTGCTGTTGGAAACCCCGGCGGTGGGTGCACGCGGTAAGAAGCAGACCCTGATTTTTGCAACCGAGGAGTCGCTGGCTCCTGAGAACCGCCCGTAAGGTTCGGTTCTGAACTGCATCAACAAAAGAGTGGAGCCCCGGATAGACATCTATCCGGGGCTTTTCTCTATGGTTTTAAACCAGCCGAAATGGTACCAGAAGTGGTACTATAAAGTATGCCGAGTCACACTCTCCCCCGCCAAGAGCTCTACACCTACCGCGTCGAGTGGTCTGAAGACGACCAGGAATTCGTCGGAACCGTAGCCGAATTTCCCAGCCTCTCATACCTGGCCCCAACTTCTACCGAGGCATTCGCGGGTATTCGAGAAGTCGTCGCCGATACCCTTGAGATTCTTGAAGAAGATGGCCGCGAGGCACCCGAACCGTTCTCCCTGCGTTCCTTCTCAGGACGATTCAACTTGCGTGTTTCACCGCAATTGCATCGTCGTCTGGTTCAGCAGGCAGCGCTTTCTCACCAGAGCCTGAACCAGTACGTGAGCCAACAGCTCGAAGCAGTCGCCTAAGTAAGCCAGTACATCTTCATCATCCAACGAAGATTCCAAAATGTTATGACATGACAAAAGAGTGGAGCCCCGGATAGTTTCGACTATCCGGGGCTCCACTCTTGCTACGCCCGCCTACTGTTCAGCAGCGGCAGGATTCTACCCATCCTGTTCCTGCGGCTCCTGTTCCTGGGCCTCCTCCGCTTCGCTCTCAAAGCCCACGTACAGTGCCGCCAGCGACGGAACCGTCGCCTCCAGCACCTCCTGCGCCTCCTCAGCGGTCGAGGTGAGCTTCGCGCCGGTCAGCTGCAGGTACTCGCGCACCGTCATGGGCTGCGCCCAGTCGAAGTGCTCACGCACGGCGGTGATGTTCGCGCCGGACTGCAGCACGTTAATGCCGCGGGCAAGACCAATATCCGTCACCTTCACGATGGCGTCAGTCTCATCGGGAATGTCGTACGGGTCGCGGTTCTGCAGGTCCACGATGAACGGCAGCACGCCGCGGCTCTCAGCGCGCAGGGTGAACTTGGTGTGCACCTGGCTCACCTCGTGCACCTCACCCACGCCCACGGCGGGCACCACCATGAAGCCCGCCTGCAGGTCGTTCACCGCGGCCAGGGTGTGTGCCTCCCCGAAGCCGGAGTACAGCTGCACCACCGGCACGAGGTAGCACACCTCCGCCTTGAGCGCCTTGCGAGCCTCAATGTCGATGTACTCCCAGGCGCCGCCGGTACCGTCCGTAATGTCACCGGAATGGTGCGCGTAAATGGCGCCCTGACTGTTCTTCACGGTCTGCGACCAGTAGCTGATCTTGTCCATGTAGTTGCCTTCGGCATCGAACATCATCAGCGACAGGTCAATGTCCACGCCCTCATCCCAGAAGCAGAAGAGGCGAATCACGCCGGTGGGCGACAGGTGCACCGTGGAGGTGTTGTAGCGGCCCATGCCGTCCAGGGAGGGGCGGGCGCTGCGGGTGTTCAGCGGCATGATCGTATCGCCCACCTGCTCGGGCAGGTAGATGCTGGTCTCGGCAAGACGGCCGGACAGGCCAATCTCGACCAGGCGTTCCAGCAGGTCCAGCACCGCCGGGCTGTACTCGCGCGCCGGAATCATGGTCGCGATGCCGGTCTTGGACAGGTTCATGCGCTGCGGCGCGGCAGGCTGAGCCTTCTGGGCGGACGCCGCGCGGCGCTCCTCACGCTGACTCGTAGAGGGGTCGGAACCGACCGGAATGGAAGGTAGCGGGTTCTCCGGGCCGGAATTATCCCCGAAGAACGAACCCAGCGGGTTCGGGATGCCCGCATTCTGCATGATGTTCTGAACCCTGGCGATGCCCTCCGGGTTGCGGCGCGCGTAGTCAGCGAGCTCCCGGTCCTCCTGCGCCGCGACCGGGTTGGCGGGACGTTCCTTCGGCGGGTTCGCGAGCGCATTACGCTGCAGGGCCACCAGGTTACGAATCTGGACCAGAATGGGCGCGGAAACACGCGGCGCCACGGCGGCAAACGCGTCAAAGATGACCTGCTGGCCGGGGCTCGGCGTGGTATCAATGCCGTAGCGGGGCGCTTCGAAAGCATCCAGGGCGCGCACCAGCTGGCGTGCAAACACGCCGGGGCGGGTGGAGAGCAGACGTGCCACGTTCTGCGCATCCCGGGTTGCGTAGGCGCGGTCCACCAGCGATTCGAAGCTGTACACTTCACCGCGGTACAGGTCGTCAGCCCAGCGGCTCAGCGCGGTCAGCGACGGGTAGTCGCCGGGGTGAATTGCCTTGACGAGGCGCTTGTACATCTCTGCATTGGGCGCGCTGTCGTAGCGGGCACCGACCGGGTCGGCATCAATAATGCGGTTGAGCAGGTGTGCGATGCGGGTGCGTTCGCTGCGGCGCAGCTTCAGGCGCGGTGCGATGCTCAGGCTCAGGTCCCCCACCGTGCCGTTGAAACGCAGACGCGAGTAGGCGGCGGCGAGGGCGAGCGCCTCCTTCATGGTGCGCAGACGCTCGGCGTCTTCGGGGTGCAGGCAGGCGGCAATGAACACGCGGTTCTCGCGGCTGGTGTTCTCCGGACGGGCACCCGGCAGCGCGTCATGCTGGGCGAGGAAACGACGCAACGCCACGAGGTCGCGCTGGTCGGTCTGGCTGTACGCCTGCTGCTGACCGAGCAGCTGCTGGTAGAGGGCACCCGCCATGATCAGGGCGTTCTGCACGCCGCTGACCATCTGCAGGGGTCGGCGGTTGCGTTCCATGCTGGTGAAGTTGGAGCGGCTCATCGGCTGCTGCCACTCGTAGGGCACGTAGTTCTCGGGCAGGCCGCCAAGGATGCGCTCGGTACCGTCCGGGTTGTAGTACGGGTTGGAGAGGTAGTGCATAATCTGCTCGGTGTAGCGCTGCTCGTCGGTGAGCGTCAGGGCGCGCAGATCAAAGTCGCGGCGGAACACGCGGCCGGGGCGGTACCCGTATTCGTAGGACCAGATAGTTGCGAACAGGGCAAATTCGTTGGCGCTGGCGTTCAGCGCCTGGGCGAGGGACTCAGGGCTGAGGGTCAGACCGCAATTGCT
The DNA here is from genome assembly GCF_001814485.1 of Rothia sp. HMSC066G07. NCBI lineage: Bacteria > Bacillati > Actinomycetota > Actinomycetes > Micrococcales > Micrococcaceae > Rothia > Rothia sp. HMSC066G07. The sequence continues at coordinate 135,945 of NZ_KV816924.1, read as the reverse complement.
CAGGAGGGACACTCGCCCCAGGTCGGTGTCGAATGCGCCGGAGTGGTGCAGCTCGTTAATGCGCGAGTAGTTCGAGCGGTAGTAGGGGCCGTACAGGTCGGTGAAGACGTACACGCCGTAGCGGCGCATCAGGATGAGGCGCACGAGGGGGCTGAGGCCCTCGGGCGCTTCGCCACGAAGGTAGGCGGATTCGTTGAAGTAGGGTGATTCCTGCAGGTAGGGGGATGCGTCGTAGGGAGTGGTCACGGGTCGTCCTTTCCGTTGGTCCCACCCGACTGTCACCGTCGGTGGTGTGTCTATGTTCTTATCGTAGCGGCGTGGGCGCGGGTTGTCGCTGGGTTTGGTCATCGGTGACCTGCGGGGTACATATTCGCGGGGCAACCGACCGCTACATGTTGCGGAGCTTGGGCGGCGCTTATCTGTTGCTTGTTGATCGGTCACTTGCTGATCTGTTAGCCGCTTATCTGTCAGACGCTCATCTGTTAACCGCGTGGGAACGGGGTTAAAAGAAAAATGGCGGGAAGCGAAGAATCCGATAAATATAAGAAAAGATATTTCAGAAAGTAGGACTCTTCATGATCCGCCATTACTTATAGAGTACTCCCGCCCCGCGACGGTGGTCAAGCCGTTTCGTCACGGGGCGGTGAGTACGGTTGGGTGCACGAGGTTGGGTACACAGGGTTGCGCGCGTAGGGGTGCAGATACGGCGGCGCAGTTACGGGGTGCTCCCCTATGACTCCCCTACCGTGAGCTACCCTTCAGCGCCTACCGATGAGGTGCCCCCACCCGAGGTGTCCCCGCTCGAGGTTTCTCCACCCAGCAGGGCGAGCGCGGCTTCGCGGGCAGCAAGCGCCTCCTCAGTCACGCGCGGGGTCACCGCAACCAGGGCGCGCAGGCTCTTCGCCAGCACGGTGGATCCCTTCATTTTCGGCTCCAGCTCGGCGGGAATTTCGACCGGCGTGCCGTACAGTTCGGCAAGCTCCACCGCCAGGCGCACATAGTCGCCGCCCTTCGTCAGCCCACCAACCATCGGCAGGAGCAGACGCAGAACCTGCAGCACACGCCAACCCGCCAGAACACCGATGCCCGACACCTCACGAAGGGTCGCCACCAGGCGGTTCGCAAGGACCATCCCGTCCTCCAGAGCCCACTTCAGGGTCTCAGCGAAGGTTGACGCATCCAGCAGGCCCGACTCAAAGAGCGCCGCGATAGCTTCTGCCGCCGCCAGACGGTACTCGGGGTTCTTCGCGCTCGCCACATAGCCGAGCAGGGTGCAGGTCGGGGCGCCCACCTGCACGGTGGATTCCCTCAGCGCGCGCATCAGCACGGGGACGGGGGTTACGGTCTTCTCCTCAATGCACTCCGAAGCGGCAAACAGGAAGTATGCCGAAAGCAGGTCCGGGTTGTTCTGAAGCAGCCAGGACGCCCACTCGGTGAGTGCCGGGAGGAAGTCACCCAGCCAGCTGTCAACCCTGTCGAGATTCAGCAGATATACGAAGGGAATCAAGGCGGTGTTAAGAGCCTCGTAGGCTATGACCTCCTCGGGGCTCATGCCAGCGGTTGCACGGCTCAGCGCCTCGCGCGCCTCATCTGCGGTATCCACGATGTCGCCCTTGACCTGCCACATGGGCTGGTACTTCACGAATTCCTCAACGTTAAAGTTTTCGAAGCCTGCCTCGCGGAGACGACCCGACCTGCTGGCCTCCTGGTATTCCCAGACCCGTTCATTGTCGAGACCACGGTTGAAGCCGCTCCAGGGCATATCCATGCCAGAAACAGTGCGATAAGTCCAGTCGCTGTAGGTCAGCTGACGGGCGGGTAGCGGGGCGCTCAGCAGACGCACCGTGCGTCCTTCCGTGTGGTACTCTCCCCCGGCGGCGACGGCACGCATCTGCTCACGGAAGATCTCATAGAGGTCGCGGTATCCCTTCAACGGCTTGTAGTCAGCATTCCAGAGATGGTGTTTATTCTGAATAGTCAGACGTATCATCTCTTCCTTGCTCAGGAGCGCGTTACTCGGGCGGGCTCGTGCAACCATCTCACTACGGTCGGAATACTGCAGGAGCGGCGTCAGCTCGGGTAGCTCCCACGACTCGTATCCCGCGGCCTCAGCGTTAGCCTCCAACACGGCGCACAGCGCAGGCATGTACGCGACGTTGTTGTAGTAATATTCGCTGGCAATCTTACGCAGGGTACGAAGCTGCTGCTGTTCCACCGGTGCAAGCTGACCGGTCGCGGCAAAGCAGTAAAGGCGCGCCAGGTTCTCTCCCCGAGTGCTGGGAGATTCGTCCCCGGTCATTCGACTGGAGTTTGTGTTCGACTCCTCCGTAATGAGGGTGCAGAACTCTTCCAAATTTGCCATGGATGCAACAGGTTCTCGGTGCTCAACGCCGGGCAATAGCACCGGCGGCACCTCTACGGAGGCGCCTGCCGCCTCCGCCTCTTCAGGCTGAGGTAGGCGGTCTTCAGGCAGGCAGGCTTCTGCGGCTCCACGCAGCTCCAGGGGTAGCACCTCGTAGGCTTCGAGGACGCGGTCAGCAACGTAGTTGGCGAGCGCCACCTGCTCGGCGGTTTGTGCCTTCTTGCGCTTGGCCTTGCTCACGCCGGCGTACTGGGTGGCAATGAGCTTGAGCAGGCGCAGGGCGCCGCGCTGAATCTTCTTTTCGGTGCGGTAGAGGTTCGCGCCGAGTGCGTCGATGAGCTGTTCCAGGTCGACCTGTTCGAGGGGCTGCAGGTCGGGGGTCTTCTGCAGTGCGGCGGGCGCGCAGGCCTTGAGGACGTTCTGTAGCATGGCCTGGGCAAACCCGACGGAGGCGCTGGGCTCTGCGGTGAGGACAGCCATGAGCTGCCCGAAGCGTGCCCGGTTTTCTGCGTCGGTGGGTTGCAGGTCGGTGTAGACGGAGTGGAACGCTGCCGAGTTGAAGGCACTGAAATCGCTGGTCAGGCCGCGCAGCAGGGCATCCAGAATCTCGTCACGAATATCGAAGTATTCGCCCATGAGGCGGCAGAGTTCCGCGCTTTCACCCATGTGGTTGCCGTAGCCCTTGAAGAGCACCCCTTCGGTGCGGAAGACCGCCCAGAACTCCTGGTCGAGCAGGGTCATGTCACGGGTGAAGAAGGTTTTGAGCTGGGCGTGGTTGCTGGCGCTGTCCTTCTTCACGCAGGGCAGGGCCTCGTGCAGGAAAAGGACCAGGTATTCGGGGGCATCGCAGCTCAGATTGCGGGCGCGAAGCAGCGTGTAGCAGGTTTCCCAAATTTTCTTCGAGCGCGCCCAAGAGTTCGGGAGGCCCTCAATAAAACGCAGAATCCACTCCTCGGGGCGTTCAGAAGCGCCGAGCAGGAACGCGTCAATCAGCCGCTGGTCGGGTTTACCTTCCCAGAGAAGGGTGCGCATGGTTCGTCCGGCGGAGCGGTGGTATTCCCACGGGTCACCGTCGGGGGTGCGCACGAGCGCCCCAGCAACGTAGGCGGCAAGCGGGGTGCGGTTAATGTGGTCGCTACCGATCACGCTCTTGGGGGTGAGGGTTCGGGCGAGGGAGGCGCGCTCCTCCTCGGTGGAGCCGCTGATGACGGCGTGGTATTCCTGCACGTCAGTTGATTCTGCCGCCATGAGTGCTTTGAGGGCGGCGCGGCGCTCTTCGAGGGTGCGCTCACCTGCGTTGTGCTCACCGGCGCTGCATTCGTTAGGGTTATGCGGCTGGGCGGTATCAGTCATTGGTACCTGCTTTCAGAGTTGATGGTGAATGGTTGTGAAGAGTTGAACGGAAGTGTTGAACGGGGACCGGTTGAACGGTTAGCCCTGCACCTGGTTGAGGATATTCCGGGCGTACCGCGCCTTCTGCGAAGAACCAGTCAGCGTACCCAACCAGGCACGCAGCGACTCATCCACGAGCTCCGCACGGGTGGCAGGGTCGAGAGTCGCCAGCGCCTGGCTGAAAGCACCCAGTAGCTTGCCGAGCGAGTTCGCCCCGGTATCCAGGTGCGGTATGAGGCGCGCGAAGAAGCGCACCGCCGCCCGTGCATCCAGCTGGGCGAAGTCGGTGAGGGCGAGCGCCCAACGGTTCAGCATCGCCAGCGGCACAAAGTTCACGAAGCCTGCGGTGGCATCCTCAAGGCTGAGCTGGTCGTCCAGCACGCGGTGCATGATTTCCACGGCGAGGGAACGAATCTCAACGCGCTGCTCCGAGAAGCCCGCGGCAAACACGAAGGCGCATGCGGGACCCCATGCGCCGGGGTGCGCCGCCAAAGCCAAATACAGGCTCCGGTCGAAGGCGCTGTGATCCAAGATGTACCAGTTGCTACTAGCGCAGTAGAAAGCCAGCGGTTCTGCCCGTGAGGGATAGAGCAGGGCGTACTGTCCTTCTTCGCTGTGGTGGGCGGTGGCGAGGCCGCGGAAAGCGTTCAGCTCGGGGGTGGATGCGCCGTGCGCCACCCCGTTCAGCTGAAGGCCCCAGCTTTTTTCCCGCTGGGCTACCGTGATGGATTCCAGGTAGGGGTTGATGCGCCCGGTGGCGAGGGTGCCGTCGAGGGCGGAGCGGAGCACGCGAATCTGTGTAGGAGCAGAGCGCGGAGCGTCCTCCTGAGCGTTCTTCACGTATTGCTCTTCGAGGCTTTCAAGCAGGGTCAGCGCCTCATCCCGGCAGTGCTCAGCATCCTGTCGCTGCTCGTCGGTAGCGTACGGAGGCAGCACCTCCGGCACGCGCACACGCAGTAGCGCCGCCGTGAAATCCTGACGCAGGATGGGGGCTCCATCAGCCAGGTTCTTGGCGTACCGGCGCACCAGGGTATCCGGATGCACCCACCCGCCGAACAGTTCGGAGGTGGCGAGCGGCGTGTAGCTCTGCCTGCTCTTCAGCGCGCCGAGGGCGTCCTTGAATCCGGTGCCGAAGAACGCGGCGTGGCGGGAGTACATGTAGTGCAGGTTCGGCACCGTACCGGGGTCTTCCCTCTGGGTCATCTCCGATGCTTTCGGGCGCTCACGTAGCTTCCCGGCGGCGGCTAGAACCGTTATGTGTGCGCGCATGTCGAACCATTCCAGACCCCAGTGGTTCAGCTTTTTCAGGCAGATAGGAACAAGCTGTTCGAGCAGGTTCGGACTCTGCGCGGTGCCGTCGGCGCTGAGCAGGTAGGCGGTGAGCAGTTCCAGTTCCAGCTCGCATCCGGCGTGCGTTTCGGGCTGGTCTGCTTCATTGAGCGTATCGAGGGTGGCGCAGGGCGCGACCTGGTGGTGCAGGAGCGCACGGGCGCGTTCTTGCACGTCAGATGCGGTCACGGGGCGCACGGGGGTGTCCCAGTACCGGTGGATTACGGCGCGGGAGGCGGCGAGCGCCTCCGCGGCGGCGGCCTCAATGTCAGCAGCTTCAGTGAGGGCTGCGTCTTCCGTGCCGCTCCCCCGGCTATTCTCCGGGCTGTACCCATCTTCGAGGAGCGGCGAGCCCTGAATCTGAGCCACAACGAGCGGATCCAGCTGGGAGCGGTAGTCGCGGTAGAGTTCGCGGGCACGCTCAGCGAACACAACAGCGTCGGCGCTCGCATTGTCTGCGGCACCCGCTTGCACCCATTCTTCAAGGTGTTTGAGGGCGGCTGCCTGCACCTGCGCGTGGGTGTGGCTGAGTGCCATAACTACCGCATCTTCGCAGGCGGCAGCGTCGAGGGTGCCCGCACGGTACAGCGCCTGGAGCATGGTTAGGATTTTGAGTGCGTTTGCCTTGGTTCCGGCGCATACGGCGGGTGCCGCGTAGGCGAAGGCGGTGGCATCCAGCGCCTGCGGGTTTTTGGTCCAGAGACGGTGAATATGCTGCACGCCGAGGGTTACGCTCGGGCCGATGGGCGAGGAGAAAAGCGTCAGAAATTCGCTCTGACGTGCCGCGATTTCTTCGGCGGTGAGTTTGAGTCCGGTGACCAGGCGTGAGAACCAGCCAACCCGGTACGCAGGGAAGTCGCTCATGAGGGAGCTCAGGAGCGCATCAATGAGACGGTCACGGCTAATCAGCCCGGTTTCGGTGGCTTCGATGAGGGCGCAGGACCAGCCGGGGCTGTTGACCTTCTGCGCGGGCTTGTAGGAGTCGCGCTGGGTGAGGGATACGTCCCGGTTGCCTTCAACGGCGAGCATGCCCCAGATGAGTTCTTCGCGGAGCTGCTTATCCTCGCGCAGCAACGGGAGGATCAGCTCGCGGTCGCAGTTGATGAGGGCGGTGTAGTATTCCTCGTTGTGTTCGAGGCGCGCCCCGCCGTAGAGCTCAGCTAGGCGCATCGCAACGCTTCCGGTGAACCAGCCGAACTCTGCGTAGGCTTTGACGCGGTCCTGTGTAACGGTTCCAGGCGTGTTTTTACCGAGCTGGGAGCCGTAGGGGGTGGTGACAATGTCGAAGTACTGCCAGCGGCGGTAAATCTGTTCGAGGGTGCCGCCGACCGCCAAAATGTTGGCGAGGTTGCGGTTGAAGTGCATGATGTCGCTCCAGGTTTTCTGTTGCCTGAGGAGCGGGTAAATGACTTCACCGGGGAGCGGCTCGGTGATAACACCTTCGGGGAAGGTGTGCGTTTCGGGGCGTTTGCTCATGGTGGTCTTTCGGAAGGAAGCTGAAAGGAACTCTCGCGGCAGAAATTGTGCGGCTCAGATTTTCGCCGCAAGAGTTTAGCGCGGTACGTGGTGTGTCTAGCCGGCGGCGTGTTCGCGGTAGAGAATACTGACCGCCAGTGCGTGCTTGCAGGGGCCGCGCGTACCGCGGTACTTCAACCACCAGGGGCAGGAGCAGAGGTACCCCTCCACGGCGTACGGGTCGGCGGGCAGCACCACGGTGTACGTGTTCGCGCCGCTGCGCACACTGTACTCGCCGGTGCCGTGCTCGCCCGCCCCGACCCGCTCAATAGCGCCGGAGTCGGCAAGCTTTTTCGCGCCGACCAGGCGCGGGTGCATGGCGGTCAGCGCCTCCGGATGCACAGGCAGCGGGCGGTGGAAATACTCACCAGCGTGCGCGTCAAAACCAACCTGACCGGAGGAAGCCAGCAGGGCGAGGGCGTCGCGGGTTGCCGCCTCATCCAGGCCGGCACGGGCAGACATGACGGGCACGTCAATGCGCGGCTCGAAGGAAAGCAGCACACTGAGCATGTCAGCATTCTGGGCGGTGTTCGGGTTAGACAGCGCCTGCAGCACGGATCCCTCACCGGAGAACCCGCGTGACTTTTCGGGGCTCAAACCAATGCTCAGGCGTGCACCGGGCAGGTGCGCCACCCACACGCTGGGCACGGGCGCGTTACCGGCGCTCACGGGCTCACTGTACGCGTCCAGGTGCTGAATGTGGCGGATGAGCGGTTCAAGCACGCGCAGACGCTCGGGGCCCGCCACGCATACGGATCCGGCGGTGGCGCGGGTGGCAAGTCGCAGGGAACGCACGGCGCGGGTTGCCCACAGGACCGCCTTGGTGCTGGAGTTACGCGGCAGGGAGTGGATGAAGGTTCGGGCGGCGGCAGCGTCCAGGCTGTGCACGGGGCTCATGCGGGATGAGAGCATCTGCGTTTCTGCAAAGCCCTTGAGCCAGCGGATGGGCAGCGGCACTTTTTCTTCCATGACGGAGCCGTCAAGGGTGGTGGTGAGCAGCCCGTCGTCGCCAACGTTCAGGTGGATGGGCTCCCCTGCCCTGAGGGAGGCGAGCGCGGCGCGCAGGGGCGGGTTGACGTCTACGTTGGTGACGCCTACGGCGCTGTGGCTGGCGTCGAGTGCGCTGGAGTCAACGTCGAGGCGCGCGTACACTCCGCAGCAGGCGCTGAAGGATTCGAAGCGTAGGCCTTCGGCGGTGCTGGTGACGACTGGGTCTGCGGCGCGTAGGGCTCCGGCGAGGGAGCTGGGCGGCACGTAGAAGCGGGTGCGGGCGACCCTGGCGACGACCAGTAGTGCGGTGGCGTAGACGTCTGCTCGTTCGAGGAACCCGGAGAAGAAGTACGGGTGGGAGGCGGCACCTTCGGGGGTGCTGCCGCCGCTGGTAGCGAGGCTGAGCGCGCGGGAGTCGGCGCCGTCGATGAGGGCTGACGGGGCGGTGTACGTGTAATCGAGGGTGTAGGCGCTCATGGCTTCTTTGCCTTTCGTATGTGGTGTATACGTCCTATCATGCCGTAAAGATTCGCGTCCCGCTACCGCTTTCGTCATTGCCGTTTGGTGCATAAAAAATCCCCGACATTCTCGGTTGAGAAGTGCCGGGGAGAAGCTCTATTTGGCTCACCCTCGATGGGGTGGGCGTGGGCTCTGATGAGAGGCTCAGGCTAGACGACGATCTGGCCGTTGAAGCGCAGGGCCAGGCCGTACAGGACCACTGCGATAACCCAGATGACAATCACGGTCACGGTCAGGCGAATCAGGTTCTTCGACGCCATACCGGAGGAGTTCAGGGAGTTGGTCATACCGCCGCCGAACATGTCGGAGAGGCCGCCGCCCTGACCGCGGTTGAGCAGCACAAGCATCACTGCGATCACGCTGGTGATGGCGATGATGACCATGAGTACGTTCATGATGACGTCCATGGGGACCTTCCTTCGTTGTCTTCTGGTGGGGTGCCTGGACTGCGGGGGTGCAGACAGACGGGTTTAACTATACGCTACAGCCGCCATTCGGTCACGTTGAGGCGGCTTTTACGCGGCGCGGTTGCTGCGGCGCTGGTATTCGCTGGGGGTCAGCTGCAGTGCTGCGGGGCGGTCGGTGAGCACACGCTGAGCGGTGAGTTCGTCGCCTTCGGTGTCGTAGGCGCGCACGTATCCGCCGTCGATGAGGTAGTAGGTGAACTGCTGCGCGGCTGCCCAGTAGGCGCCTCCTTCAGCGTAGAAGCCCTGGTCTACCCAGTCGCGCAGGGTGAGGGTGACGGGGATTTCCGGTGAGGAGGTGCGGCTGTAGAGCTGGTCGAGGAATGCTTCTCGGCGGCTCTCGAAGTACTGGTATTCGGGCGAGGGTTCCTGGTATTCTGCGCCGCCTGCGTAGCCGATGTTGCCGCCGTCGTTGCCGGGTAGGCGCGGGGCACTCACTTTGCGGTTGCGCAGGTAGCTGTAGAGGATCATGCCGACGAGGGCTGCGATGACCAGGGAAAAACCAAAGCTGAACATGCCGTTAAGTGTACGGGGCGAACCGCGGGGTCGGCGTATTCCGGGTGGGTTTTGCGGCGAGGGGCGAACGCGCCCGGCCCTTCTCCCCCGCCCCTTACGTCTGGCTCCTGCTCCCGGCTCTTACTCCCGCCTCGTACATCCACCGCTAACTCGGTGGCGGTTAAATGGTTCAGCGCCCGGTCGGGTGGGTACCCGCCGGGCGCTGTAACGCTATGAGACGCTGTGGTGCGTCGGGGTTTTATGCGTCGAAGCGTGCGATTGCTGCGAATTCGTCAGCCTGCAGGGATGCGCCGCCGACGAGCACGCCGTCCACGTCTTCCTTGCCCATGATGGAGGGTGCGGAGGAGGACTTGACGGAGCCGCCGTAGAGAACGCGGACCTTCTCTGCAACGTCTGCGGAGTAGAGCTTAGCGATTTCTGCGCGGATTGCTGCGGACATTTCCTGTGCGTCGTCTGCGGTTGCGACCTTGCCGGTGCCGATTGCCCAGACGGGCTCGTATGCGATGACGAGGGTTTCTGCCTGCTCTGCGGTCAGACCTGCGATGGAGCCGCGCAGCTGCTCGAGGGTGTACTCGACGTGGGTGCCTGCTTCGCGGATTTCGAGGGGCTCACCGACGCAGAGGACGGGGGTCAGGCCGTGCTTGTATGCTGCCTGAACCTTTGCTGCGCACAGCTCGTCGCTTTCGTGGTGGTAGGTGCGGCGCTCGGAGTGGCCGACGAGCACGAAGGTTGCGCCGAGCTTGGAGAGGAATGCGCCGGAGATTTCGCCGGTGTATGCGCCGGAGTCGTGGACGGAGAGGTCCTGGCCGCCGTAGAGGATGTCCAGCTTGTCGCCTTCGACGAGGGTCTGCACGGAGCGGATGTCGGTGAAGGGCGGGAAGACGGCTACTTCGGTTGCGGAGAAGTTGAAGTTTGCGTCGTCGAGGGTCCATGCGAGCTTCTGGACGAGGGTGACTGCCTCTGCGTGGTTGAGGTTCATCTTCCAGTTGCCTGCGATGAGGGGCTTACGCGACATAGTTCGCTCCTTAGCTTTCCCGCGCGGTATGCCGGGCGGGGTTGTTGTTCGGAATTTTCCTTTTCTATTTTAGAGGGTTGGCGGCATATTTTCACTGGTTCGGCGCGGTTTTATGCTGTGCCTTGACTATTCTCACCCCGCGTTCGCTGATTGCGCGGAACCCCGGATACGAAGTACCGGCAGGGTGGAGCTTAGGGGGCTCTACCCTGCCGGTATTCTGCCGGTGATGTTTGTCTACGGTGTGTTAGTAGCCGCCTCGGAGAAGGTACGAGGTGTAGCAGAAAAAGACAATCGTCAAAACAATCACAAGAAGCGCGGTAGCGCGCGCACTTATGGCGAGGGAACGACCCCAAGGCAGCTTTCGGGTAGCGATCTTCTCAACGATGAGCGCCGCAAGAGCACAGTAGGTGAAGCAGACACACAGCAAAACAACAAACGAAATGATGAGAGTAGCCGTTGCTACCGAGGAAGATTCCCAATAGGCGTAATACATCCAGAGGTAGGGACTATTTGCAATGAAGAAGGCCGTGAATCCGCCGGTGGGGAGGCAGATAAGCGAGTACAGGCCCATGCGCTTAGGCTCTGCGGGCGCGGGTGCTACCGCCTCGGCAGGAGCCGCGGATGCGGCACCATCTACGGCGGGGTCTTGCGCGGGACTCTGGAGGGCGGTTGCGGTAGGTACTGCAGTAGCTTCTACCGTGGTGCTTTCTGCAGCGTTGTTCTGCACGGTGTTTTCCTGTACAGCATTGCTCTGCGCCGTATTCTCCGGCAAGGGGCTGCCCTGCACGGCGCTCCCCTGTGCGGGTGCTCCGGGGTTCTGGGGCGACTGTTCCATATGTCTCCTAGGGTGGTTGGTCTGGTGTGGTTATCGGTGATGTCGTGCGGTTACCGGGAAGGTGGGTTCTTACACCTCTAGCCCTTCGAGGGAGAATCCCGGAGGGTATAGCGGCGTGGCGTCCTTATCGTCTTCCACCAGCACCCAGCGGCCGCGCAGGTGCTCCGCACAGAGGAAAGCGTATTCTTCCTCACCGGTCTTCAAGAACTTATCGATGGGTAGCTTCTCCCCCGTTTCGGGCACGTAGAAGACAGCCTCATCGCGAATACGTCGCCTTGCCTGGTATTCGCTGATATTACGGCTGTTCTTTTGGCGTCTACCGATACCGGGAATCGTAACCTGTACGCGGTACACGTCCTGATTAGCAATAAGCCAGCCGCGGTTTTCCCGGTACAGCCGAAGAAGCTCAGGGGAAATGATCTCTTCCGGATTGATCACTTCAGAGAGCGGTTTGGTATCTCCGGTGTAGTAGAAATAGTTCAGGGCGGCATAAAAGTACGCCTGAAAAATATAGAAACCACCGCGGTTGTACTCGTTCATTCCCGGCTGCAGAACGGGGTACGGCACATTCTGAGCGGCGTGCTCTTCGGTGGCGGGCACGTACCTGCCGTTGCGCTCGTAGGCGGTGTAGACAAGCAGACCGGTTGAATCACCCTGTTTGACAAGCTCATCGAACTTCTCAGTCGGCTCAAGGGAAGCCAGTACCTTATCTCGTTTGAAAAGACGTGCTTCTTGCTTTTCTTCATTGGTGGCGAGGATACCGGTCTGTCGACCGACGATGAGAGCGCCGAGGGTGCCCACGCCTGCTACAGCGAGGGCACGACGAGAAAAGCGGGGCTTCCGCGGTTCCTGCTGGTGAGCGAGTAGCTGACCAGAAGATACCGGATGGGCTTCCGGGGAGGAACCCAGCGTTCCGTTCGTCTCCTGTTCCTTGCGTTGGGGTCCCATGGTTAGGCCTCCTTTTCGGGGATGAAGTGGATGTCCCATCCGGGATTGAGGAAATGGGAGCGTAGGGTGCCGTGGATTGCTCCGTCGCGGAGGAGTCCGCGTGTGTCGAATTCGGTGATGGGCTGTAGCTGCCCGGTGTCTTTCCGGAAGACTTTTGCTTCGGGAAGGATGTCGAATTTGACGTTCCAGTCGAAGATTTTTTGTTCTTCGTTGTGGATGCGCGGTTGTGCTTCGAGAATGTGCATGGTCAAGATTTGTTGGTTGGGGGTAATAACCCACCCTTTTCCGTCGTCAAAGATATCTTGGATGGCGGGAAAGAATAGTTCTTCGGCGGTCATTGCATATTCGAGGCGGCGCGAATCGGATGCCAAAAGCATATAGTTTTGGCATTGATAATAGTAGCTATTATAGAATTTCAAATCAGCGGACGTTAGAAATTTAGTAAACGTATAGCTGTAGTCTGGCGGCGGCGCAGAATATGCAGGGTGCTGCTGGTCTGCTGGGGTATAAATTCCAATCATGTCAGTATCGACAAGATGGTATGCTCCCCTATAGTCCTCTTGGTTGAAGAATTTTTTAGTCCACTCCGGGTCGACAGTCATTTCCTCTCCTTCTAAAAATATGTCTCTGATCGCCAAATGCTATTTTGAATTCACGAATCTATTTCGTGTATCCGGCGACAGAAACACCCTTGGGCAACAAAAGATCCCCTTGTAGATTTTCGTCAACGCTTACCCAGCGTCCATCCAAAAACTCTCCGTAGAAATCTATAGTTGGGTGGCGGTCAGTATGAAACATATCCCGAAAATATTTCACTTCGCCGGTATCGCGATACACAAAATAGGCGTCTCCATATATCGACAATTCCGTCTGCAGCTTGTATATTTTTCGTCCCTGAATCTCTCGGCTACCGTATCCGTGAGTTTCCACCATATACGATTCAATTTCTTGATCCGAAACAATCCACCCCTGGTTATTGGCTATAAATTCGTACACATTGGGAAAGATAACTTTCTCGGGGTCAACAATCTTTGCTAGGGGTTCAAGATCACCGGTCAAATACCCGTAGTTCTTGGCAGCGTTATAGTAGGCGAAGAACAAGTACATACCTGAAATATCGTATGTATTCATCTTCTCGCGGATAACTGGGTAGGGTACATTCTGTGCGGGTGCCTCACGGGTTGCGGGAACGTAGAGACCGTCCTTGCGGTATGCGGTGTACACCAGCCGACCAGATAGACCTGCTGCAGTATTCTTGTAGCTTTCCTCTGCAATTGTTGTTGCAGGCTCGGCGGCGGCTAGTGCTTGGTTTCGCTTCCATGAGGCATCTTCTTGCGCGATTCGCTCGTTTAGCGAAGCTTTCCAGTTTGAGCCAGCCACATACAGACCCGATGCTGCGGCAGTGCCTACTACAGCAGATCCCAGTAACAGGGCACGACGAGAGATTTTGGGGTTCTTTTTCTGCTCTGATGGGTTATTGCCGGTTGAGGATTCCCGAAGAGCAGGAGTGTTATTGTTTTCCTTCACTGTTTTCCTTTCCTTTAGTTCCCCTGCACTGGGCCATATGTGGGGGTAAAGTTGACTTCCCACTTGGGGTCCAGGAATCGACACACCATAGTTCCGTAGATGGACCCACCTGTAACAATGTTGCGAGTGTCAAAATCAGTAATCGGGTAGAGCTTTTTCTCCCCCACGATAAAGACTTTCGCCTCTGGTTTCAGGTCGTATCGAACGTTAATTTCGCATACGTGATTTGCTTCATCCACAATACGGGGCTGAGGTTCAAGAATCGTGAAATTAAGAATTCGCTGGTTCGGGGTAATGACCCAGCCACTAGCGTTGTCGTAGAGCTCTTGGATGGTGGGGAAGAACAATCCGCCTAACATATTTTCAAGATGAAGTCGTCGCGACTCTCCGGATAGAAGCATATAGTTCTGATAATTTGCATAATAAGTGACCGCGATATTCATGGAAGAAGCCGTCATATTACGCTCATATGTGCTGTTGTAGTATGGCGGCGGCGCAGCGTATGCGGGATGTTCTTCCGTTGCCGGTTCATATATGCCGATATTAAATACATTTTTCGGATCATTGATTGCCTCGCGGTAATCATAATCGTCATGGAATGGTTTTGCGTAGGCATTGTGCTTCGGAGAAGCGCTAGCTGTTGCCGAAGGGGTTTCTTTTGATTTATTATCTTTGGTTTTTGGCGTGGATGAGCAGGCACTCAAAGTTAAGACGCTGCCAACGCCAAGCACGCCCTTCATAAAACCTCTACGAGAGCTACGAAAAATCATAGTCACAGCAATAATCCTTGGGGTTACATAAATTTTCTACATTTGTTGTGAGTTGAAATATCTAATGCATCAACTTATGAAGAACACTCATTGTTCAGATAACAAATGAGATCATTAAACGAATAAATACCTTTAGCGAATCAACATCTGACTCGTCTGAGTTAGGTATTTGAGATGAATCGTGAGAGCCTCAGCGCTCTCATCTTTAAAAGGCGCAGGGACGGCATGAGCCTGAAAAGTAACCATGTGTTTAGCTTCCGGAAGTTGAAGTTGATGTGACGGTGAACGAGCATCCTCGCCCACACCTCAAGGTAACACACGCACACTCTGCATACGAACTCAGCAAGACGGATTCCATCTCCCCTAGCCAACCACGAGGAGCCAACCTCAAAAGCCCAGCAAGAAACCCCCACCAGCACAGTACCGAAAGTACCGCACCGGCGGGGGTCCTAGAAAAGCACTACAGCTGCCCGAATCCTTGCGGGTAGATCGGCTCGTAGGTGTTGCGGTTACTGTAGCCGTCGCGGTCAACCACAATCACCCACTGCCCACGCAGATGCTCCACAGCCAGCGAGAAACGCCCCAGATACTTCAAATATTTGCGGATATCCTGCTTCTCCCCCGTCTCCTTAACATAAAACGCAAGGTCCTTAGCCTTAGTCGTGTACAGGGTGCTCACCAGGATTTTTCGGCTCGTATTTTTAGCCTTTTCACCCGCGATAAGATCATCAACAACGTTGGCGCTCAGCACGTTCTTGTCAGCCGAAATAACCCATCCGCGCTTCTCCCTGTACAGGCGAAGAATTTCGGGGTGCAGCACCTTTTCCGGGTCCGTGACCTTAGAAAGAGGCTCCGTATCGCCCGTGTGGTAGAAGTAATTCATCGACGCGAAGTAGTACGCCAAGAACGCGTACAGGCCAGCGCGGTCGTAGTTATCCATTCCGGGCTGTTGAATAGGGTACGGCACGTTCTGCGCCGCCTGCGCCTCGGTGGCAGGAATGAAGCGACCCTTACGCTCAAACGCCGTGTAAACCAACGGCCCGGAAGAGGTCCCCAAGGTACGGAGCTCATCGTACTTTTCCGTGGGTTCCAGGCGCACAAATTCCTGGTCACGCTTCTTATCGGCTTGAGACTCCGAACCCGTCCCGTTGAGCAGTTTAGTACCCCAACCAAAAGCCACCGCAACGAGGGCGGCACCAGCGAACACGCCAGCTCGTATAAACTTGGCGCGAGTAATCACAGACCTCATGAGCGCTCGTTGCTCGTTATATCCAGATCGGTTATATCCGGGTCCGCCAAAGTTATTCGTCATGCTTCTCTCCCCTCCTCTAGCTCAGGCTATTTTCTGGAATGAATTGGACGGGCCTCCACTCATTCGTGAATTGTGTGCGTAGAGTCCCGTGGATTGCGCCGTCACGGATCAGGCCGCGCGTATCAAAATCAGTGATGGGGTACACCTGGTTCGTGTCTTTGCGGTACACCTGAACTTCGGGAAGGATATCGAACCGCACGTTCCATTCCACAATTTTTAGCGTCTCGTCGATGAGGCGCGGCTGCCCCTCCAGCAGGTTCATGGTCAGAATCTGGGGGTTAGGGGTAATGACCCAGCCTTTACCTTCTTCGTAGAGGTCCTGAATGGCGGGGAAAAACATTTCTTCGCTGATATTGTCCATCCTCAGAACTGCCGGTTCCGAGGCGAGAATCATGTAGTTTTGGCAGGCGTAGTAGTAGCCCAGGTAGGGGCGCAGGTTCCTCGCCGCATAGTGCCTCGGCCTGTACCTCACGCCCGGGGCGGGTGCCGAGTAGGCGGGGTGGTCCCGGTTTGCGGGTGTGTAGGGTCCAATCACGCCATCGGCAACGTACGGGTATGTTCCGGTGTAGTCTTTTTCGTCAAAGAGCGCTTGAGTGTCTATGGG
This sequence comes from Rothia sp. HMSC066G07, assembly GCF_001814485.1. Lineage (NCBI taxonomy): Bacteria > Bacillati > Actinomycetota > Actinomycetes > Micrococcales > Micrococcaceae > Rothia > Rothia sp. HMSC066G07. The sequence goes on along the minus strand of NZ_KV816924.1, from coordinate 119,847 downwards.
CATTCTTTCCCTCCCTGGATTCCATGTTCATGAGCTACTGAGTACACGAGCTGCTGAGTTTGCGAGCTGCCGAGGCGGTTCTGGGCTGCTCGGGGCGGCTGGGCTCAGCACCTGGGCGTCTTCGCCCGCCTGTATTTGCTTGTCGGTAGAGGTGCGTGTGCTCCCTGCTTCATCCCCCCCCCGCGGTAACCATATGGGTACCGTGGGGGAGCGCCGGGAACCTCTACATTTCCAGTCTATTAGAGGCACCTCTAACCCTCCCCAGCACAAGCCGCACACCCAGGGAATCCACAGCATATAGCCAGGAAACAGCCCCGTCCCTGCCCGCGCAGGATTATCCGGGCATGAGCGGGCATGCAGAAACCCCCGCCGGAACGGTACCGAAATACCGCCCCGACAGGGGTTTCTTACGCTAAAACTCTGCGCTACTGTACGTAGAGTCAGATGAGCCGCGCCAGATTAGGCGCCCAGTGCCTCCAGGCCGGGCAGGGTCTTACCCTCAATGTACTCGAGGGAAGCGCCACCACCGGTGGAGATGTGGCCGAACTGCTCATCCTTGAAGCCCAGGTTACGGACTGCAGATGCGGAGTCGCCACCACCAATGATGGAGAACGAGTCAGACTCGACGATAGCCTGAGCCACTGCGCGGGTACCCTCAGCGAAGGGAGCAATCTCGAACACGCCAACGGGGCCGTTCCAGAAGATGGTCTTTGCACCCTTGATCTTCTCAGCGAAAATCTCGCGGGTCTTGGGGCCAATGTCCAGACCCTCAGCCTCTGCGCCCAGCTTGCCGCCGGTCAGGTCCTCAATCGGGCGAATCTCGGTGTTAGCGTCAGCGGAGAATGCATCAGACCAAACAACGTCCACTGCGGTGATGATCTCGGTGCCCTTCTCGGGAGCTTCCTTCAGGTAACGCAGAACGTTCTCGACCTGGTCCTTCTCCAGCAGCGACTGGCCGACCTCGTAGCCCTGTGCGTATGCGAAGGTGTAGCCCATACCGCCACCAATGAGGATGGTGTCAGCCTTACCAATCAGGTTGTCAATCACGGCGAGCTTATCGGAAACCTTAGCGCCACCCATGACCACGACGAAGGGACGCTCGGGGTCGTTCAGGGTTTTAGCCAGAACGTCAACTTCCTTCTTCACCAGGTCACCCAGGTATGCGGGCAGACGCTTAGCAACGTCGTAGACAGAAGCGTGCTTGCGGTGAACTGCACCGAATGCGTCGTTCACGTATGCGCCGTTCTCGCCGGTCAGTGCGACCAGCTCGTCAGCGAATTCGCCGCGCTCTGCGTCATCCTTGGAGGTCTCGCGTGCGTCGTAGCGGACGTTCTCAACAACCAGAACTTCGCCGTCAGCCAGGGCTGCTGCCTTAGCCTTTGCGTCCTCGCCTACCAGGTCGGTTGCAACCTTCACGGGCACGGATGCCAGCTCAGCCAAGCGTGCAGCTGCCGGTGCGATGGAGTACTGGGGGTCAACCTTGCCCTTGGGGCGGCCCAGGTGTGCGGTCACGATAACGCGTGCGCCAGCCTTGGCAAGCTTCTCAATGACGGGCAGGGATGCGCGGACGCGGCCGTCGTCGGTGACAACGCCGTCCTTCAGGGGTACGTTCAGGTCGGAACGGACGAGAACGTGGCGGCCTGCGACGCCTTCTTCGAGCAGTTCGGACAGTGCCTTAGCCATAGGAATTCCTCCTGGATAGGTGGGTTTATATACCGTTTCCATCATACCGAATACTAGGGTGTTTGACAGCCTAAAAAATAGCTTTTACATGGTGTTTTTCCGCAGAATATCGCGGATATTGGCACTCTCTAAAACCTATTTTCTTACGGTATTTTTGACTCGAAAGGGTGACGGAAAACAGTATGTTTATACGTTATTGAGGGTTTTATTAAGACCTTTTACACAGAGCCTTGGTACAGCAAACCCCGACTCCCCCGCTTAATGCGGTGGTGCCGGGGTTCACTATGCGTTAGTTACGCGGGGTGACGCTTACACTCGGTGAGCGTCGTAAGCCTATTGGGGCTTAGAGGGATGCCACAACCTTGTTGGTGAACATCACGAGGCGTGCAACGTAGCCGTACTCGTTGTCGTACCAAGCGATAACCTTCACCTGGTCGCCGATGACCTTGGTCAGCGGTGCGTCGAAGACGGTGGAGATGGACTCACCCTCGATGTCCTTGGACACGATGGGATCCTCGTTGTACTTGATGATGCCCTTCATGGGGCCCTCAGCTGCTGCCTTGACTGCTGCGTTGACTTCCTCAACGGTGACCTCGCGCTCAGCGGTGAAGGTCAGGTCGGTGATGGAGCCGGTGATGGTGGGAACGCGGACTGCGAAGCCGTCCAGCTTACCCTTCAGTTCGGGCAGAACCAGGCCAACAGCTGCTGCTGCACCGGTGGAGGTGGGGACCATGTTCACAGCTGCTGCGCGTGCACGGCGCAGGTCGCGGTGGGGAGCATCCTGCAGACGCTGATCAGCGGTGTATGCGTGGATGGTGGTCATCAGACCCTGCTTGATGCCGAATGCGTCGTTCAGGACCTTAGCCATCGGAGCGAGGCAGTTGGTGGTGCAGGATGCGTTGGAGACGATGTGGTGGTTAGCTGCATCGTACTGGTCGTCGTTCACGCCCATGACGAAGGTGCCGTCGATGTTCTTACCGGGAGCGGAGAGGATAACCTTCTTAGCGCCAGCCTCGATGTGTGCCTTTGCCTTGGTGCCGTCGGTGAAGAAACCGGTGGACTCGAGGACTACGTCAACGCCCAGGTCCTTCCAGGGGAGGTTCTGGGGGTCACGCTCAGCGAGGATCTTGATTTCCTTGCCGTCAACAACCAGCGCGCCTTCCTTGACCTCAACCTCTGCGTTGAAGCGACCCATGATGGAGTCGTACTTCAGCAGGTGTGCCAGGGTCTCAACATCGGTGAGGTCGTTGATTGCGACGATCTCGAAGCCGACGCCCTCGGTCTGAGCTGCGCGGAAGAAGGTGCGGCCGATGCGGCCGAAGCCGTTGATTGCTACGCGTACAGTCACTGGAGTATCTCCTTGTCAGTGCGTTGGTGGCGGTGTACGAATCCGATGCCTTGTGGGCTCTGGTTTAGTCGGATTTGTCCGTGCTCTATGTTGCCCGGTGTGTTCCGCCGTTGTTGGTAATAATCCTACCCTAGTTTGTGTGTGTTTTGGTGTGTTCTATCAAGAAATTTTTGTGAGTTGCGCCATAAAAATCGGCAAAAACCCGTTGTTTTCTGTTGTTTTACGTTGTGTTCGCCCCTAGAAAATGTTGCGATACGGTCACGGCAACATAAACACACACGAAACACACATTTGCTAAAAACCGCGCCATATCAAGGCAAAATATGAGGGTAAAAAATACCCTTTCACCTGCGAATGGGTTTCAATGACACCCAATACGCTCGCACGCGGTGCAAATTCTCACTCAAAAACAGACGACCCCAAAGTAAGACACACCACAGCCTTAAAAGGGCTAAATACGCCCCCGGCACACAGTTTTCGTGTCGTGTTTCGTGTCGCCCGCGGCGCATTATACGGGAACACCGCGCAGGAACACCGCATGAGCACATCCGCGGACACACGGCACAAGCACACAGCACAAGCACACAGCGCAGGGTCAACACGGGCACGCTGGATAGGCGACTAGTACACGATCCTAATAAACGACCAGTGCCACAGCACCCAGCCCCGAATGAGCCGACAGCACCGGCGGCAGCGCACTCACCAAAAACTCCGGCGCCGAAGAAGCGGCGGCATCATGAACTAGGGAGCTCTCCCCCAGCATCTGCTGAACCTGCTCGTACAGCTGCACCGCCTGCGCCGCATTACCAACATGATGCACCGCAACCACCTCACCGCGCGGGGATGCGGCAAGCGAAGAACTGGCGGGGTCGGTGGCAGTAGAGCCCACGGAAGCAGAGCTGAGCGCCGCCGCATGCTGATGCTCACGGCAGGTTTGCACGGTCACCTCCACCAGGCGCTCCAGGGCGCGCGCCGCAGTGCGGGGGCGCTCCACATACGCCAGCTTGCCCTCGGTAATCGTGCCAATCGGCTTAATCTGGAACATCTGACCCACCATCGCCAACGCCGGGGAAACACGGCCACCTCGGCGCAACGCATCCAGGGTCGGGATATAGAAGTAGAGCGTGGACTGCTCGCAGACGGACTGAATGTAGTCCACCAGCTGCGCCACAGTCGGGTAGTCAGAGCTCGGGTAGTCAGGGCTCGGAACAAAATCAGAGGAAGCAGAGTTCAGCACCTCCAGGGCGCGCACCACCGCATGACCGTAGGCACCGGCGACCGTGCGGCTATCCACCACGCTCACGCCCTTAGAACCCAGGCGGCTCAGGCGGGCACCGGTGCGTGCCGCCTCCACCGTGCCCGAGAGCTCACCGGACAGATGCACCGATACCACATGCGTAAAACCTCGCGACGCCAACTCGTCATACACATCAGCAAACACGCCCGGCGCGGGCCCGGAAGTGCTCACCGTCTGACCCATCACGTGTGCAAGCATAATCGCCTCATCCACCTCGGCGGCGGTCAAATCCTGCAGCTGACGATCCGGTGAACCGGGCGTGCGAATAGTCACCGGCATCGGAACGAGCACAAAATTACCGCGAGCGCTCAGGCGCTGCACGAGCTCCGGGTCGAGGGCGGCGGCGCTATCGGTTACCACGGCAATGCGGGGCGCATTATCCTGCTCGTGTGCAGGATGTGCCCGCTCAGCATGTTTCTGCTGAGTATCCTTCTGGCTCATTAGTCCCTCTCCCCTGCTGGTTATATTCACGACACAACTATTGTGTCTGGCGTCTCATTGTGGGCTTCTACCACCATAGCCCCGGCAGAGCAGAACGTCCAGGTTCAACGCGCTAAAGGCCGCGTTAACGGCGCAAGCCCCGCCGCGCCTCCGGGTTCGTTCCATAAAACGAACCGAAGCCACAGCGGGGCTTGTGCTTTATCTAAGAAGCTTAGTTAGCTACAAAGCTTAGATTACGATGTTCACGAGCTTAGGCGCACGCACAATCACCTTGCGGATCTCGGCGTCACCAATCGAACGCTGAACAGTAGCATCCGCCAGAGCCAGCTCCTGAAGCTCCTGCTCAGAAATATCCTTTGCAACCTCCAGGCGAGCCTTGACCTTGCCCTTAATCTGCACGATAGCGGTGACGGTGTCATCCACCAGCAGAGCCGGGTCAACCTCGGGGAAGCCCGCGGTCAGAACCGGGGTGTCGTGGCCGAGAGCGTGCCACATGTCCTCAGCGGTGTACGGTGCGTACAGAGACAGCAGAATAGCGACAGTCTCAGCAGCCTTACGAACAGCCGGGTCAGCCTCACCAGCACCGGAGTCAATAGCCTTACGGGTAGCGTTCACAAGCTCCATGGTCTTAGCAACAACCACGTTGAACTTGCCGTTATCCAGCAGGCCCTGAACCTCGTGCACGGTGCGAGCAATCAGCTTCTGCAGCTCCAGGTCACCGGTGGTTGCGTCAACGCCGGGTTCGCTGGTGACGTCCTGAGCCACACGCCATGCGCGAGCCAGGAACTTCTGCGAACCGGACGGGGAAACATCCGCCCAGTCCACGTCATCCTCGGGCGGGGATGCGAAAATCATGGTGGTGCGGATAGCGTCCACACCGAACTTGTCGAGCTGCTCACCCAGGTTCACGCCGTTACCCAGCGACTTGGACATCGCCTTACCGCCGTTGAGCACCTGACCCTGGTTCATGAGCGCCTTGAACGGCTCATCGTGCTTAATCAGGCCCAGGTCGCGAACAACCTTGGTGAAGAAGCGTGCGTACAGCAGGTGCAGAATAGCGTGCTCCACACCACCAACGTACATGTCGACGGCACCCCACTCGCTCATAGCCTGCGGGTCGAAGGGGCCTTCATCGAAGTTCGGGGAAACGTAACGCAGGAAGTACCAGGAGGAATCCACGAAGGTGTCCATGGTGTCCGAGTCACGGCGAGCCTGCTTGCCACACTCGGGGCAAGGCACAATCGCCCAGTCATCGGCAGCAGCAAGAGGCGACTGGCCCTTAGGAGCCAGCTGCTCACCGCGCAGGTTATCGGGCAGCAGCACCGGCAGCTGATCCTCAGGAACCAGAACCTCGCCACAATCCTCACAGTGAATCACGGGGATGGGGGTGCCCCAGAAACGCTGGCGGGACAGCAGCCAGTCACGCAGACGGTAAATGACCTTGCCCTCACCGGTGCCGGCAGCCTCAACCAGCTCAATAGCCTTAGCGAGCGCCTCAGCCTTCGGCAGGCCGGTCAGCTCACCGGAGTTGATGAGCACGCCGTCACCAGCTGCGGCAACACCGCTGGTAGCCGGGTCCTCAGCACCCTCAACGTCCAGAACCTTCACGATGGGCAGGTCGAACTTCAGGGCGAACTCGAGGTCACGCTGGTCGTGCGCGGGCACAGCCATAATCGCGCCGGTACCGTAGTCGGCGAGCACGTAGTCAGAAGCCCAGACGGGCAGCTTCGCGCCGGTCAGCGGGTTAATCGCGTAGCGGCCGGTGAACACGCCGGTCTTCTCGCGGTCGGAGGACTGGCGGTCAATGTCGCTCAGTGCCTTAATGTCTTCGCGGTACTGCTCCAGGGCAGCCTTGTGCTCGGGTGCCACGATCTGCTCGGCGAACGCCGCATCCGCAGCAACCACGATGAAGGTTGCGCCGTACAGGGTGTCCGGGCGGGTGGTGAACACGGTGAAGGACTCAGCAGCCTGGTCCTCGGTCGCCTCAATCTCGAAGCGCACCTCAGCGCCCTCGGAGCGGCCAATCCAGTTGCGCTGCATGAGCAGAACACGGTCGGGCCACTTGCCCTCCAGCTGCTCCATGTCGTCCAGCAGCTGCTGCGCGTAATCAGTGATCTTGAAGTACCACTGGTTTAGCGACTTCTTAGTCACGGTAGTACCGCAACGCTCACACGCACCGTTCACAACCTGCTCGTTCGCGAGCACGGTCTGGTCCTTGGGGCACCAGTTGACCATGGAGTCCTTGCGGTACGCCAGGCCCTTCTTGTAGAACTGCTCGAACAGCCACTGAGTCCACTTGTAGTACTCGGGGTCCGAGGTGTGCAGGCGGCGGCTCCAGTCAGCGGCAATAGCGTAACGCTTGAAGGACTCAGCCTGAGTCTCAATGTTCTTGTACGTCCACTCCTTGGGGTGAGTGTCGTTCTTAATGGCTGCGTTCTCAGCGGGCAGGCCGAAGGAGTCCCAGCCAATCGGGTGCAGAACATCGTAGCCGCACTGCTTGAAGTAGCGGGCGTTCATGTCACCAATTGCGAATGCCTCCGCGTGACCCATGTGAAGGTCACCGGAGGGGTACGGGAACATATCCAGCACATACTTGCGGCCCTTGGGGGCGTCACCGGTGGGCTGGAAAACCTTCGTTTCGTCCCAGTAGGGGCGCCACTTGGCTTCCATAGCGCGGAAGTCGTACGCATTTTCGTTGCGTTCGGTCTCTACCTGAGCAGACACAGCGATTCCTTAAATAAAGACAGGTTGATAAAAACTTAACCCTCCAAGTGTAGCGCGAAACCCGCACCGCGCCAGAGTTGAGGCCGCCTCGACTACCAAATGGACGGCACCACCCGCGCGATTACCCGCGCGATTATCGATGCGGCGGGCGGGTTTCAGAGCCCTTTCAGGCTTCTCCCCTAGAATTAAGAACGGGACTTTGCCGTCCCAGTACCCAACCCGCGAAAGGTACCCATGACCTCCACCGTTACCCCGGACTCCCCCAACACCTCGATTCTTGAGGGTGTGCCCGGCCCGCTCATTCCCGGCACCCGCCACGACGCCCTCATCGGTGACGGCGCGCAGGCGGTCATGACCCGCTACTGGCAGTACGGCAAAGGCATGAACGACGGAGTCTTTCCCGAAGGCTCCTACCCCGTACTGCTCGTGCACGGCTTCCGCGGCGACCACCACGGTCTCGAAATCATCGCGAACTACCTGCTGAAGCTCATCCCGAACGTCAGCATCATCAGCCCCGATCTGCCCGGCTTCGGCCGCTCCGCAGACCTGCCCGAAAGCACCCTGGGTGAGGACAGCATCGACGCGTACGTGGCGTGGCTGAACGACTTCGTGGAACATATCAACCCCGCCCGCGAGGATGCACGCCCCCTGCCGCTGCACGTGGTCGGCCACTCCTTCGGTTCCATCGTCACCAGCGCCTTCGCCGCCGCACACCCGAACTCGCTCGCGTTGCTTTCCCTTATCAACCCCATTAGCGAACCCGCCCTTGAAGGTAGCCAGCGCGTCGCCTCGCGTCTTGCCTCCCTCTACTACCGCGCCGGCGCGGCACTGCCCGAAAAAATCGGCTACCCGCTACTGCGTTCGCAACTGATTACCCGCGCCTCCAGCGAAGTCATGATGCGCACCAAAGACAAGGCAATGCGCCGCTTCATCAACGGCCAGCACGCCGCCTACTTCGGCTCCTTCGGCTCCCGCCGCGGAGTGCTCAGCGCCTACGAAGCGTCCATTACGCACACCGCCGCCGAATACGCTGCCGCCATCCGGGTGCCGGTGCAGATGCTCGTCGCCGAAGACGACGACCTGGGCACCCCCGAAACAGCTCGCGCCATGTACGCGACGCTGACCTCCCGCGACCTGCCCGCTACTTCGACCGGCGCCCGCGAGCGCCTGGACATGATCCCCGAAGTCGGGCACCTCATCCACTACGAAACCCCTCGCCGCGCTGCGGAACTCATCGCCGATTTCGCCGCCGGCCACTCAGGGAACGAGAAGTAAGGAACCAACATGAAACTCATGGTTGACGCCCGATACACCCGTATCGGCTTCCACGACGGCATCAGCCGCTACACCGCGTCCCTGCTGGGCGCGCTCAAAACCCTCATCGACACCGGTGACGAAGCCGCCGCCGACCTCGACCTGACCATGATCATTAGCGACGAGCGTCAGCTAGACATGCTGCCGGATTTGCCGCACGTGAAGATCTGCTCGCCCACCGGCCCGCTCGAACCGACCGCAGCCCTGCAGCTGAACAAGTATGCGCCGGACGTGGTGTTTTCCCCCATGCAGACCATCGGCTCCACCGGACGCAAGTTCAAGCTGGTTCTCACCCTGCACGACCTGATTTACTACTCGCACCCGACCCCGCCCGGGTTCCTGCCCGCACCGGTGCGCGTGGGCTGGCGGCTCTTCCACAAGACCTACACTCCGCAGCGCTTCCTGCTCAACCACGGCGACGCGGTCGTGACGGTTTCTGAGTCGACAGCCTCGCTGATTCGTGAGCACGAGCTGACCACCAAGCCGTTGTTTGTGGTGCCCAACGCCCCGCAGCCCGGCAGCGTGGTCTCCCGCCAAACCGCGCTGGAACGCGCCGCCACCCGCGAAGAGCAGCCCGTCAAGCACCTGGTGTACATGGGTTCGTTCATGCCGTACAAGAATGTTGAAACCCTGCTGCTGGCGATGCGTTCCCTGCCGGATTACCGCCTGCACCTGCTGTCGAAGATGCCGCCGCAGCGTCTGGTGCAGCTCACCGACGAGCGCCTCATCGGTGAGAACGTGGAGGTGCATAACGGCGTGAGCGATGAGGAGTACCAGCAGCTGCTCCGCCAGGCGCACGCCCTGGTGACCGCCTCCCGCGAGGAGGGTTACGGACTGCCCGTGGTTGAGGCTCAGGCTGCCGGTTGCCCCGCGGTGATTAGTGACATCCCGATTTTCCGTGAGATTGCGCCGCACGCCGTGTTCGCGCCGGTTGACGGTGCCCCGGAGGCGCATGCCGCCGACTGGGTGAAGGCAATTCGTTCCCTGGAGGACACCGCCGTTCGCGAGCGCGTCATCATTGATGGACTCTCGGATGTGCGCCGCTACTCCTGGCGTGACTCTGCACTCAAGCTGCTGGAGGTCGTGCGCGGGCTCTAAAGCCTGCGTTGGGCAAAGAAATGCCGCCGCACTCCCCCAAAACTCGGGAGGGTGCGGCGGCATTCTCGTATTCAATTCATGCGCGCCGGGAAGCGTATGCGGTATGCAAGAACGGCTTGCGGCAATGATGTACAGCGGCGGTTCGCTACACACTTCCTCCGCGCCGACGCAGGGAACCCGCCCTCGCAGAGCTCGGGCACCCTGAGGGCGCATCCGGAAGGCGTAGCATCACCGCATCACACCGGAGCAGAAATCCTTAGACCGTAGCAAAGCTACCGGTACGAGCCGCTTCCTTCGCGGCCAGCTCATCCGCATGACCGTACGCGTAGAAAATCTTCGCGTCATCCAGCTCAGCAAATCGAGCCAGGTAGCGGCACACCGCGCCACGCTGAGCCTTCGTCATCGAGGACAGCAGAACAGGGTCCGGGTGAGTAATGCCGTTGTCGCGGCTCGGTGCCGAACTACCGAACTCGGGCTCGTAATCAGAGGTGATATTGGTGAAACTCATCGGTGAGTACCTTTCCTTAGGGCGTTTCTTAGGGCAGCGCCGCAACAATGCAGACGCTACCGGAGGCAACACCGCGAAAAGAACCTACGGAGATCATCGGAAGTCTCTTCGCAGTAGTGGTTGTGATACCTCTAAACTACCCAAGAGCTAATCAATGTTCAAGAACCGCCAGGGAACGCCCCCATAGTGGACACGTTCCCGGTTGTCAGGAAGAAATCAGGGGCATCATAGCGGCATGGGACCGCCGAGTCTCCAACCGAACTGAAACCTGCCCGAAAGCCAGCGTGAAAGCCAGCCCGAAAAGCAGAAATGCTGCCGCACCCATAAAGAGTGCAGCAGCATTTCTAAAAACTAATTGTGCAGGCTACGCCATAGTTGCGTAGAGACCGCGCTCGGCATCCTTACGAGCCAGCTCGTAAGCGTGACCGTACGCGTAGAAAATCTTTGCGTCATCCAGCTCAGCGAAGCGCGCCAAGTAGCGGTAAACAGCTCCTCGTTCTGCGCTGGTCATGTCGGAAAGCAACACGGGGTCCGGGTGCATGACGCCGTAATTGTGTACAGAAGCAGACCCGCCGCATGCAGGTTCGTATGCGGGGGCGATCATAGTCTGAGTCACCAGTATTCATCTTTCGTTGGTGCGCACGGTTGTGAAGCGTACGCGAAGTTGAGTGATAGATACTGCCAACACCACCTCGACAAGCGCCGAAATAGTATCCGCAGTGCTGAATATATTACCGTGGATACGGAGACTACGCCAATTAGAATCAGCCAAACCCCAACAAATCTTAGGTGCACACGAATGCATAAAAATTCTGGGGTGCCCTTCCAACGGCACCGCCTAAGCACCCTAAACTACAGCGCTCTGCCCTGCTTTACTCTCCTGCTTTTTCTCCCCTGCGAGGTTATGTTCCTCTGCATCCTCAGCGTCTTCATCCTCACCGTCAAGACCCAGAAGAGCCGTCACCATCGGCAAAGGATTGAACTCGCTCAGCTGACCCGTGCGGTCCACCTTGCGCATCATGAACGCACGCTGCAAACGCCGCTGAGTCCACGGCGAAAGCACCATCATCAGCAGCGCCTCCACCACAAAAATGCCGACCAGAATCCACAGCAGCAGATCCGAAGAACCCGCCTGCTCACGCAGCTGCTGAGCATCCGCCACCAGACGGTCAAAACCCTCCGAATGTAGGTGCGACGTATCAAGTCCCGTCAACGCGGACAGGCTCACCGGCGACGCCACATTCAGTAGCACCGACAGCATCAGCAGAAGCACCGCATACAGCCCGTAATGCATGGTGCGCATCCACTTCTTCACGCGCGCAAAACCGCGGTTCAGTTCCGCACCAATATCGGTGAAAGCCGCCGCTTTCTGCGCCTGCTCACCCGCCGGCATCATGTGCGGCACCAGACGGTGCGCAAGCATCAACGGCACCGGCGAGCACGCATCAAAATACTGCATGTGACTATTCACCGACGGGCCCGGCAGGGTCACAAAGCTGACGTCTACATCGGCGGGCTGAGTAATATTCGACCTACCAATACTGTCACCACGAGCGGAAATCTCGCACCGGTCAGCCACATCAAGATCCTGCAGCATCGGCGCGTAGGCGCGCACATACAGGTGGCAGGCGCTACGCACCGACATCATGAGCACCAGAATCAGCGCGCCCCAAAACGCCACGGAGGCGGCGGTCAGCTCAGGGACCACGCCCTCAACACGCAACTGAGCCAGCAGCAGCATGAACACCGCGTACAGCATGAAAACGCCGTGCACGAAAAGCAACGGAATCAGCCACTTCACGTAGGCGCGCGTGCCGTACGGGTTGACCAGACGCGCGTCTTCTGGGGTGTTTACCGAGGTTTTTGCGGATATATCTGCGGAGGCGCTTTCCCAGGCGCTCTTGCGGACAATACGCGCCCTACCCTTCAGGGTGCCCAGCATGCTCGCAACCAGCGGCGCAATGCTCAACACCAGAGGTACCGCGCTCAACGCCAGGGGTACCAGCATCGTATAGTGCAGCAGCGAACGGTGCGGACCAAACAGCAGGGACGCCTCCACCAGCCAGGAAAACGCCGCGACCGCGCTCACCCACAGCAGCATGGAGCGGTTACGGTAGCCGCCCGCAGCATCCAGGTGCCCCGGAATGTCGTTGCGGTCACTAGCGATAATGCTAATCGGGACCACGCCACTACCCAGGCCGTAGAAGAAACGAATCGGCTTCTTACCCGCCGCTGCACGACGGCGCAGAAGCTCATAGCTCAAATAGCCGCCCTGCGAATGGGCAATAATACCCACCGCGTCGCTACGGGAACTCAAATCGTCCAGCTGACGATCCAGACGCGCATAAATACGCTCCAAATCGCGCGAGTCCGGGCTGGTCGCCGTCTGAATCAGCTGAGTCGAAATAGCCTTCATCAGCTCCCACAGTTCGCGGGCACGACGAGCCAAAACCCAGCCCACAATACCCAGGCCGAGCGCCGCCGCCAGACCCGTAAATGCACCCTGCGGAGTACCCAGAGACGCCACAAAAGCATCACGGAACGTCATGAGCGCCATAGCCGCCAACACCAGCCACAGCGCCACGTTCACGAATCGAGCAGTAGAACGTAACAGGTGCCCGGCACGCTCACGCCAGGTCGCGCCGGGGCGCTCATAGTAGAAGCAGAACATCAAAAACAGCGGCAAAACCGACGCCAGCCAGGGCAAATGCTCCTTCAACGGGCGGTAATGCCGGGGCCGCCAGAAGCCCTCCTGAAAAAGGAGGCTGCGGCGAGCGACCGTGTGAACTGGGCGCGGCTTCGGCTGAGGCAGGTGCGGAAGCTCAAGGTTCGGCAGCTCGATATTCGGGAAATCGATGTTCGGGAGCTCTACCTTGGGAAGCTCAATTTTCGGCAGCTCAATCTTAGGGAGCTCCACTTTAGGCAGTTCCACCTTGGGTAACTCCACTTTGGGCAGCTCTACCTTGGGCAGCTCTACCTTCGGAAGTTCAACTTTCGGCAGACTGATTCTTGTAGATTCTTTGGGCTCGGAGGCTTCGGCGGGTTCTTCCTGCGCGGAGTTCTCCTCAACCTGCAGGCTTTCCTCAACCGGGTCGGCAGGGTACTCCGTGCGCTCAATCGTCAACGAATACGTCAACTCGCTATGGTGGCTCAGCGGGTTCACCTCAGCAGCAGGCGGGAGGGTATCACCGTCAGGAATCACCTCAACACGAACCCGCGCAGAAGCCTCCTCGGCGGGGTTCTCTTCGGAGAGCGCGACAGAATCCGTGTTCAGCGCCAGCAGAGTCTGCACACTGTGCGCCACCGGCTTGCCAAAATACGCGAGCGTCTCACCGTGATTCTGGTAGCCGATACCGTGAACCAGCAGCACCGCCGCATCATGGTGCTGTCCCTTGCGGTGCAGAGCACTCTTCGGATGCGCCGAAGCATAATCAGCCAACCGCCGCTGCTCACCATCAGGCAGCGCACTACCCTTCAGCAGATGAGGCACCTTCGACACGCCTCTCACCTCCTCGCATCTGCGCACAGCGCACCCGCAAACCCGCGTGCTCAACGCCCAACCCGGGGCAAAAACCGCCCCTCACCAGAACACTACAGCACGACTAGAAAATCACAGCACGTCCAAGCCGTCACAGCGAATCTGAACCGGCCGCTCCCCCACGTTCTTCTTCAACGCCGCAATCGTTGCACGCGTAGCACGCAACTCACGGGTCACCTGCTGCGCAATGCCGTACGAAAAGAACATCAGGGTACGCCAATCGCCCTGAACCGGCGCCTCCTCAGAATCCTCCTCAAGAGACTCCGACCAGGCAAAATACCCCTGATCCAGAGGAACCGGACCCACAATACGCAACTGCTCACGCACCCGCTCCGGCAACGCAGAAGAGCCCAAGAACTCCTCCATGAAGGCGCGAACGTCCGCCTCCGCACCGGTCACCGCAGCCGTACGAACCGCCGGAGGCAGACCCGTCTGAGCGCGCTCCTCCAGCTCCCGGCGAGCAAACCACGCCGGATCCCAACGCACCAGCGCCTGCTCCACCGGCGACGGCGAAGCAGTCGTCACCACCGTGCCCTCAAGAGCCGCCGGACGAACCAACGCCGCCGCGTTCAACCAGCGACGCAACGCCGCCTCCGGGGCACGCAACGAATCAAAACGAAGCATCTTATCAGCGTCCAAAAGAAGCGCCGCCGCATAGCCGCCAAAAGCCACCGGCTCAGCACCCGGAGTCGCCACCACCAACGCAGGCTCAGGACCAACCGACGCCCGCACATGGTCACCCGCCGAAGAAATCACCGGAACATTCGGGAACGCACGACCCAACTCCTCAGCAGTACGAGTCGCACCCGCCGCCGAATAACGCCAATGCGTAAAACCGCACTCAGAACAACGCCACTGCTGCGCCAAATGGCCGCACCACGAACACGACGGAACCGACGAACCCGAAGCCACCGACAAAGGTCCGCTACACTCGCCACAACGCGCCGGCATGCGGCAACGCTCACACGAAAACGACGGAATATAACCGCTACGCGCCACCTGCACCAACACGGGACCACGCGCCAACACCCGACGAGCATGCTCAAACGCCAGGTGAGGAATACGCGCCATCGCCGCCAACGGGTCACGCGCCAACTCAAACTCCGAACCCGTCGAAAAAATACGCGGCGAATAATCACGCACCAACGCACGCGGCGCACGCACATGAGATGCCCAACGGGTACGCACCAGACGCGCCGCCTCACTACTCATACTGAACCCGGCAAACAGCGCCGCAGTATTCTCAGCAGAAGCACGCAGAAGCAACACATCGCGGGCATGACAATACGGGGCGCGCTGCTCCACCAGCGAAGAATCGCCGTCATCCCAGCACACCACCAGGCCCAGGTTCGCCACCGGCGCGTAGGCCGCCGCGCGGGTACCAATCACCACCGGCACCTGCCCCAAACGCACCTTCACAAACCCGTGATAGCGAGTATGCGGAGTCGAATCAGAACTCAAACGCACAAACGAGTCAGCGGGCAGACGCTCGGCGAGCGCCGCCTCCAGAAGATCCAGGTTCTTAGCGGTCGGAACCACCGCAATAGCGCCGCGGCCACTCGCAGCAGCAGCCGCGAGTGCGGTCGCCAAAACATCCGCCCACGTGTGCTCCAGGTGGCCGGGAAGAACCGTCATCACGGCGCGAGTTGCGGCACCGGCGGCAACATCTTCAATGAACTCCGCGCCGTTCTCGTAATCGGAGAAGACGGAGGCGGCATCCGGCGCGTCCGGGTTCAGCGTCGGCGGGTCCAGCACGAAGGGTGCGGGCGCGCCGGGGGTGGCAAGCCAAGCGTACGGGTCGGCAGTGCTGGAGGCGGCGGAGACGGCATCAGGCTCAGATTCCGCACACTCAGGTTCCGCGATTTCGGGAGCGTTTTCCTGCGGCTTCTCCCCCGCGCTCGCCGGGGTGCTCCCGGAGACGTTCTCCGGGGTGCTCTCGGGGGTATTGGAAGTACTTACCGGGGCAGAATCGCCCAAATAATCCGACTCATAACCCGGCAGAAGGGGCGCATACTTCTTATCCAGCGCGGCAATACGCGGCGGCACCGCCAGACGTAGCACGTTTGCCACCGTGGAGGCGTAACGGTCAGCAAGCGCCTCGGCAAGCGCAAAAATTTCGGGCGCAACAGAGGGCACACGCGACAGCACCGACTTGAGCGGCAGCAGCGAGGTGCGCGTCCAATCAGTCGTGGCGGCGCGCTCCTCAATGTAACCGGTCAGCTCGTGGCCGTTGAACAGCACGCGCACGCGAGCGCCGGGCACCGCATCCTCACTCAGCTCGGCGGGCACGCGGTAATCAAACGTGCGGTCCACCTGCGGCAGGGTGCTATCCACGCGCACACGCGCAACAGGATTCGGCACGCCGCTCGCCTCCAGCTCGGCGGCAACGTTCACCGGCTCCGGGGCGGCCGGAATCAGGGCATCACGAAGAGCAGGAAATCCCTGCAACAGGTCAAGCTGTTGCAGGGATTCCTGCTGGGCACCCAACGGTGCCGAAGAGTTCGATTCAGAACTGCTCTGAGTCACCCGAATCAGCGTGCTCCTCTACCCTGACAGATATTAGGAGGAGGACACTGCCGAACGCAGTGCATCCACGCGGTTCAGACGCTCCCAGGTGAATTCCGGCTCGGTACGACCGAAGTGGCCGTGAGCTGCGGTCTTCTTGTAAATCGGGCGGCGCAGATCCAGTTCGTTAATGATTGCCAGCGGGCGCAGGTCGAAGACCTCACGCACAGCCTTCTCAATCTTGATCGGGTCGACCTTCTCGGTGCCGAAGGTTTCAACGTACAGACCGACCGGCGCTGCCTGGCCGATAGCGTACGCAACCTGAACCTCGGCGCGGTCAGCAAGACCGGCACCCACAATGTTCTTCGCAACCCAACGCATTGCGTACGCTGCGGAACGGTCCACCTTCGACGGGTCCTTACCGGAGAACGCGCCACCACCGTGACGAGCCGAACCGCCGTAGGTGTCCACAATAATCTTGCGGCCGGTCAGGCCCGCGTCACCCACGGGACCACCCTGAACGAAGCGGCCAGCGGGGTTCACAATGAACTTGGCGTTGGAGGAATCCAGCTCGACGCTGCCCAAAACCGGTGCGATAACGTGCTTCTCAATGTCCGCACGCAGGTCAGCCAGGTCGTAGCTTGCGGTGTGCTGGCTCGAAACAACCACGGTGTCCACGGAGACAGGCACGTTGTTCGAATCGTAGCCGAGGGTCACCTGAGTCTTGCCGTCGGGGCGCAGCTCGGTCAGCAGGCCGTCCTTACGGACCTTGGTCAGACGCTCAGAGAGGCGGTGCGCCAGCCAAATCGGGGCGGGCATCAGCACGTTCGTCTCGTTGGATGCGTAACCGAACATGATGCCCTGGTCTCCCGCACCCTGGCGGTCGTACTCGTCA
Organism: Rothia sp. HMSC066G07; assembly: GCF_001814485.1. NCBI lineage: Bacteria > Bacillati > Actinomycetota > Actinomycetes > Micrococcales > Micrococcaceae > Rothia > Rothia sp. HMSC066G07. The sequence goes on along the minus strand of NZ_KV816924.1, from coordinate 102,496 downwards.
GCAGCAATACCCTGACGAACCTCGAGGGACTCGTACACGCCGGCGTTAATGTCCGGGGACTGCTCACCAATGGACACGGACACGCCGCAGAACTCGCCGTCGAAGCCGCGGGTCGAGGAATCGTAGCCGATACCCAGAATGGTCTCGCGCACGATGGAGGGGATTTCGACGTAGCTGGAGGTGGTCACCTCACCAGCAACATGCACCTGACCGGTGGTTACCATGGTCTCCACAGCAACATTCGCTGCGGGGTCCTGGGCGATGATGCCGTCAAGGATGGCGTCAGAAATCTGGTCACAAATCTTATCGGGGTGGCCTTCAGTCACCGACTCGCTGGTGAATAGGCGCAGATGGTTATTACTCACGGTTTCCACTCTACTGGTTGAGGGCGCGCGAAGATAGCGCGCTCGTAATGATGACGGTTTCCTTCAATTATGACACGTTTGTTAAGCGCCATTACGAGGCGGAGTGCTGCGTTCACACCCCGGGCGGGCCTTCACTCAGCGCCAGCCAGAGGATTAGGTCAGCGCCAGCAGGCACTTAGGCCAGCGCCAGCCAGAGGATTAGGTCAGCGCCGCAAGAATCTTCTGAGCCAACGCCGGACCGATACCCGGCACCGCAGTCAGCTCCTCGGCGCTCGCCTGCTTAATCTGAGCCACCGACCCGAAATGCTTAATCAGCGCGGCACGCTTCACCTCGCCCAGACCGGGCACCTCATCCAGAGCGGAGGCTACCATCGCCTTACCGCGCTTAGAACGGTGGAAGGTGATAGCGAAACGGTGCGCCTCATCGCGGATGCGCTGCACCAGGTACAGCGCCTGCGAGGTGCGCGGCAGCACGACCGGGTAGTCGTCGTCCGGCAGCCACAGTTCCTCCAGGCGCTTAGCGATGCCGGCAACGTACACGTCCGTAATGCCCAGGTCGCTCAGCGCGGCGGAGGCGGCAGCCACCTGAGGCGGGCCGCCGTCCACGAGCACCAGGTTCGGCGGGTAGGCGAACTTCGCCGGCTCGGGCGTGGAGGCGTCAATCTCGCCGGAGTGCACGGGGGCTGCTTCGCGCTCCGCCTGCTGCGCCAGATGCCTCTTGAATCGGCGGGTGATGACGTCGTACATACTGGCGGTATCGTCACGCGCGGCGTCGCCGGTAATGCTGTAGGTGCGGTAGGCGTTCTTTGCGGGCATGCCGTCCTCAAAGACAACCATGGAGGCGACCACGTTCGTGCCCTGCACATGCGAAATGTCGTAGCACTCGATGCGCAGCAGCGGGTCCGGTAGTTCCAGCGCTTCCTGCAGCTCCACGAGGGAGGCGCTGCGGGTGGTCAAATCGCCGGCACGGCGGCTCTTGTGCAGGGTCAGCGACTGGCGCGCGTTCTCGGCGACCGTCTTCATGAGCTCTGCCTTGTCGCCGCGCTGCGGGACGCTAATCTCCACGGGACCGCCGCGCACCTCCGCCAGCCAGGACGCCAGCTGTTCCTTATTCTCGGGCTCCACCGGCACGAGCACGGAACGCGGAATATCGTAGCTGTTCAGGCTCTTCTCGGCGTCCTTCTGGGAGGCGAGGCTCGCCGCAATATCGCTGTACACCTGCGCAATCAGCTGCTCGATGAGCTGCGCGTCGGTGCTGTCGTTGACCTTCTCCACAATCCAGCCGCGCTGGCCACGAATCCTGCCGCCGCGCACGAAGAACACCTGAACGGACGCCTCCAGGTCGTCCTCCGCGTAGGCGAATAGGTCGGCATCCACGGTCGCGCCAAGCACCACGGCGTTACGCTCAAACGCCTTAGTCAGCGCGGCAATATCGTCACGAAGAATCGCGGCGCGCTCAAAGTCCATATCAGCTGCGGCGGCTTTCATTTCCGCGGTCAACTGGGCGATATGCTTCTCAGCGCCACCACCCATAAACCGGGTCAGCCCGCGCGCCAACTCGCGATGCTCCTCGGCGCTAATCTTGCCCACGCACGGCGCCGCGCACTTATCGATATAGCCGAGCAGGCAGGGCCGGCCACTATTCTTCGCGCGGTTGAACACGCCGTTCGTGCAGGTACGCACCGGGAAAACGCGCAGTAGCGCATCCAGGGTTTCACGAATCGCCCACGCCTGCGAGTACGGCCCAAAATAGCGCACGCCCTTACGGCGCTCGCCGCGAGTGACCATCGCGCGCGGGTACACGTCATTGACGGTAATCGCCAGGTACGGGTACGACTTATCGTCGCGGAACGCAATGTTGAAGCGCGGCGAAAACTCCTTAATCCAGGTGTATTCAAGCTGCAGCGATTCCATCTCGCTCGCCACCACGGTCCACTCCACGCTCGCCGCTGTATGCACCATCGCGTAGGTCTTCGGGCTCAGCGTCTGCGGGGACGCAAAATAGCTGTTGAGGCGGTTGCGCAGGTTCTTCGCCTTGCCCACGTAGATGACGCGGCCGTCGGCATCGCGGAAACGGTAAACGCCCGGGTCGGTGGGGATTTCGCCGGGGGCGGGGCGGTAGCTGGAAGGCTCTGCCATGGGTACTTTCTCCTCGCTCTACTGGGCTTTCTACTGGACTTTCTGCGGGGTTGCCGCTGCTGGGGCTACCGGGGGCATCCCAGGCTCGCGCATACGACAAACCGCGCATCCTACACCCATCTCCCCCATAACGCGGGGGTCGGTGCGTGAATGCGCGGTTTAAGTCTACGCGGTATAGGCGGCGAGTGCCCTAGCCTGCGTCACGTGCGGCTGAGGGCGAAACGTTGTACTCGTGCTTTCGCGCCTGACCGGACAGCTGAGCAATCTCATCCATGATCGTGTCGGTGGTGACGCGGCGCTGCTTGCCGGTCATCTTCTCACCGGTCTTCTCAAAGTAAAGCGGCTTGCCCACACGAATCGTGAAGCGGCGCGGGTAAATCATGTTCGAGCCGGGCTTCTGCAGGCGGTCGGTGCCAATCAGACCAACCGGAACCACGGGCGCGCCGGTCATGTGCGCCAGCCACGCCACACCAATCTTGCCGCGGTACAGGTAGCCGTCGCGGGAGCGGGTGCCCTCGGGGTAAATGCCGAAGACCTTACCCTCCTGTAGCTTCTCCAGGGCAATGTCGAGCGCCTTGAGCGATTCGGAACGGTCGGAGCGGTTCACGGGAATAATATCCACGGCTTCGAAGAATGCCTTCATCATCTTGCCGCGCGGGCCGGGGGTGTTCACGTACTCAGCCTTGGCGAGGAACGCCACGCGGCGCGGCATCATGGCAGAAATAATGATGGAGTCCAGGAAGGACAGGTGGTTGGAGGCGACAATCACCGGGCCGGTGGCGGGGAAGTTTTCGAGTCCGGTCACGCGGGCGCGGAAGACGGTGCGCAGGATTCCGGTGACTGCTTTCTGGGTGGATTTGTAGAGAAGCACGTGAACTCTCCTGAGGTGCCGATAGATTGCGGGCTGTGGTGGCGGGCTGCCGTGGGTGCGGGGTGAGCGACCCCTTCGGACGGTGTGCCATTCGGGTGTACAGAATCTGTACTGAAAAAAATTTGTACTGTGTTTAGTAGTACCGGGTTTTATTATTCCACACCCGAGTGTAGGAACGTGAGGGGTGCCGCATTCCCCTTCCACATGCTGGGATGCGCCTCCCACCAATAATTCCGGCAAGATTTCCGGTAGAAGCTCAAGTAGAAGCCCGAGTAGGAACCCGAGTAAGAGTCCTGATTGAGGGAGCCTGCATAGCTTCCGCCCTATGTCCCCCCGTTACAGGCGGAAAAGCGGCACGGAAGCTAAGGATTCAACCTCAACGTAACATTCGAACTTTTTTGCCTTGTAACTGTGGCTTTTATGCCTGAATACGCCTGTCATATTGTGACGATACGTCAGCAAAGTTTCGTAAATACGCATTTAATATGCAAAAATGAGAGCAGGGTGGGCTGTCGCACCTCCCTCAAGGACGATTCACCCTGAACATAGTGAGCCGCCCCTCCAGCGGATGTGCGTCGGAACCACTCCACCTACACAATCCACGCACACTGGAGACATACACTATGGCTACAAAACCCGTCTCGCGTGCGCAGGCAGCAAAGATTGCCCGCCGCTCAGACACGGTCGGTGCCTATGCCGGAAAAGGCTGGGTACAGGCTGTTGCGTTTGTGATGCTCCTGGGCTTCACCATCATGGCAGTCCTTGCAATGCGCACCTACGCACTCTCCATGCCGCTCCCCGACAAAATCGTCGGCAACGACGGCAAAACTATCGCAACCCAAGAACAGATTCTGCACGGTCAGGAACTGTTCCAGGGACGCGGCCTGCAGCAGTACGGATCCGTTCTGGGTCACGGTGCTTACCTCGGCCCCGACTACACTGCAGAATACCTGCGCCTGACCACAGATGCTGCCGTCAAGGAGTACCGTGAACAGGGCAAGCAGGACCCCCGCGAGCTCGTCAAGAACGAGTGGCGCAAGGAGAACAAGTACGACGAGCAGACTAAGACCATCACCTGGTCCGCTGGTGAGACCAAGGGCTACCAGCTCATGCTCAAGCACTACCGCGAAACCCTGATGAAGGGTGACACCTCGCAGGGCCTGTTCCCCAACGCCATTAAGAACGACGAAGAACTGCACGACATCGTCGCATTCTTCGGCTGGACCGCATGGGCATCGGCGGCAGACCGCCCCGACCAGCCCTACTCCTACACCAACAACTGGCCCTCCGAACCCAACGTGGACAACAAGCCCACCGCGGATCTGATGGTCTGGTCGGCACTCTCCCTGATTGCCCTCATCGGTGGTACCGGTCTGATGTTCGCTATCTACGGCCGCTGGTCCCGCGCTATCGGCTGGCACGCGGAAGAGGCACCCGTCCTCGACTTCCGTCAGCCCGACGAAGTTCGCCTGACCCCCTCGCAGAAGGCAGCCTGCCTGCTCTTCGCAACGATCCTGGTGCTGTTCCTGCTGCAGGCTCTGGTGGGTGCGCTCACCGAGCACTACCGTGAAGAACTCACCGGATTCTTCGGTATCGACATGGGCCAGTTGCTGCCCTACACGGTATCTCGCACCTGGCACCTTCAGCTCTCCCTCTTCTGGACCGCAGGCGCGTTCCTGGCGGGCGGTATCTTCATCGCCCCGCTGATTACCCGCCGCGAACCCAAGAAGCAGGGCCTGCTCACCTACGTTCTCATCGGCGCCGTGGTCTTCGTGGTCCTCGGCTCGCTGCTGAACGAATGGTTCTCCCAGAAGGGCCTCATCCCCAAGGAATTCACCGGCTTCTTCTCGCAGCAGTGGGAGTTCCTGGACCTGCCGCGATTCTTCCAGATCCTGCTCACCGCGGGTATGTTCATCTGGATCGTCATCGTCTGGCGTACCCTCTCCGCTCGCCTGAAGGGCTCGAAGAAGACCTCCCTGCCGTGGCTGTTCCTCTTCTCCGGCCTCGCCATCCCCATGTTCTACGCGGTCGGCTTGCTCGCAGGTCAGCGCACTCACGTGACCGTCGCCGAATTCTGGCGATTCTGGGTGGTTCACCTCTGGGTGGAGGACTTCCTCGAACTGTTCACCACCGTGATGGTGGCGTACATCTTCGTGCTGCTCGGCGTGGTCCGCGAGCGCATCGCAATCTCCATCATCATGATGGACGCTGTGCTCTACTCCGCCGGTGGTGTGATCGGTACTCTGCACCACACCTACTTCGTCGGTACCCCCTCCGAGCAGATGGCATTCGGTGCGTTCTTCTCGGCTGCTGAGGTTATCCCGCTGACCTTCCTGACCGTTGAGGCGTGGGGCTTCATGCAGCTGGGTGCCCGCCAGTACTCCAACCGCACCAAGCCTTTCCCGCACCGTTGGGCTGTTATGTTCCTGATTGCTGTGGGCTTCTGGAACTTCCTCGGCGCAGGTGTGTTCGGCTTCCTGATTAACCTGCCGATCGTGTCCTACTTCGAGATTGGTACGGCACTGACCGCAAACCACGCACACGCATCCATGATGGGTGTGTACGGTATGCTCGCAATCGCGTTCGCGGTATTTGGTCTGCGCTACCTGATCCCTGAGGACAAGTGGCCTGAGAAGGGTCTGAAGTTCTCCTTCTGGACCCTGAACATTGGTCTGCTGTGGATGTCCTTCATCTCGCTGCTGCCGCTGGGTATTGCTCAGCTGTACAAGTCCGTGGGTGAGGGCTACTACGAGGCTCGTTCCTTCGCGTTCATTCACGACGGTGCTTCCGCCGTGATGGGTTGGATGCGTATGCCCGGTGACGTGATCTTCCTGGTCGGCATTATCCCGCTGATTAAGCTGGCGCTGCTGGGTATCAAGGAGATCTTCTCCAAGAACGCTAAGGAAACCGTCCTGGAGCTGCCCGAACCGCCGCTGTACGAGGTGGTTGAGGACGCTCGCATCGCAGAGTTCGCCGGCGCTAAGGCTGCCGAGGAGCTGCCCGAGCAGACCAGCCCCTACCGTAGCGATCGTCGAGGCTAACCATGCCTGAGCAGATTGCTGGAGTTTCTTTCCTCGTGTGGCTGGCCTGCGTGTACGCGTTCGGCCTGGTCGCCGTGGGTTGGGGCTTCGATATTCTCGCCAAGCGCACCAGCCAGCGCATGGTGGCGGCGCGAACCTTCGGGTTCACCTACCACGAAGAGAGCGACGCGTGGCTCTGCCCCGAAGACCAGTGGCTGTGGGCGACCGCATTCGACTCGGATAACCGAGTGATGCGTTACCGCGCCAAGCCCAGCGTGTGCAACACCTGCCCGATTAAGGACAGCTGCACCGTCTCGGCGAACGGCCGCGAGCTCACCCGTGAAGTGGACGAATGGCCCTACTCCGAGTCGGGTCGTTTCCACCGCGGGCTGGCGGTTGCTGTCTCGTTGCTGGGTGTGGTCATCCTGATTGGTGCCGCCATCGTCTGGCACTCCCCGCTGGAGCTTCTGGTGGAGGGTGCCGCCGCGGTGGTCTGCCTGTCGCTGACCTACCCGCTGGCTGTGAAGCTCATGCGTTCCCCCGCGAACTTCGAGAACGATCCGAAGCATATTCACGCATCCACCGCTGACGAATCGGTGAACGTGAAGATGGACCGTTTCGCGGCGAAGTGGGGTGGCGTGTCGAATGAGCGTAAGCGCCGTACCGAGCAGACCCGCAAGCAGATGATTGCGGATGCAACCCTGCCGGTTCGTACCTCTGCCCTCGACCCGGACCGCCCCGCATGGAGCGGTACCGGCACCTCGGTTCCGCGTCTGCATAAGACCACGAACGAGGTCCTGCAGGAGCAGAACCTGGCTGAGGTTGAGGCGGCTGAAAAGCTGGCTGCAGAGAAGATGGCGAAGAAGTAGCGCTGCACAAGTTTTTCCGTTCCGGCGGCTGACCGGTCGGTTGGGTCCGTCTGTTAGCTTCGGCGGCTGCCCTGCATGGATTTCTCTTTTATTCCTCTTTTGAGTTTTCCATGTGGGGTGCCGCTAAAGCACCGACCGCCGCGATGTACGCCGGGACGGGAAATTCCCCTCCCAAACTCCCCACACAGCCCGGTACCGGGCAACACCCACTACCTACACCCCTACTACCTGAACCGTACGAGGCGCGGGCAGGTGGGCACACATACCGTCCTCCCCCAATACTTGTGAAGGAAAACCATGGATCCCGTCACTTTGGCAACTATCCTCATCCCAGTTGCCGTCATTGTTCTTTTTATTCTGATTCGTATGTTCCGCGTCATCCCCGAATACGAGCGTGGCATCTCTTTCCGCTTCGGTCACCTGCGCTCGGAACTGAAGCCCGGCCTGAACATCGTCTTCCCCCTCGTCGACTCCCTGCAGCGCGTTGATATGCGTGTCATCACCCTGACCATTCCCCCGCAGGAAGTCATCACCAAGGACAACGTTCCCGCCCGCGTGAACGCCGTGGTCCTCTTCCGCGTTACCAACGCCAAGAACGCGGTGCTTGAGGTTGAGAACTACCCGATTGCCACCAGCCAGATCGCGCAGACCACCCTGCGTTCCCTGCTCGGTCGCGTTGACCTGGACACCCTGCTCGCACACCGCGAGGACCTGAACGAGGACCTGCGTTCCATCATCGGTTCGCGCACCGAGCCGTGGGGTATTCAGGTGGAGCTCGTCGAAATTAAGGACGTTGAGATTCCCGAGGCTATGCAGCGCGCCATGGCCCGTGAGGCTGAGGCCGAGCGTGAGCGTCGCGCAAAGATCATTTCGGCACGCGGTGAGCTGGAGGCTTCGAGCGAGCTGAAGGAAGCGTCCGATATTCTGAGCCAGTCCCCCGCCTCCCTGCAGCTACGTTACCTGCAGACCCTGCTGGAGCTGGGTGCCGACCAGAACTCGACCGTGGTCTTCCCGCTACCCATGGACGTTATTGGCCCCCTCATGGGTGCGCTCAAGGGCGAGAGCAAGTAGGCGCTTCTCCCCTTCCCTGACGCACTAGCCTGATGCACTAGCCGCAGCGGCTGATTCGCAATGGTTAGACATATAGAAATATCCCGTGCAGATGAGAGTATCTGCACGGGATATTTCTATGCCGAACATTCTTCGCGAACGCTAGAAGGAAGGCGTTTGGCCCGCCGCGGGGGTTGGATGAGGTGGTTGCGACGGGCCAAACTGGTCGGTTACACGCCGTAGAGGTGCGGGCGCGGCAGGTACATCAGCCAGTTGGGTGAGGGCCGGAATCCTGCCGCTAACGGTTTTCACCGACGCCTTAAGCATAACCGGCACAACCCCCGAACCGGCGGCAGTTTGAGTGAAGCATCAATCACCCATCTCACGCCATGCCGGGGCGGTATTCAGCCCAAAAACGGCACCTAACGCACCGGCGAACCGAACCCCGCGCGAGCCTCTAGCGCAGCGCCCGGTGAGCCTGATCAAAGAACTCACGCTCATACACGCACGCCGACAGGTACGCCCGCGCCGCACGCACACGCTGAGCCGGTGAAGCCGTCTCAAACGCACGCTCCACCTCCGCGAGGCTACGCGCCACCTCCGCGGCAAACTCTTCGCCACCGTACATGCTCAACCACTCCGCGTACGGGTGGTCCGCGTGATTCTGCGAGGAGAGCACAGCACCCACCTCTTCGTACAACCAGTAGCAGGGCAAGATAGCGGCGGCACCGACCACGTAATCATCACCGGCGGCGGAGGCACGCAGGAAATTCGTGTACCCCATCGTAATAGGCGAGGGCCCGCCCAGACGCGCACGATTCGCCAGCCAGCCCTCGTGCAGCTGCGATTCGGCGGCAATCGCCTCATGAGCGCCAGCCGCCCAGTGCACCTGCGCCTCAGCGGTATCAGCACGCGCCGAGAGAGTCGCGAGCGCACGCGAATAATCACGCAGGTAGAGGGCGTCCTGGTCCAGGTAGAAGGAGAACAGGTCCTCATCGAGGGTGCCGTCACCGAGAGCACGCACGAAGGGAAGGTCCAGAATCTGACGCCAAGTTTCGCCGCCCGCAGCCCAGAGAGCGGCGGTCCAGGGACCGGCGGGCTTGACGACGGCTTCACCGGCGGGCACGGGGCTGACCGGCAGCAGACGCTCCGGGCTGGTGCCGTCCAGGGCATTGCCCTCAGAGTCGGTGGTGGCGAGCAGGTGATGCCACGGGTACGCGGAGGCGGCAGCCTCCAGGCGGCGAGCACGGGCGGCGTGGTCCACCGGGCCGTGGCCCTCACCGGAGCCAACCTGCAGACCGGCACCTGCGGCAATGGATTCGTGGAGCCAGCGGGTGCTCCACTGCAGGGCGCGGTGGGTGTCTTCGCTGGTCAGCTGCTGGTCTGCAGCGTGCTCTGGGGCTTCGGTGTGTCCTGGGGCTTCGGCATGCTGCAGCAGTTCCACGCCCAGGCGGGTTGCCAGCGAGGAGGACAGGGAGCATCCGGTGCCATGCGTATTGCGGCTCTCCAGGCGCGGGGTACGCACATGCGCGCAGGTGCCATCCGGGAAGACCGCGGTGTTACCGGCGTCCTGACCGCACAGGTGGCCGCCCTTCACAATCACGGTGGTTCCGGTCGCCGCAGCAAGGTTCGCCGCCTGTTCGTGCGCCTCATCAAAAGTCTGGGCGGGCTCCTTCTCACAGAGCACAGCAAGCTCCGGAATGTTCGGGGTAATCACATCCACGAGCGGCACGAGGTCGCGCAGCGCCTGCTCCGCCTCCGCCTGCAACAGACGGTCACCGCTAGAAGCAATCATGACCGGGTCGAGCACGACCACGGGCACCGGGTGCTCGCTCAGCCAGGTGCGGACGGTACGGATCGTGTCCGCGTCGCCGAGCATGCCGATTTTCACGGCGTCAACCGTGACGTCATCAAAAACGGCGGCAAGCTGCGCGGTCAAAAATTCCAGGGGCGGGGTGAATACTTCGCGCACTCCGCAGGTGTTCTGGGCGACCAGTGAGGTGGTCACGCACATGCCGTAACCGCCGGATGCGGTAATGGACTTGAGGTCCGCTTGAATGCCCGCACCGCCGGAGGGGTCGGTTCCCGCAATGGAGAGAACCCTCGGCACCCTAGAGGTCTGAGGTGCCCCGTGAGTTCCGCAAGTGCTCGCGCCGGGTACAGGGTTGGTGGGGGTGGTGGGTGCGCACGCGGGCGCAGTAGGCTGCTCTGCCATTATCGATAATCCCTTCGCTAGTTCGAACTAGAGCAGGTTCAATGGGTGATTCTCTCAGCCTTGAGTTTTCTTACGCCGTTTCGTGCGCCCCCTGTGCCGTATGCCCTTCGTTGGGCGGGTGTTGGGCGGGTCAGCGGGTCGCGGGCGTCTCAAGGCACCCCATATCGCTCTGCCAGGTTATCACAACGATTCTCAGTAGCTGAAAGTTTTGCGGGTGACAAGTGAATCTCTCCGAAATTTTCGTTTGAGCATTGCGGTACTGCACCACCATTCCGGCTCAGGTTTCCAGCGCAGGCTTCAGCACCCCCCCCCAGAACTCGCCCGTTAAAAGGCAATGCCCGGCACCGCTTTAGACGGTACCGGGCACTATCAGCCGGACATATCGCCGGGCATATCCACCGGGCTAGGCCAGAGCTTAGGTGAGGGCGAAAATCTCTGCCGGTGAACCCTCCGCAATGATCCTACCCTCGTGTAGCAGGACCGCACGGTCAGCCAGCGAGGCGATACGCGCATCGTGCGAAATGATCAGCACCGCACGGTTCGCCAGCACGGCGCGCAGGGACTCGGTTGCGTCCGCAAGCTCCAGCTGGGTGGTGGACTCGTCCAGAATCACGGCGTGCGGGTCGGCAAGCACAATACGTGCCAGCGCCAGCTGCTGAATCTGGTCGCGAGTCAGCGGCGAATCCGCGCCACTGACAACGGTGTCCATGCCCTGCGGCAGGTCGCGCCACCAGCGTGCACCGACAGCGTCCAGGGCCTCACCCATCTGCTCGGCGGTCGCGTCCGGCACGACCACCGTAAAGTTATCGGCGAGAGTACCGAAGAAGACGTGCGCTTCCTGGGTGCAGACCAGCAGGCGCGGGCGGCCGTCGGCGGCGGCATCGGTCGGGAAGTCGCCGTGACCGACCGGGCGACCCATCACGGTGATGGTGCCGTCCAGGGCGGTCAGCGAACCACCAATCAGACGAGCCAGGGTGGTCTTACCCGAACCGGAACGGCCCACCAGGGCGAGCGCCTCACCGCGGCGAATCTTCAGGTTGATACCTTCCAGAACGAGGGCGTCGGGCGAGTAGCCGTAGGAGACGTCGGTGCAGTCAATGGCGTACTGCGGGTCCTTCACGGCTTCATCCGAGACGGCGGCGAACGCTTCGGCACGGTGCTGTGCACGCGCCTCACGCTGCTTCTTCGCCAGGGAGACCACACCGAACACGCGGCCCATGTTCACGAGCATGATGCGCAGGCTGCTGACGTGGTGGTTCAGCATGTCGGCGAGGATTCGCAGGCTGAAAACCATGACCGAGGCGGTCGCTACGGCGCCCCAGGAAGCCCAGCCGAGAGCCACGCAGGCGGCGCCCCAGAGCATGCACAGAACCGTCGGGATCCAGGCGTTAATAGCGTCCACGGTGAAGTACAGCTGGCGGATGCGCACCATGCCCAGCTGCGCGGCGAACTGGCGCTTGTTCTCACCGGCGAAGGCGTCTTCGCGGGCGGTGTGAACGCCCAGCTCACGGATCGTGGAGGTGCCGCGGATATTCTCGGTCAGCACGCTGTTGAGGTCACTCACGCGCTCCTGGGCGGTCTGGTTGCGTGCCGCCATGAGCGGCAGCATCTTCGACATGATGAGGGCAAGACCGGCAATCATGGGCAGCATGATCAGGCCCATTGCCGGGCTCACGAACGCCAGGGAGATCGTGGAGATAATGAAGTACAGCACCACGTAAATCGCGCCGAGCAGGTCCTCGCTGACGGACTTGGCCGCCGAGGAGAGGTCGTCGGTTACGCGGGTGAGCAGGTCGCCGCTGCCGGCTTCTTCCACGGTGCGTGCATCCAGGTCGAGGGTACCATCGAGGGTGTCCTGGTTGGCGTCACGGGTGACGAGTGCACCCAGTCGTGCCGCACTGTACGAGGAGACCATGAGGGTTATCGCCTGCACGATGAACGCCGCCAGAATAATCAGAATCGGCTGCCACGGGTAGCTGGAGAACTTGCCCGCCACCACGTCGTCCACGGTAGCACCAATCTGCAGGGGCACCACCGCACCCATGAGGGTGCTGACCATGTAGATGACGAAGGTGTAGAGGGCTCGCCCCTTATGCGCCGCGAGGTAGTTCCACATGCGGCGTGCCACGTAGGCGGGGCTTTCGATGGGGAGCTGCTTTGCCATGCTAGTTCACCTCCTGATTCTGAGTGGTTTCAGGCTGAGCAGTTTCAGACTGAGCGGTTTCCGGGTAGCCGTCGCGTTCCATGCGGCGGGTCGTCTCCGCGGTCGTAGAGACAACGTAGACCTGCTCCAAATCCTGCAGCAGGCCGGGGTAGCCGACGGGCAGGCGGTCGCTACCAATCTGGGTTTCCATCGCATCGTAGATGTAGCGCTGGCTGGGTTCGTCCACGGAGTTCAGCGGCTCGGTCAGTATGAGCACCTGCGCGTCCTGTGCGAGTGCGCGGGCGAGCGCCAGACGCTGACGCTGACCACCGGAGAGGTTCGCGCCTTCGCTGGTGATGCGGGCGGCGAAGTAGTCTTCGGGGTTGCGTCCGCCCAGCCGGTAGGCGATTTCGCGGGAGTCGGTAATCTTCAGCAGTTCCTCATCCTTCGCCTGTGCCAGCTCCTCGTCGGGGTTCGGCACGGTGCCCAGGCGCAGGTGCTCCTGCAGGGTTCCCGCAAAAATCATGGGGTTGGGTTCGCTCAGCAGCACGCGGCGGCCGGAGGCGTCCTTGAGGTCCTCTCCCCCGCGGCGTAGGGTGCGGGCGAGCGCCTCGGCGTAGTCTTGCGCGGTGAGGTTGTAGTCGCGCGGATTGACGTACACGATGCGCGGGTTGCTTGCACCGGCGGGGGCAACGGGTACGGGCACCTCGAGGGTGCTCGCCTCGACTGCCTGTTCGGCACGTGCCAGCTGCGCCATTTCTTCGTCGGTGCGCGGGCTCTTCAGCACGCCTTGGCGTACGCCGGCGTGACCTTCGAGGCGGGCGACCTTGGCGAGCGCAATCTTGGCGTATCGCCATGCGGTGAGGAAGTTCTGGGTAATCCAGATGGGGCCGCCCATCATCGCGATAATGGAGGCGACGGTCACCAGGGACGCGGCGGGCGTGTCGGATACCCAGCGGCCGTTTTCGACGTGGCCGGTGAGGGCGAAGCCGATGCCGAGCAGGGTCACGGCACCACCGAGCAGCGCGCGGATGAGGAACATCCAGCGGTGCGTCTTTTCGTAGCGCATGTAGCTGTCGAAAACTTCGTCGGTGCCGCGGTGGTAGCGTTCACGCATCTGTTCTTCGGCGCCGAGGCCGGCGATGGTGCGCAGACCGGTGGCGATGTCGGAGGCGCGTGAGGAGGCTTCGCCGTCCTTTTCGCGGTATTCGCCGATCTTGGATTCGAGGAAGGTCGAGTACCAGGCGATCACACCGACCACGATGAGCGTGCCGATGAGGGTCACGATCGCGGTGACGGGGTTGATGAGCCAGAGCTGCACGGCACCGAGGGTCGCGATGATCATGGCGTTGACGAATAGCGGCAGTGAGAAGTAGACGTCCGTAATGCGGCGTACGTCTTTGTTCATGACGGTGACCGCTTCGCCGGAGTCTACGCCAGCGCGGGTGCGCCCCATGAGCCGGTTGATGTAGATGCGCCAGTCGCGGCTAAGTTCCGCGCTGAGGGTCATGGAGGTGCCCCAGCCGAAGAACTCGTTGATCACGATGAAGGTGATGGCTGCGACGACCACCCAGAACATGGGCCAGGCGTCGGGGGCTTTGCCGGCGATGTGCTGGTTGATGAATTGACCCACCATGACGGGGATAAGAATCGCACCGGTACCCGCGGTGGTTTCACCCGCGACGGGGATTGCCCAGCGGTGCCAGGGGTATTTGTGTCCGGGCGCGGTGACTCGCAGGGCGAGGCGCTTTTTGAGGGCTTCTTCTTCGGCCTTGCGCAGTTCGCTGCCGGTTATTTCCGGTGCAGATTTTTTCTGAGCGGCTTTTTCCTGCGTGGTTTTGTTATGCATGGATTCTTCATGCGTAGCTTCTTCACGCGCAGCGTTTTCTTGTGCCTTGTCAGCGTTGTATTCAGTCATTCAACGTCTCTCCTTTCTCTTACCCTATTCCTTTATCAATGTGGCACGCAACACTAAGAGTGTATTAGGTGGGGCGTGTCGTTATTTTGTGCAACGTATTTTGGGGCGTGTATCGACCGCACAGTATGGTCCGGCATCAATCGGCGGACTTGAACCTAGGCGGTAATTTATGCGGCATGGAACCCTGCGGTGTGAGGCTCTGCAGTGTGGAGCCCTGTGCCTTTGACCTTCTGAGCGCCAGGTTGTGCATCACTGCATCTAAAACGCTTTATTCCACCCTACCTGAACTTTAGGTTTTCCCGCATTAGAGCACGCGACTTTGCGCCTATGCCGAGTTGTTCCCTCGTAACGATAACGCCCCCGCGCCCGCGCTATTCCCGATAGACTGGAATCCTCATGAGTATTTTGAATTTTCTTTCTCCCGGGCTGGGCGAGAACCCCGGCGACTACAATCGACGCGATTTTAAGGGCAACCCCCTCACCGCCGAAGAAATCTATGAATCCTTCACCGAGTGGATTTCGACCCGCGGTATGACCCTGTACCCCGCCCAGGACGAGGCTGTTCTGAGCATTGCCGCCGGACATAACGTGGTGCTGGCAACCCCGACCGGTTCGGGTAAGTCCACTGTGGCTGTTGCCGCGCATTTTACGGGCCTGGCGACCGGTCAGCGTTCCTACTACACCGCCCCCATTAAGGCGCTGGTGTCTGAGAAGTTCTTTGACCTGATCAATATTTTTGGTGCCGAGAACGTGGGCATGATTACCGGCGACTCCGCCATTAATACGGAGGCACCCATTATCTGCTGCACCGCGGAAATTCTCGCCAATATTGCCCTGCGCGAGGGTAAGGATGCGGACCTCTGCCAGGTCATTATGGACGAGTTCCATTTCTACTCTGACCCGCAACGCGGCTGGGCGTGGCAGCTTCCCCTGCTGGAGCTTCCGCAGGCGCAGTTCCTGCTGATGAGCGCGACCCTGGGCGATACGACTCGCTTCCAGGAGGAGATGACGGCGCTGACCGGCCGCGAGAGTGACCTGGTGGCGCATTCTGAGCGCCCTATTCCGCTGCATTTCTACTACTCCACCACCCCGGTTCAGGAGACCGTGCAGGAGCTCGTGCAGACCAAGCAGACTCCGGTCTACATTGTGCACTTCTCGCAGAAGGCGGCACTGGAGCAGGCGAACGCGCTGCTGTCGGTGGCTATTGCCTCGAAGGAAGATAAGGAACGCATCGCCGAGCTGATTGCTAAGTTCCGTTTCGGTCCGGGCTTCGGTAAGGCACTGAATAAGCTGGTGCGTGCCGGCATCGGTATTCACCACGCGGGCATGCTGCCCAAGTACCGCCGCCTCGTGGAGCAGCTGGCTCAGGAGGGTCTGCTCAAGGTGATTTGCGGTACCGACACCCTGGGTGTGGGTATTAACGTGCCCATCCGTACCGTACTGATTACGGCGCTGTCGAAGTTTGATGGTGCCCGCAGCCGCCGTCTGCGTGCCCGCGAGTTCCACCAGATTGCTGGACGCGCAGGCCGCGCCGGTTTTGATACCGCCGGCACCGTGGTGGTTCAGGCACCCGAGCACGATATTGAGAACGCTCGCCTGCTGGCTAAAGCTCAGGCGAAGTTCGGTGACGACACCAAGCGCATTAACCAGTCGCTGTCCTCCAAGCGTAAGAAGGCGCCGGAAAGCTTCGTTGGCTGGTCCGAGAAGACTTTCGACCAGCTAGTAGAAGCCGCCCCGGAGCCGCTGACCTCCTCCTTCGACATCACCCACTCGATGCTGCTGAACCTGATGCACCGCCCGGAAAACCCGGTCATTGCCGCATACCGCATCATTCAGGAGAACCATGAGAGCCCTGCGCGCCGCCGCGAGCTGCTGCGCAAGGCAATCGGCATCTACAAGGAGCTGCTGACCGGCGGCGTGATTGAGCGAACCAACACCCCGGACGAGCACGGCTCCTACCTGCGCCTGACCGAGGATTTGCAGGATAACTTTGCCTTGAACCAGCCGCTGTCCGCTTTTGCGGTCGCTGCGCTGGAACTGCTCGACCCCGAATCCCCCAGCTACGCGCTGGACGCGCTCTCCCTCATTGAGGCGACCCTGGAATCGCCGAACCAGGTGCTGTACGCGCAGGAACGCAAGGCGAAGAACGAGCTGTCGGCACAGCTGAAGGCGGATGGTGTGGACTACACCGAACGCATGAACGAGCTGGACAAGGTCACCTACCCGCAGCCTCTGGCGGAGCTCATCGATCAGGCGTACACGACCTACAAGCAGTCCGCGCCGTGGGTTGCACGTTTTGAGCCGCGCCCCAAGTCGATTGTGCGTGACATGTACGAACGCGCGATGGGCTTCAACGACTTTGTGCAGTACTACTCGCTCGAACGTGCCGAGGGCGTGCTTCTGCGCTACCTCTCTGACGCGTACAAGGCAATGCGCCACACTATCCCCGATTCTGCCGTAACCGACGAGCTCGACGACATTATCGAGTGGCTCGGCGAGCTCGTGCGCCAGACCGACTCCTCCCTGGTGGACGAGTGGGAGAAGCTGGCTGCCGGCGAAGACACCGCAACCATTGCAGCCGAGCACGCCTCCATCGAGGAGGAAGAGCCTCCCGCCGTGACGAAGAACCTGCGCGCCTTCCGCGTGATGGTACGCAACGCCCTCTTCCGCCGTGTGGAGCTCTTCGCTGACGAGCGTGACCGTGCCCTGGGCGCCCTGGACGAGTGGTGCGGCTGGGATGCCGACCGCTGGGCGGACGCCATGGACGACTACTTCGACACCTACGACGACATCTACACGGACGCCGACGCGCGCTCGCCTCGCCTGGTCAGCATGGATGAGGACACCGCCGCTCACCCGGGCGTGTGGAAGGTTCAGCAGAGCTTCGCCGACCCCGAAGATAACTTTGACTTCGGTATTCGTGCCGAGGTTGATTTGGCGGCCTCCGATGAGGCGGGGTACCCGGTGCTGAAGATTCTGAGCGTGGGCGAGTTCTAAGGCTCCGATTGAGACTCGAATGAGACTCCGCCCGAGGCTCTGCCACGATGTTGCCCGTAGTGGGCTAGAATACAGAGTATCTATCTATTTAAATGAAAGAAGGTTCACCGTTGACCGTTTCTTCGCTTCCCAAGGTTGAGTACCGCAAGGGTTCGGTCGTCAAGCACGACGGCTACGAGATTACCGACCACTGGTTCCAGGTTCCCCTGACCCACGGTCTGATTTTCTCCAAGGGCAAGGATGCCGCTCTCTCCTCCCGTTTCGCGGACCAGACCATCACCGTGTTCGCCCGCGAGGTCGTGAACACCAACGAGACTCTGACCGTTTCGGCTGATAAGCGTCCTTACATTGTGTACCTGCAGGGCGGCCCCGGTTTCGGTTCGCCCAAGACCGGCTCCATTGGCGGCTGGATTGCTGAGCTGGCGAAGACTCACCGCGTGATTCTTCTGGATCAGCGCGGTACCGGCATGTCTTCCCCGCTGTCTGCTCGCAACATCACCGCTGTGGGTGACCCGCAGGTTCAGGCTGAGTACACTGAGCTGTTCCGTGCGGACTCCATCATCGCTGACGCGGAGGCTGTCCGCGAGGTGCTGCTGGCTGACCGTGCCGACAAACGCTGGTCCACCATTGGTCAGTCCTTCGGTGGCTTCCTGACCCTGTCGTACCTGTCGTTCGCGCCTCAGTCGCTGCGTGACTGCCGCCTCACCGCGGGTCTGGCACCGATTCGTACCTCCGTGGATAACGTCTACCAGCACACCTTCGACCGCATGAAGGAACGTGTTGAGGAATACTACAGCTGGTTCCCCGAGGACGCTGAGCTCGCTACCCGCATTGCTGAGCACCTGCGCACCCACAAGGAGTACCTGCCCACCGGTGAGCGTCTGACCGATCACCGCTTCCAGATGGCCGGCCATTTCCTGGGTGGCCGCTGGCGCGAGCGCGGTCTGCACTACTTCCTGGAGACTGCTTTCGCTGAGGGTAACGACCACCTCTCCGATCAGTTCCTGACCGCTATGGGTGCTGAGGTGACCTTCCAGGCGAACCCGCTGTACGCCCTGATGCATGAGACCATTTATGCTGACGGCCCCGCTGACGGCGTTCTGCCCGGCATCCCCGGCTACGAGCTGTCCCCCTCCCCCGCACCGACCAACTGGTCTGCTGCTCGCGTGGCGGCTTCCCGCCCCGAGTTCGCGCCGGATGCAGATCGTCTGCTCTTCACCGGCGAGCACATCTTCCCCTGGTACTACGAGGAGGATCCCTCGCTGCGTCCGCTGGCTGAGGTTGCGAACCTGCTGGCTGAAAAGAAGGACTGGGGTCGCCTGTACGACCACGCACAGCTGCACAAGAACGAGGTTCCCGTGGTGGCTGCGGCGTACAACCCGGACGTGTACGTGGACTTTGAGCACTCCATGGAGACCGCTCGCTGGGTCGGCAACACCCACGTGTGGACTTCGAAGACCCACCACCACGACGGTTTCGGTTCTGACTCGCTGACCATTCTGGGTCACCTGAAGAACATGCTGGCTGAGGTTCACAATCAGTAATTCTTCTGAAATATCTCTGATATAGCTAAAGCCCCTCACCCCGGTTGATCCGGTGTGAGGGGCTTTCGTGTGAGCGCTTAGCCTGGTGAGGCCGCAGGCTCAGTAACTCAAACTACTTCGAGGAGGAAGAATGCGCATCCTGTGCGGTGCGGGCACGCATCACGAGGGCGTGGTATTCGTCTTCCTTCTCGATCAGCTCGTCACGCAGCTTGGCGGGAATGGCGTTGAGCTTCTCGGTTTCCTTCTGCCAGCGGGCGGTGATGTCCGCACGCTCGGCGGCGGATGCATCCTCGGGCAGTGCCAGGTACTTCTCGGAGAGCGCCTGAACACGCTGAATGGTCTGCAGCGCGCGGCCCTTGGGGCTGAGCAGCGAGGCAAGCACGGTAATGATCAGGACGCCCACGATGACCATCAGCGACATTTCGGTGCTGATTTCGACCACGTGCACGGGCTCGCCGTGGTTGATGAACGGCAGGTTATTCTCGTGCATTGCGTGCAGGATGAGCTTCACACCAATGAACGCGAGGATGGTCGCCAGGCCGTAGGAGAGGTAGACGAGGCGGTCCAGCAGGCCGTCAATAAGGAAGTACAGCTGGCGCAGACCCATGAGGGAGAACGCGGTCGCGGTGAACACAATGTAGACGGACTGGGTGAGGCCGAAGATCGCGGGGATCGAGTCGAGCGCGAAGAGCAGGTCGGAACCAGCGATAGCGACCATGACGAGCATCATGGGGGTCATGACGCGCTTGCCGTTTTCGATGGTGAAGAGCTTGTCACCGTCGAAGTGGTCGCTGGTCTTCAGGTACTTCTTGGCGAGGCGGACCATGATGTTGTCGGCTTCGTCATCGCCGTCACCTTCGGTGATTTCGTCCTTGAGCAGGTTACCTGCGGTCATGAGCAGGACCAGGCCGAAGATGTAGAACACCCAAGCGAAGGAGTTGATGATCGCTGCGCCGGCGAAGATGAAGGAGCCGCGCGCCAGGATCGCGAAGACAATACCGAAGAGCAGAACCTTCTGCTGATTCTCACGGGCGACACGGAAGGTGCCCATAATAATCATGAAAACGAAGAGGTTATCGACCGAGAGAGCTTCTTCGGTGATGTAGCCTGCATAGAATTCGGTGGCAGCGGAGGGGCCGTTCGTCACGAAAATATACAGACCGAACAGCATCGCGATGCCGATGTAAATACTCGACCAGATGGCCGCTTCCTTGACGGAAGGTTCGTGCGCCTTACGAACGTGGAACACGAAATCGAAGGCCAACAGACCCGCGATGATGAGAATAGTAACCAACCATTGCAACCCGGTAACTTCCATGGGGAGCCTTTCTTGTGGTGTGCGTACAGGACCACAAGTCTCTCCCGCCGACCTGAATGGAGGTCGGCTCGATTCACCGGTTAGGCGCCTTCGGCTAACGTGCTGACGATGAGTCGATTGGTGGGATACTCCCTTGCTCGGTGAACGATTATACAGCAGGTTGGGGTTTTCGCACAGGAGCCCCTCCGGGAGAACTTTCAGGAGCTAGGTGCACCGAAACGCCGCATCCGGCGGGGTTGACCTGTCGGATGCGGCGTTCTGCGTGACGAATACACGCTGTCTAGCCCTCCCCGTGAACTATTACGGGGAGGGCTACTTTTCATTCAGTTAGGAGACCATGTTGAAGGTCGGCGGGGTGAACGCAATCGCATTGACCTGCTTGTTCGTATCAAGCGTGCCGTTCTCCTGAATCGTCGGGACGGTAATAACCACCTCGAACTGGTACATGCCTTCCATGAGCGTATTACCACGCAACGCAAAACGCGCGGAGATGCCGGTCGCCTTATCATTCACGCTCGACGCAAACGGAATGACCTGACCCTGAACAGTCTGAGTCTTGCCGTTGCGGGTCATAACGGTTGCCTTGCCGGTCGGGTCAGTCGTGAAAATCTGGCGGTCAATGATTTTACCCTCGGGCGAGAAGAGGTAAATGTCCATGGACGGGTGCAGGTGCGTGGTGCCGGTCGTCGCCTCCAGGGCGGATACGTTGTAGGTCATCACGAACTCACCGCAGTTCAGGTTGAGGTCACCCTCGGGGCCGTGAGTCGCCTCGTACACGGACATGAGGCGAATCGTCGCGGGGTTCGGTGAGGTTGCATTCTCCATGGACCACCACGCCTGACCGGTCTCCGGCGCAGTCACGGGCTTGTTCTTGGTGCGCGACTGCAGGGCGCCACTGGCGGGATTGGTAATCATCCAGCCGCCGACCTGGGTGAAGTCCGGGCCGTGTACCGTCTTGCAATCATCAGCCGATGCAGCGAATGCGGGCACCGTCGTGGAGGCGGCAATAGCGGGCACAGCCCAAAGCGCGCCGCGGGTGAGGTTGCGGCGGGTAACGGAACGAGCTCCCGTGGTGTGTGCGTCTGAAGAGTTATGAGAAATAGTCACAGATTTTTCTTTATCGTTCGGAAGCATCAAGGTTTTATTTGACACGTAAAACACCTTGATAGTGTACAGCATGTATCTGCACTCAGTAGAACTTCATGAACAATGAGTTACCTCATGGCGAAAAACCCACGTCGGCCCCTAAACGCCGGGCTTAGAACACCGGGTTTAGGCGTGACCCGCCTCCTTCATCAGGCGCAGCTCCTTCTTCAAATCGGCAAGCTCATCACGCAGACGCGCCGCCAACTCAAACTGCAGGTTCTCCGCCGCCACGCGCATCTGCTCGTTCATCTGCTCAATCAAATCCAGCAGATCCTCGGCGGGGGCCGCAGCCAGACCGTCGGCGCGAACGCGCGCCTCCGCACGGGCGAGAAGCTCCTCCGACTCCGGGGTGCTCGTGGCAATTTTCGACGAGGTCGCAGAACCGGTCTTCGCACCCGCACTCACCGTACGGGCACCCTTCTTGCCGCTCTTACGCAGCTGCAGAAGCTCGCGGGTGTCCTCTTCCTCGCGGGCGAGAACATCCGTAATATCGGCAATCTTCTTCCGCAGAGGCTGCGGGTCAATGCCGTGTTCACGGTTGTACGCCTGCTGAATCTCGCGGCGGCGGTTCGTCTCATCAATCGCCACGCGCATAGAATCCGTAATCTTATCGGCGTACATGTGCACCTGACCGGACACATTACGCGCCGCACGACCAATGGTCTGAATCAGCGAAGTGGTCGAACGCAGGAAGCCTTCCTTATCGGCATCCAGAATCGCAACCAGGGACACCTCGGGCAGATCCAGGCCCTCACGCAGCAGGTTAATACCAACCAGCACATCAAAGGTACCCAGGCGCAGCTCACGCAGAAGCTCCACACGGCGCAACGTGTCAACGTCAGAGTGCAGATACTGCACCTTCACGCCATGCTGCAGCAGGTACTCGGTCAAATCCTCCGCCATGCGCTTGGTGAGGGTCGTGACCAGCACACGCTCATCACGCTCAACGCGCACGCGAATCTCCTCGAGCAAATCATCAATCTGCCCCTTGGTCGGCTTGACCACAATCTCCGGGTCAATCAGGCCGGTCGGGCGAATAATCTGCTCCACATAACCATCAGCCTGCGACAGCTCATACTTACCCGGGGTTGCCGAAAGGTAAATCGTCTGACCGATACGCTTCAGGAACTCCTCCCACTTCAGCGGGCGGTTATCCATCGCCGACGGCAGACGGAAACCGTGCTCCACCAGGGTGCGCTTACGGGACATATCACCCTCGTACATGGCACCAATCTGCGGGACCGTCACGTGCGACTCGTCAATAATCAGCAGGAAATCATCCGGGAAATAATCCAGCAGACAGTTCGGGGCGCTGCCGGGGGCACGACCATCAATATGACGCGAGTAGTTCTCAATGCCGTTGCAGAAGCCCATCTGCTCCATCATTTCCAGGTCGTAGGTGGTGCGCATACGCAGACGCTGCGCCTCCAGCAGCTTGCCCTGAGATTCGAGGGTCTGCAGGCGCTCGCGCAGCTCATCCTCAATGGAGGTAATGGCCTTCGCCATACGCTCGGCACCGGCGATGTAGTGGCTTGCGGGGAAGACATACATTTCTTCTTCCTCGCGAATCACCTCGCCGGTCAGCGGGTGCAGGGTGTAAATCGCCTCAATCTCATCGCCGAAGAACTCAATGCGGATCGCGTTCTCCTCGTACATGGGGATGATTTCGACGGTATCGCCGCGCACACGGAACGTGCCACGGTGAAAGTCCATATCGTTACGCGCGTACTGCATCGCCACGAACTGGCGCAACAGCTCGTCGCGGTCAACCTCCTCACCGCGACGCAAAGTCACCATCTGCGCAACGTACTCCTCGGGCGTGCCCAGACCGTAAATGCAGGACACGGTCGCAACCACCACCACGTCACGGCGAGTCAGCAGGGAGTTCGTCGCCGAGTGGCGCAGACGCTCCACCTCCTCATTGATGGAGGAGTCCTTCTCGATGAAGGTATCGGTCTGCGGCACGTACGCCTCGGGCTGGTAGTAGTCGTAGTACGAGACGAAGTACTCGACCGCGTTATTCGGCAGCAGCTCGCGCAGCTCATTCGCCAGCTGCGCCGCCAGCGTCTTGTTCTGCACGAGCACCAGGGTCGGACGCTGCACCGCCTCAATCAGCCAGGCGGCCGTCGCGGACTTACCGGTACCGGTGGCACCCATCAGCACAATGTCTTTCTCGCCGTTCTGCACGCGCTCGGTGAGCTCGGCAATAGCCTTGGGCTGGTCGCCGGCAGGCTGGAAGGGGCTGACTACCTCAAAGGGGGCAACAACACGGTTAATCTGGGGTGCATAACTCATGTATCCATCCTAGGGGAAAGCCGCCCGACGCGCCCCCGGATTGGTCACCCTTTTCTGCTGGCGCAATATAATCACGCGCAATAGTACAGACACGACAGGTAACAAGCCATCACCATGAAAGTGCCCAAGTTCATAAAAGAAAGGACGCAAAAGATAAGAGGTATTCGACTGGTTCATCTGCGCTACCGGGCAGGAGGCGAGCGGGAGCATTTTCCGCACGATGACGGTGCTCTTAGGAACAGCGCTCTTAGGGGTGGCCGCCCTCCCCCACAGCCGCCGCCACTCACGGGTGCCGCACCGCAGAAGATAAGCGGCAACACATAAAGACTTATGACGGGCGCTCCGCACCCGCACCCTTTGCCTCCTTGATGTGGCTCACATATGTTTAGAGCGCACACGCAGACAGAACGGGACCACAAGAGCGCACGGAAGGACTCCATGAGCACGACCACGGAGACAGCTTCACAGGCAACCCCGAACGAATCCACAGAAGCGAACCCGGAGGCGAACCCCACCGGCACACCGGCTGCCACCTTAGTTGCCAAAACCGAGCATCGCCGTACCCTCTTGGCGTCCTCACTCTTCGCGTCCTCGTACCCGCTGATTCTGCTCATCGCCCTCGCCATTCTGCTGGGCGTCACCTACCTCTCACTCATCACCGGCAGGTACCCGGTCGAACTGGACGAGCTCTTCCGCATCCTCGGCAAGAACTGGTTCGGCATGGATTTGAAGGTCTACAAGCCCGCCGAAAACATGCTGCTGACCGTGCGCATTCCGCGCCTGCTCGCCGCCGGGCTCATCGGTGCCGCCCTCGCCATTGCGGGCGCCACCTTCCAGGCAGTTTTCCGTAACCCGTTGGTTTCCCCCTACCTGCTGGGTGTTTCGCAGGGCGCGTCGGTGGGTGCCGCCTCCGCCATTCTGCTGGGTGTGGGCACGAGCCTCGCGATTCAGGGTTCCGCCCTCGCCGGTGGTCTCGCCGCCGTGCTGCTGACCGTGAGTATTCCTCACCTGTTGAAGAATCAGTCCACGCTCATGCTGGTGCTCTCGGGCGTGATTGTGGGTGGCTTCGGCACCGCCGCACTCGGTGCGTTGAAGTTCATTGCGAACCCCGAAACTCAGCTGGCGCAGATCGTGTTCTGGCAGATGGGCTCCCTGCAGGACGTACGCGCAGAAGCACTCACCCAGTTTGCGCTGGTGGCGGCGCCCTGCATCCTGCTGCTCTTGGCGATGCGTTGGCGCATCAATATCCTCTCGCTCGGTGACGATGAGGCGCGCACCCTCGGCATTAACCTGACTCGCACCCGCGGTATCACCATTCTGCTGGCAACCCTGGTGACCGCGACGAGCGTATGCATTGGCGGCCCGATTTCTTGGGTAGGTTTGGTCATTCCGCACCTGTGCCGCCTGCTGGTTGGTAGCGACACGACCAAGCTCATGCCGCTGTCCGTGCTGATGGGTGCTTCGTTCATGATGTTCGTCGATACCCTGGCGCGTAGCCTCACCAGCGCGGAGGTTCCTCTGAGCGTGCTGACCGGCTTCATTGGCACGCCCCTGTACGTGGCGCTACTGCTGTTTGGAAAGGTTCGGGTGAAGTAATGTCGTCTTCCACTCCCTATACTCAGCACCGCACGGATGCGAGCGCCGAGGTTCTGCTGCACCTGGACGATGCGGGCTTCCGTTACGGCCACCGGGGCGGGCACATCAAGCGCCGCCGAACGGATCACCGCGCTGGTCTGCACCGTTCCGGGCACCGCTTCAGCCGCTGGATTTTCCGCAACGTGAACCTGCAGGTGCGACGCGGTGAGGTCCTCGCCATTCTGGGTCGCAACGGTGTGGGTAAGTCCACCCTGTTGAACTGCCTGATTGGTTTAAATTCGCTCACCGAGGGCAGCATTCACCTGGGCGGTGAGCCGCTGGATTCTTTGACCGCGACTGAGCGTGCCCGCCGCATCGCCTACCTTCCGCAGATGGAGGGTCGCGGCATCTCCTACACCGTGACCGAGTACCTGCTGATGGGTCGCGCACCCTATATTGGGTTGTTCTCTTCACCCTCGCGCCGTGACCGTGAGCAGGTGCATACCGTGATGGAGGAGCTGGGGCTGCTCGACCTGGCGCACTCCCCGCTGGATGAGCTGTCCGGCGGTCAGCGTCAGCAGGTAGGTATTGCCCGAACCCTGGTGCAAGACGCCCCGCTCATCGTTCTGGACGAGCCGACGAGTGCACTGGACGTGGCGAATCAGGCGAAGGTGTTGCGCAAGATTCGGCAGCTGCGCGATGCCGGGTACGGGGTTATTTTTACGACCCACAATCCGGATCACGCGCTCCTGTTGGATGCGACCGTCGCCCTGCTTGGCGTACACGATATGCCCGATACCATGCCAAACGCAACGCCGCAGGTATCTGCACATGCGCCGGCTTAGCTGCTCACGGGCCGCGCCTCCAAGGTGCTCACCAGCGAGGTTCTCTCACGCACCTTCGCTACAGATTTGTCGGTGGTGTATTCACCACAGCTGGGTCGTTCCAGCGTGCACATGACGAGCCTCGATATGAGGCTCCACAGCTTTTAGTTTTCCGGTGGCGGTTTGAACCAGATACAGAAGATGCGGTAGAGGTGCCGCATCCGCTGTGGTGGCGCGCCCCTAGAGCGCCGCTTCCCCGAACCGCCTCCGGGTTATTCACCCACCCTGTCGACACAGAAAGACACATCATGAAGATTACGAAGTTCCACACCGGCATTGCCCTGACCACTTCCCTCCTGTTGGCTGCGCTGACCGGTTGCGGCGCAGCGAACACCGCCTCCTCCTCGGGTTCCGCATCGAGCTCAACCTCAGTCTCGACTTCGAGCAATTCCGCAAAGAAGCACACCAGCTTCTTCGTGAAGGATAACGGTGACGGCACCAAGGTCATTAAGGACATTGACGGCAAGGAGGTCACTGTCCCGACCAACCCCGAGCGCATCGCTGACCTGTGGCACGCAAACAACCAGGTGGTTCTGTTGCTCGGCGGCGCTGAGAAGCTGGTGTCCACCACGACTGCCGTGAAGTCTCTGGCGTGGTTTAAGCAGGTGTACCCCGGTATTGAGAAGGTTGACGCGCCGGTGAAGGGCACCGACGTGAACATGGAGCAGCTGCTTGCCGATAAGCCGGAGGTGCTACTCGCCTCCTCGAAGGATCAGATTTCGAAGGCTACTGAGGCAGGCATCCCGGCGGTGCACGTGGAATTCCAGAACTTCGCTGATTTGAAGCGCACCGTTGAGCTGACCGCCGAGGTCATCGGTACCGATGAGGCGATTGAGCGTGCCGAGAAGTACCTGGCATATCTGGAGAAGAACGAGAACCTCATCAAGGAGCGCCTGCAGGGCGTCACCGAGTCCCCGAAGGTGCTACACATTGCGGGCGGTTCTGACCTGACGAAGGTGGACGGCTCGAACTCCCTAATTGGTGAATGGATGAAGCTTTCGGGTGCGAAGAACTCCCTGGACGGCGTGGAGAACCTGAAGAACATTTCTCTGGAGCAGATCATTGCCTCGCAGCCGGAGTACATCATCATTGGCGGCGCGGATGCCCAGAAGGGCGTGGACGCGATTAAGGCTGACGCCGCGTGGGCTGACGTTCCGGCGGTGAAGAACGGCAAGATTATTAAGAACCCGGTCGGCACCTTCAACTGGGACCGCTACTCCGCCGAGGAGGCTCTGCAGATTCTGTGGGCGGCGAAGCTGTTCCACCCCGAGAAGTTCTCCGACATTGACCTGGTGAAGGAGACCCGCGAGTTCTACTCGACCTTCTACGGATACCAGCTGACCGAGGATGAAGCGCAGCGCATCATCAATGGTCAGGGCCCCGCAGCTAACTAATCCGAAACTAGCTAATCCGGCGACTAACTCGCCTGGCGGTAGCTCACTTGGCGACCGGCTAGTTCGTTGAACACGTACCGCCCGGAACCGTGCTCACAGCATGGTTCCGGGCGGTATTTTATTGGTTTGTAGCCGTGGGGTGCCACTGTATTAGTCGAGTTCAGCGTTAGTTAACCGCAGCGTTAGCGCACCTCCACGGTGGCTCCGGCGAGGCTCATCAGCGCCCGGTTCGTCAGCGGAAGGTACCCGTTCAGGGCGCTCAAAATCAGCTGCATGGTGCGCTCTTCATCCTCCACGCTCAGCCCGCGCGGAATACCCACGCCGGGCACGCAGATACGCTGCTTGTACAGGTCAATCACGGCGCACACGGTGCGGTTCGGCACACCCAGCACGGGCAGCATGCCGCGGTGATTGACGGTGCGCAGGCCCTTACCGACCACGGCGGCGGTGCGGATATCCGGGCGAGCGCTGCCCTCAAACCGGGAGGCACCCGCACCATTCGCAAAAGCGGCAGGGTCGGGAATACTATTCGGCACCGCGCTCTTCTCGTTCAGCACAGACAACAGCGGCTCCCCCACAGCGGCGGTGACCGCCACGTAGCGTACCTGCCGGTCCATGGCGTTGAGGAAGTCCAGTTCCGCGTATTCCTCCACGCGGTAGTTCTCAACCAGACCGGCCTCACCCGACCCGGTTTCTTCCACGGTTCGGGTGATGACTTCTTCATCGTAGAAGCTTGCCACGCACACCTGCGGGGCGCCTCGCTCAATGCGGGCGCGGCACTGATAGTCGTCATCGAGCAGCCAGAGGGACAGCTCATAGCCGTCGGGTACATCGCGCACACCGGTCGCGAGCAGCACTTCGCTGCCATCCAGGGGGAACGGCTCCCAGCCTGCCGGTTCAAAAGCATTGAGGGCACCGTCCAGGGCGGGGTTGCAGGATCCGAGGCTCGGCGCCTGCTCAGCCGGGGTGAATGCCTCGGTGGCGGGCATGGCGATGGTGAGCCCGCGCATCCTGCCGGCGAGGCAGAGTTCAATCGCCATGAGCAGGTGGCCCGCACCTTCACGGCTCAGTGCTGGGCTCTGAACCATGTGCGCCACACCGGAGTTGTCCAGGCTGAGGTGTTCGCCAACTCCGCGGGCGGCGTTAGAGTAGCGGTTGTGCAGGCGCACCAGCTCGTCAATGGGCAGGGCACGACCCACGGCGCCGAACGCCTGGGCGATAGCGTGAACATGTTCGGGGAAGACGCGGCAGAGCCTGCCAAGCTGGCGAGCAAATTCTGCCGGACGCTGCGTGAGCACGCTCAGTAGGGTGCCGAGGTTCTGCTGGCGATAGGCGTTAAGCAGCTGGGCGACGGTGGCGGGTTCAAGCTGCTCGACGGTGCCCCTCGTGGGGAGGCGCGCTCCCTGGCGGTTGAGAGTTGCGGTGCCGCCGCGGCTGCCCGCGGACTGCTCTGATGAGTTTTTGCCTGCTTGTTCTCGGTAGGTTCCCGGCTGCGTCACGTTTTCACGACCTCAGATATTGGATAAGCCTTTTGGCACTCCTTCTACCCTAGCAACAAAAACAGTCAATTACTAGGGTTCAAGTAACTATTAACTAAGGTTGGACTATCTTTTAGGCTTTGAGAGCTTTACGCAGGCGCTTTAGCTAGGAAACCTAGGAGGAATTCTGGGAACGGAAATCAAAGACCGGGAATCTAGAGGCCGGTAACCTAGACCGGCAAATCCACCCACTGCGTGTCCCCCCAGGTCACGCTCGCCGCACCGGAACTCAAGCTCACCACCAGCTCCTCGGCACGCGCCAGCTCCTCCGGGCGGTCAAACACACCCAGGGAAATCGTGGCGCCCTCCGCACCATACTCGGTACCCAGAACGTTCAGACCGGCGGCACGAATCTCATTCTCCAGGCGGCCAGCATCCGCATGCGAACTGGGCACCTTACCCACGCGCAGACGCTCACGCGAATCGAATAGCGCGCCATCCAGGGTCTGCACCACCGAATCAGTGTAGGCACGCACCAGACCGCCCGCGCCGAGCTTAATGCCACCGAAATAGCGCACGACCACCGCAACCACATCCGACAGGTCGGTGGTGCCGTCCTCGCGGGTCTGACGCGCCAGCAGCGCCTGCATCATCGGCACACCGGCGGTACCGGCGGGCTCACCATCATCGGAGGAACGCTGAATATCGCGGTCAGCACCAATAATGAACGCTGAACACACGTGGCGGGCATCGTGGTAGGTCTTGCGCACTGACTCAATGTAGGCGCGCGCCTCCTCAACGGTGCTCACGCGTTTGATGTGACCAATAAATTCGCTACGCTTAATTTCGAGGAGGCTCTCATAGGGCTCATCGCCGCGCGGCACAAGGTATCGGTTGGCGCGAGTTTCTTCCTGCATGTGTCCTCCTCTAATCAGTACCTATCTATTGTGGCACAGCCCGTCAGGAGCACCGTCCATGTCCCAGCCTTCTTCCCCCGCTTCTACCACGCTGCACCGTTACGCCCTCACCGGCGGTATCGGCAGTGGCAAGAGCACCATCGCCGCCCTCTTCGTGGAGCAGGGCGCATTCCTGGTGGATGCGGACGCTATCTCCCGATCCCTCATGGAGCCCGGCGAGGCGGTGCTCGCCCGCACGGTCGCGGAGTTCGGCGAGCATCTGCTCGATGAGGACGGCCGCCTCAACCGCCCCGCCCTGGCGCGTATCGTGTTCAATGATGAGCAGGCGCGCCTGCGTCTGAACGCGATTGTGCATCCCGCTATTCGTGAGCGTGCCGCGCAACTGGTGGAGCAGGCGCAGTCCGAACCCGGGTTCAGCGGCGTGGTGCTGGAGGATATTCCCCTGCTCGTGGAGACCGGCGACCCGTCCGCTTTTGAGGGCGTGGTCGTGGTGCGCACTCCCCTGGCAACTCGCCTGCAGCGCCTCGTATCGTCGCGCGGCATGAGTGAGGAGGATGCGCGCGCCCGCATCGCCGCGCAGGCAACCGACGAGCAGCGTGAGGCGGTCGCAACCTGGATTATCGATAACGGCGGCTCGCTGGAGGAAACCGCCGAGCAGGTGCGCGCCGTCTGGGAGCAGATGACCGCCGCCTAAGATCCTCCCCAGCAACACGGGGCACAGCAACAGCGGGCATAGCAACACCGGGCGCGTACTCCGGATCCCAACGCCCCCAACCCTGACTCACCTAAACCCCCAATAACGCAAAGAACCCCCTCCCCTCCCAAACGGGAGATGAGGGGGTTCCTCTGCTCTAGGCACCCCACGCGGGGTTACCTATCGGCTATTACGCCTGATGAGTGCTCATCTGAGCGGCAGATTAGTTGCCGGTCAGCTTCTTGCGGAGCTCAGCCAGTGCCTCATCCGATGCGAGGGTACCTGCGGAAGCGGGCTCCTCGGAGAAGTAAGAGGTCGGTGCGGGCTCAGCTGCTGCGGGAGCTGCTGCTGCAGCCTCTGCGTCAGCCTCGAGAGCCTTAGCAACCTGAACCTTGTGAGCCTCGAAGCGAGCCTGTGCCTCTGCGTACTGTGCTTCCCAAGCCTCGCGCTGTGCGTCGAAGCCTTCCAGCCACTCGTTAGCCTCGGGGTCGAAGCCCTCGGGGTACTTGTAGTTGCCAGCCTCGTCGTACTCTGCAGCCATGCCGTACAGAGCGGGGTCAAACTCGGTAGCGTTGGGGTCAACGCCCTCGTTTGCCTGCTTGAGGGACAGGGAGATGCGGCGGCGGTCCATGTCGATGTCGATGATCTTAACGAAGACCTCTTCACCAACGGAGACGACCTGCTCAGCCAGGTCAACGTGGCGGGTTGCCAGCTCGGAGATGTGGACGAGGCCCTCGATGCCGTCCTCAACGCGCACGAATGCACCGAAGGGAACGAGCTTGGTGACCTTGCCGGGAACGATCTGACCCAGAGCGTGGGTGCGAGCAAATGCCTGCCACGGATCTTCCTGGGTTGCCTTGAGGGACAGGGACACGCGCTCGCGGTCCAGGTCCACCTCGAGAACCTCGACGGTAACGGGCTGGCCAACCTCGACAACCTCGGACGGGTGGTCGATGTGCTTCCAGGACAGCTCGGAAACGTGAACCAGACCGTCCACGCCACCCAGGTCCACGAATGCACCGAAGTTGACGATGGAGGAGACAACGCCCTCGCGGACCTGACCCTTCTCCAGCTCGTTGAGGAAGGAGGAGCGAACAGCGGACTGAGTCTCTTCCAGGTATGCACGGCGGGACAGAACAACGTTGTTGCGGTTCTTGTCCAGCTCGATGATCTTAGCTTCGATCTGCTGACCGATGTAAGGTGCGAGGTCGCGGACGCGGCGCATCTCAACGAGGGATGCGGGCAGGAAGCCACGCAGACCGATGTCGAGGATAAGGCCGCCCTTGACAACCTCGATAACGGTACCGGTAACGACGCCGTCGTTTTCCTTGACCTTCTCGATGTCGCCCCATGCACGCTCGTACTGTGCGCGCTTCTTGGAGAGGATCAGGCGACCTTCCTTGTCCTCCTTGGTGAGGACGAGTGCCTCAACCTCGGAGCCGAGCTCGACAACCTCAGAGGGGTCGATGTCGTGCTTGATGGACAGCTCGCGGGAGGGGATGACGCCTTCGGTCTTGTAACCGATGTCGAGCAGAACCTCATCGTGGTCGATCTTAACGACCTGGCCGGAGACGAGATCGCCGTCGTTGAAGACCTTAATGGTCTGCTCGACAGCCTCGAGGAATGCCTGCTCGTCGCCGATGTCGTTGATTGCGACCTGAGGGATGTTGGTGCTCATGTAGTGAGGGCTCCAATTGGATTTCTAATAGGTCGACGCTGCCGGTTCACCGTTCAACACCCCCGGGTGGAGGCGCCGACTGGCTTACTTTTTCACCCCGGCGCGCACGGCATAGGGCCGCTAACGCCTTTGAACGAGGTGAGGAAACGTCGAGCTGACGGATACTTACAATGTGTACCGCCCACCGGAAGCAGATGCTTCAAGCAGGGTGCACGAGCGGTCTGTGCCCGTTTTCTCCCCGTTTTCTTAAGGAGAAAAAAGAGCATAGAAAACCCGTACGTTGGTACACGCGATTAATAGTGTACGGGAATCCCGGGCGTGTCGTCAATGGTTACGCGCCCGGGATTCCCGTACTTATTTGCGGTTTTGGAGTTGTGGTTCACGGAGCGGGTTGCAGTGGGGTTTTGCGGAGGGTCGATGCTCGTCCTCGTTCCTACAGGGGCACCCGCCCTCGCTTCGCTTCGGGCACCCTGATGTCACTACGGACGACACCGCCCCTCCGCGTAAAGCACCAAGCCTACCCGGAGCGGGGTAGCTATACCCTCCGGAAGCGACATCAGGGTACCCTCTCGGGTGCTCTCCGCAGCGAAGCAAGGAGAGGGCGGAGCGCCCGAGAGGGTGGGTTCCCCTGCAGGAGCGGAGGAAGGGTATAGCGTACCCACCCACCCCTGCCTGTAGGAACGAGGACGATAACTGCCTTTCCGTGCGGAAATCAATACAAGGTAGTGAGCCTAGTGGCCCGCCTCCTGCCAGGACTTACCCCAGCCGACCTGCACATCCAGAGGAACACGCAGGGAGGCGGCACCGCTCATCTCCTCGACGAGCACGCGTTCGGCGGCTTCACGCTCACCGGTGGCGACTTCGAGGATGATTTCGTCGTGCACCTGCAGCAGCATGCGGGTCTTCAGGCCCTCTTCGCGCAGGCGGCGGTGAATGTTAATCATGGCGATCTTGATGATGTCCGCGGCGGTGCCCTGAATCGGGGCGTTGAGGGCGGCGCGTTCGGCGGCTTCTCGGCGTACACGGTTGGGCGAGTCCAGGTCGGGCAGCACGCGGCGGCGACCGAAAATGGTTTCGGTGTAGCCGTCCTGGTGTGCCTGCTTGAGCACGCCGCGCAGGAAGCGGCCCACGCGTCCGAATCGCTTGAAGTAGTTGGTGCGCAGTTCGCCCGCTTCGTCGGAGCTGATGTTCAGCTGCTTGGCGAGGCCGAAGCGGGACAGGCCGTACGCCAAACCGTAGGACATGGCCTTGACCTTGGAGCGCTGCTCGGGGGTGACGTCCTCGGGGGCTACGCCGAAGACTTCGGAACCGACATAACGGTGCAGGTCCTCCCCCGCCTCGTAGGCGGCGATGAGCTTCTCGTCAGCGGCGAGGTGCACCATGATGCGCATTTCGATCTGCGAGTAGTCTGCGGTGAGCAGACCCTCGTACTCCACGCCGTCGACGGGTGCGGGCGCGACGATAAAGGCGCCACGGATGCGGCGACCCTCCT
This sequence comes from Rothia sp. HMSC066G07, assembly GCF_001814485.1. Lineage (NCBI taxonomy): Bacteria > Bacillati > Actinomycetota > Actinomycetes > Micrococcales > Micrococcaceae > Rothia > Rothia sp. HMSC066G07. The sequence continues at coordinate 68,494 of NZ_KV816924.1, read as the reverse complement.
CGGTGCGAATCGGGATGTTCTGCAGGTTCGGCGCGGTCGAGGAGAGTCGACCGGTGGATGCGGCGCCCTGCTGGAAGGTGGTGTGCACGCGTCCGTCCTCGGTGGCGGCCTTCTGCAGGCCCTCGACGGTCTGGGCGAGCTTGATGTTGTCGCGGTAGGCGATGAGCGCCCCCAGGAACGCTGCGCCGTCGGATTCGGGCGAGATCTTGGAGAGCAGCTCGGTGACGGATTCGGCGTCGGTCGAGTAGCCGGACTTAATCTTGCGGGTGTGCGGCAGGCCGAGGGTCTCGAAGAGCACGGTCTGCAGCTGCTTGACGGAGGCGAGGTTGAGGGGTTCTTCGCCGTCCTCGGTGGCGACCTCCCCGCCGATGATGGCTCGGGCGGATTCCTGCGCCTGGTTGGCGCGTGCCGAGAAGGTGTCGTGCAGCTCGGTCAGGAGCGCATCGGAGACGGCGATGCCGGCCTGCTCCATGTCTGCGAGCACGTACAGTAGCGGCAGCTCGATTTCTTCGTAGACCTTCAGCTGGCCGTGCTCTTCCATTTCGTAGTGCAACAGGCGCGCAAGCTCGTGGATGATGCGGCTAATCTGCGTGAAGTAGCGCAGGTTCTCGACCGGTTCGGTTTCGCCGGGCAGGCTGAACAGGGAGGGTTCTTCGCGCGTCTCGGGCTGGAAGACCAGCTGCGCGTAGGGTTCCTTGGGAATCCACAGGTAGCGTTCGGCGAGATCTTCCATGCGTTCGGAAAAGAGCTTGCGGGTTGCGGTGGGGATGAAGCCGCACATGTACGAGGACAGCGCGGGGTCCTCGACGGCGCCGGCGAGTTCGTAGCCGTAGGCGCGCAGGAGTTTGCGCTGAACCTTGAGGTCCATGACGATTTTGCGGGCTGCTTCGTCGGAGAGCCAGGCGGCGAGGGCGGCGTCGAGTTCCGGGTCGATGGTGCGGGTGTCGATCCAGAGGCTGGTGTTCTTGCTGGTGAGGAGCACGCCGAGCAGTTCGGGGTTTTCTTCGGCGGCGCGGATCTTGGTTTTGGTGACCTTGACGGCGGGTGCGTCGCCGATGGCGGGGCGCGCTACGGGCAGGTTGGTGACCGGGTAGAGGGTCACAGCGCCTTCGAGGCGTTCGGGTACGGCGATGGGCGCGCCCTGTTCGTCGGTGCCGTAGTTTTCTTCGGCTGCGGCGGCACAGAAGGCGCGGAATGCTGCTGCGTCTGCGTTTTTGGTGGGTGCGCTGGTGGCAATGGGTGCGTAGACGGGGCCGGTGGGCGCCTTCTTGATGGCACCCTCCTCCCCTGCTTCTGCGGCGGAGCTTGCAGAGCCTGCGGATCCAGCGGCGCGCACGATGGGGCCGAGGGTGTCGGCGGCACGCTTGCGGATGGTGCGGAACTCCACCTCGTCGAAGAAGGTGTTGAGTGCATCCAGGTCGGGGGTGAATTCGGTGTCTTCGAGGGTGACGTTCAGGTCGAGGTCGTTGACGAGCTGGTTGAGGCGACGGTTGCGTACGACGTTGTCGATGTTTTCGCGTAGTGCTTCGCCCTTCTTGCCGCCGATCTTGTCGCTGTTTTCGATGACGGCGTCGAGGGAGCCGTATTCGCCGAGCCATTTGGCGGCGAAGCCGGGGCCCACGCCGGGTACGCCGGGCAGGTTGTCCGCCTGTTCGCCGGTGAGGGCGGCGAGGTCGGGGTACATGTGCGGGGGTACTTTGGTTTTCTTTTCGACGGCGGCGGGGTCCATGCGCTGAATACCCTTGGAGGGGCCGGTGGTGACCGGGTAGAGCAGGGTGACGTCGTCGGTGACGAGCTGGAAGATGTCGCGGTCGCCGGAGAGGATGAGGACCTTGTAGCCGGCTTCGGTGCCGCGGCGGGTGAGGGTTGCGACGATGTCGTCGGCTTCGTAGTTTTCGTAGGTGAGCGCGGGGATGTTGAGCGCGCCGAGCATCTTTTTGATGAGGTCAATCTGGCCGTTGAAGGCTTCGGGGATGGCGTTGCGACCACCCTTGTATTCGCCGTATTCGGCGGTGCGGAAGGTGCCGCCGGGTAGGTCAAAGGCTACGGCGATGTGGCTGGGCTGGTTGTCTTTGATGATGCTCAGCAGGGTGGAGAGGAAGGCATGGACGGCTTCGGTGTGCTGGCCGTCGCTGCGCACGAAGATGTGCTGTCCGGTCTTTTCGGCCATGGTGTAGATGCCGAAGAAGGAGCGTAGGGCGAGGGAGTGTCCGTCAATGAGCAGGAGGGTTTTGTTCTCTGTAGTCACTCCTCTAGTGTATCGAGTCTGAGTTTTCTTGGTGGTTGGCTTCGTGGCTGCGGGTTTTGTGGTGGCTGCCGGTTAGGACTGTGGGGAGGCGCCCGCGCCGTGTTGGGTGCCGGTGCTGTGCCATATAGCGGAATAACGGGGTGTGTGGAAAGAGTTTTACCTCATATGTAGGTGCCGGTGGGGTGCGTTTGGTGAGTTTTCCCCCAAAAAATGTGCCCCAAGCCACTATGTAAGGTGGATAATAATACGGTTTCCAGATAATATATAACCTTATTATCGCCTCCAGCGTAGGAACCCCCACACCCCGTGTATTCATAGGCAGAACTCTACCCAGAATTCACCGGCAGGATCCACCGGACCGTGAGGGCACCTCCCGCGCTTAACACACAACGAACCCTCATTTAGGAAACTATGAAGGCACTCAAAAAACTTCCCCTTCTCGCGTGGATTATCATCGCGATTGCATCGGGTGTGCTCATCGGCATGCTGACCCCGGGAATGATTAGCGGCATCAATGACGCAACCGGCGCAGCCATCCCCACCGACCTCATTGTGCAGCTCTTCGTCTCCTTCTCGACCGTATTCAGCGCCTTCCTGAGCTTCGCGATTCCGCTGATTATTATCGGCTTCATCGTGCCCGGCATTGGTTCCCTCGCGCAGGGTGCGGGCAAGATGCTCGGCATCACCGTGGGTCTGGCGTACATCTCCAGCATCCTTGCTGGTTTCCTGGCACTGACCTGCGCACTGCTGCTCTACCCCATCATCCTGAAGGGTCAGCAGCTCGCCTCCTTCGATAACCCCGAGAACGCACTGTCCAAGGGCTACATCTCCTTCGAGCTAACCCCGATTATGGGCGTGCTGAGCGCACTGATTCTCTCCTTCATCCTGGGCCTGGGCATTACCGCACTGAAGACCCGTGCGATGCTGAACCTCTTCGAGGACTTCCAGGTCATCGTTGAGAAGATGCTCGGCTACGTGATTATCCCCCTGCTGCCGGTGCACATTGTGGGCGTGTTCGCAAACATGACCCTCGCCGGTCAGGTGGCGAAGATCCTCTCCGTCTTCGGTCTTGTGTTCGTCATGGTGATTATTCTGCACTGGGTCACCCTGGCGCTGCAGTACTCGGTGGCTGGCGCGATTTCTCGCCGCAACCCCATCCAGATGCTCAAGACCATGCTCCCGGCATACTTCACCGCAATCGGTACCCAGTCTTCGGCTGCGACCATCCCGGTGACCGTGCGTTCGGCGAAGAAGGCTGGCATCTCCCCCCGCGTGGTGGACTTCGCGATTCCGCTGTGCGCGACCATTCACCTCTCCGGCTCCATGATTACCATTACCTCCTGCTCGGTGGCAGTGCTGTTCATGACCGGTCAGCACCCCGACTTCGGTAGCCTGATTCCCATGATTCTGGTGCTCGGCGTGATGATGGTTGCCGCTCCCGGCGTTCCCGGCGGTGGCGTGATGACCGCAATCGGTCTGCTGCAGTCCATGCTCGGTTTCGATGCCTCCATGATTGCCCTGATGATTGCCCTGTACCTGGCTCAGGACTCCTTCGGCACCGCAACCAACGTGACCGGTGACGCGACCATCGCAGCCCTGACCGAGCGTATCTCCAAGGCAATCGGAGCGAACCCCGATAAGGAAATCCGCGACGAGGACATCGAAAAGGCAGAAGCTATTTCCGCCTAATCCTCATCCGCTTCCATAACGTTTTTCAGCCCCGCCTCCTGAGTTCAGGAGGCGGGGCTGATCCGTACCCGGAAGCACTCGCGAAAAGCTATCCCACCCAAAGCAACAAAAACCAAGGAGTACACTGGAAGTCATGACTGAAAACAACACACAGCACGCACCCGTCCGCGCGGCAGCGCCCACCACCCTCACCGCAGAAGAAATCAAGGCGCAGCTGACCGAAAGCGGCATCCCCGAGCACCTGCACCCCTACTTCCCCCGCGGCCTAGGCGAGCTCATCCCCGCTATGGGCATTAAGTTCCAGGAACTCACCGCAGAACGCACCGTTGCGACCATGCCCGTCGCCGGTAACACCCAGCCCATCGGTCTGCTGCACGGCGGTGCCAACGTGGTTCTCGCCGAGACCCTCGGCTCGCTCTCCGCGGGCGTGCACGGCGGCGAAAACCTCGTAGCAGTCGGTGTGGACATCAACGCAACCCACGTGCGCCCGGCAGTCTCCGGTGTGGTTACCGCAACCTGCACCGCTGTCAAGCTCGGACGCACCCTGTGCATCCACTCCATCGACATTGTGGATGAGCGCGGTCGCACCACCTGCACCGCACGCATCACCAACATGCTGATCCCCCGCCCCACTGCCTAACGTCCTACAACTTCAGCAAGTAGCCTAAAATCGTAGAAGCACGGGGTACACGGCACCCCGCCAACACCCCACCAGAAGGTACGACCAGAAGGAGCACCATGGCCCGCGAGCGCACCCCCTATTTCAAGCGTTACCCGAAGATTGTGCGCGCCAAGCGCATTGTCCTGCCCATCGCAATCGGCGTGATGCTGGTGTGCCTGGTGACCGCTATCAACAACCCCGGCAGCTTCTGGTGGCTGGGCGTGATGCTCGGCACCGGCGGCATGCTCTGGGCTGGCTCCCCGACGGACCGCCCCATCAGCGGCCCGAATAATGACGAAGACGATTTGAACCGCTACCTGCGCTAAGTTCCGTGTGGCGTTGGGTTCCCGCCCGCGCTAAGCGCCGGTTTACAACGCACACACGCGAACCGTTAAACACGAACGCCCCGTCCCTCAGCTTCATTGTGAGGGGTGGGGCGTTTGTGTGTCATGAATAAAGGCGCTGGTTCATCACTGCACCAGCCGTGTGTGCTCATCGGCGATTCCTAGTCTTCGCCGTAGCGTGCATTCGTACCTGTACTGTCATGTACTTTGCACGTCTTGTGCTTAGGAGAGCTGCTTGATGATGGTGTCAGAAACTTCGCGCATGGACAGGCGGCGGTCCATGGAGGTCTTCTGAATCCAGCGGAATGCTTCCGGCTCGGTCAGGTTCATCTTGGTGATGAGCAGCGACTTTGCGCGGTCAACGAGCTTGCGGGTCTCGAACTGGTCGCGGATAGTGCCGACTTCCTTCTCGAGAGCACGAATCTGCTCGTAGCGGCTAATTGCCACCTCAATGGCGGGAACCAGATCGTTCGGGGAGAACGGCTTGACGACGTACGCCATAGCGCCTGCCTCAACGGCACGGTCAACGAGTTCCTTCTGGCTGAATGCGGTCAGCAGAACGACGGGAGCAATCTGCTCCTTAGTGATTTCTTCGGCTGCGGTGATGCCGTCCATAATCGGCATCTTCACATCCATGAGGACGAGGTCGGGGCGGTGCTTCTGCGCTAGCTCGACAGCGGTCTTGCCGTTATCGGTTTCTGCAACAACATCGAAACCCTGGTCCTTCAGAATTTCGACGATGTCGAGGCGAATCAATGCCTCATCTTCAGCCACGACGACGGTGCGAGCGGGACCCTGCTCCTCCGCCTGGTTTTGAGTGGTCAGCTCTGACATTACTCTTCTCCTTTATCAAATTTGAATCACTTAAAGTCTACAGGAGGGAATAAATGTTCATCTACTTTCTCGCCTTGTCCCGGGTGTGTTATATGCGTCCTATGTGCATGTGGGAGGAGTTTTCTTTCGTCATTTTTGAGCCACCACGCAGATTTTGCATCTTAATGCATGTTTTTGTTCTATACTGCTCATAACTGTGAAAACAAACCCGCACGACATAGAGATACGCGGCGAAATTCACACCTAAAACATAGACCCGAAAATGACTCTGACATGCAATAACGCGTCATCGGGTTAGATACGAACGTAATAAACAAAATATTTATACCGAAACTCCATCACCTGCCAAAGAAGGCCGATACACTGAAATAGGTATTCTCCTCGACTTCTCCGGCACTCGCATTTGACCGACCATACTCGATACCCGGAGGGGATTCATGTCAATCACCCGTCAAGCACGCACCCTGTACTCAGACTTCGTCGAGTACAAGGAACTCGATCGCGCCCCGCTGACTTCCATTCACCCCGGAATTCTCGTCGCCTTCGACTCCACCGCGCTTGCATGCCTCTACAACTACCCAACCCACATCAGCGACGAAATCCTCCGCGTCTACTCACAGCTGCGCGGACACGCCTTCCTCCCCCACCAGGCACTCAAAGAATTCTGGGCAGCACTCGACGGCGCCTCCCCCGTACCCGCCGCCGCAGACCGCGTCCGCTCAGCGCTCGCGTCCTTCAAAGAAACCCTTCCCGAAGAACGCAACTCCCCCTGGAGCGCGCTGCGTTCAGTCACGCACCAGCTAGACCACTCCATCGCGCAGATCATGAGGATTCTCGAGCCCACCACCGAGACCGGATCCATCAACATGGCACGCCGCGAAGACGACACGATTCTGCCGCGACTGAACCGCATCTTCACCGGACACGTAGGTGCGGCGCCCAGCCCCGAACGCCACGAACAGCAGTGCCGCGAAGCCCTCGAACAGGGCCACCCGCTACTCGCTAACGCCAGCTTTGACGCCGACTTCGCGCTCTGGAACCAGTGCGTTACCGAAGCAACCACTCGTGTGAAGGGCACCGACTGCGTCTTCGTCACCGGCGGTGTGCGCGACACCTGGCTACGCAACGGTCAGCAGGTACGCGCCGCATCGGGCGGCGAACCCGTACGTCAGCTCGCGAACCGTCAGCTACTGCGTGAATACGCTAAGGCAACCGGAGGCGGCGTATTCCGCATCTACACGGTTGAGGAGATTCTGCGGCTCGCCTCCGAGCAGTACGGTGTGACCGTCAGCGACGCTACCTATAATGCGATTCGCGCGGAACAGCCCGTAGCTGTGTAAATCGCCGTGCACAGTCACCGTTGAGAATAATCCCACCACACCACACCCACCACCATTAACCGCGAGAAGCCACATGTGTTTCGAACACATGTGGCTTCTTAGCGTCTGCGGGCAAGGTGTCTACAGAATCAAAGTAGGGCGCGAAAACCTAGTTCTCACGGCTGGCGCGGTACAGCTCAGCGGCGCGCCCCTCCAAAGACTCGTCATCACCGAGCATCAGGTAGCACAAGTACAGGGTGAAAGCGGCGCGGCGGTCGGCGGCGAGCGTCTCCGTGTTATCACCCTCAGGGGTGCTGAAAGCAATAACGTCATGCGCCTGAGGCAGGGCGGCGATCAAGTGCGCGGCGGTTTCGTAGCCGTCCTGGTCACCAGGCAGGGTGACGTAGTGCGGCTCCGGGTTGTCGGTAGTGTTTGCACCCGCACGAGCGGCGGAAAAGTTAGCCTTGAGGACGTCCTCAACACGGCTCATCAGCTCAGCATCGGGCAGGGTGAGGTCATCCGCATCGAACGCAACGTGGATGCCGTTCAGAGTCTCGTAGGGGTGCTCACCCGCGTAGTATCCGGCGGCAAGAACGTAGCCGGTGAGTAGCTGCGCCTCGGCGGCGGTGAAGGTGCCGCGCGCCTCACGCAGGGCGGGCAGCAGAAGCTCGGCCAGGAGCGGGTGCAGGGACTCGGGGGCGTTCGCGATAGCCTCCTGCAGGGACTCTTCCGCCTCCGCGGTGGGCTCGGCGTTGAGCAGGGTCAGGAAAGCCTCATCGGTGCCCTCCCAGTAGCGGGCAATCAGCACAAGGGTTGCAACGAGTGCGAGAAGTTCACGGTAGTCGCCGGAACGGTCAGCGGCGAAAGTGTTAGCAACAACGCGGGCGAGCATGCGCGCGGCAATGTTCTCGAGGATGTACTCGTCGTAGGCGTTATCGCCGGGCCAGTTTGCGGGGTCGGGAAGGTAGGTTTCGTCCAGGTACCACAGCACAGGTTCCAGGGGTACGGGAGCGTCCGCCGCAAGGTCGGGGCAGCACTGCTCAACCCAGCTGTTCACGGTAGCCTCGTCAGCGATGCCGGTAGCCTCAGCCAGCTGGGTGCGCGACAGGCTGTACGGCGCAACAAGCTGGGCGAGGTCATCGCACGCACCGTTGGAGCGGTAGGTAGGCCGGTAGTTGGGGTCGGGAAGAGTTCCGGGGAGGTTGGTGGCTGCCATGGTAGCTCCTTCGCTGAGGTTCGGGGTGAATTGGGTTGTATGGTGTGCGATGCGCGGGGCCGCCTGAGGGGTCGGCACATCTTCTAGTTTCAGAATATCCCAGAGCCCCGCATCGTGTGCTGCCCGTCGTCATTACCCGCCCACTAACCGCGAAAAGCCACATGTGTTTCGAGAAGCCACGTCTTTGGTGGCTTTTCGAAACACATGTGGCTTCTCGGCGATTAATTAGAAGTTCAGATCTCCTAGGTGGCCGGCAACCTCATCCACAACATCCGTAAACACAGCGCCGACGCGCTCAATCACCGGGCGGAAACGCAACAGCTTACCGCGAATCTGCACCTTCAGCTTAGCCTTGCCGGTGTTATCCGCCGCATCCAGAGCCGCAGCATCCGCAACGGAGTCCTTCAGCTGGCGAGCCAACATGACAAGCTCCTCCTCAGTGAGTACCTGAGTCAGAATGTCGATTGCGCACAGCTCGTCGTAGACTCGCACCTCGCGAGCAGACAGGCCCAGGCGGCGGCCACGTTCGGCGTCATTCTCAGCCTCGGTAGCCAGCGAGCGAACAGCGAGCAGTAGCTCTTCAAGCTCCTTGCTGCTCTTATTCTCAAAGGCGTTGTAGCGCTTGAGCAGCTCTTCCAGACGCTTCATGAAGTAGACGACTCGTGCCTGCTGGCCTTCCAGGGAGTTCTGAATCTGCATGGTCACCAGGTCGGCGGCGTTCTGAGCTACCAGAGCGGCCGCATCCGTGCCGGACAGCTGCTCGATTGCCGAATCGGTCAGCTGACGCAGGTCGATAGCGCTCTCACCGTTGGCATTCACCGTGATGATGTTGGTGCCACCGGTCTCCACGGCCTCGTTGAACAGGCGTTCCATCTGCTTCTTGATTTCTTCAGCGCTGATGGTCTGTTCGAAGGCTCGGTTGGTCAGGCGGCGGTTCTTCACGCCCTTGTGTACTTCACGCAGGAATTCGAGTCGCGCAATCATGGCCGGGGTCAGGGCCTTAGATACTTCCTCCTTGTCCTTGAGGGGAATGAGCTGTCGGTACAGGTCGATGATGTGGCTCAGGAGCTTAGAGACCTGCGGTGCATCACCATGAGGTGCGCGTTCCGCGTCCTGCTCGTAACCCAGGATCTTGCTCTGTACCAGGGTCAGCATGCGTTCGTATTCCCGCGGGTCTACGCCATTTCCGCGGCTTTCAGCCATGGCGTACCAGTCGATGCCCAGGTATTCGGTGAGCTGCGCGTAGGAGGTCTTGAAGTCTTCCAGCAGCTTCTCGCCGCGGGTTACGGGGTTGAAGTTGACCTCTTCACCACCGGTGGCGTACTGCTTCAGGGCCTTGCGCAGGTTGGTGTGCAAGGGCAGGAAGCCAACAATCAGACCGGACTGCTTTTCCTTGTAGGTGCGGTTGATGCGGGCGATGGTCTGCATCAGGTTGTGTTCCTTCTGCAGACGGTCCATGTACATGGTGTGCAGTACGGGGGCGTCAAAGCCGGTGAGCAGACGATCGGCCACCACAATGATTTCCAACTGGTTTTCGGGATCCTTGATGCGACGCTCAACCGCACGGGAATCGGCCTTGTTGCGGCGGAAGGGTGCGAGCTCCTCCGTGTCGCTCGTGGTACCGGAAATCAGCACCTGCACGCGGCCACCGTTGATGTCTTCGGGGCCTTCGGGGGCCCAGTCGGGACGCTTCTCGATGATTTTGTGGAAGAGTCGCACGGCGTGCTCACGACCGGAGGTAACCACCATGGCCTTGCCGATGCCGCCGCTCATTTCTTCACGCATGAGCTCGCGGCGTTCTTCCCAGTGCTCGACAATGTTCTTCGCGACCTCGTCCAGACGCTCGTCAGAGGCCAGCAGCTTCATAATCTGGGTCTGCTCAAGCTTGGTCTTATTGGCCATTTCGAGTTCCAGCGCATCAGTCAGCTCCTCAATGGACTGGCCGATTTCTTCGCTGCCTTCAGTGGTTGCCATCTTAATGTGGCGCGGCTGGTAGAGCAGCGGGACAGTTGCGCCTTCTTCAATGGCGCGGTCGAAGCCGTAGGTGTGAATGTAGTCGCCGAAGACTGCGGTGGTGTTACCGGTCTTGTTGTCGATGGGGGTGCCGGTGAACGCGATGTACTTGGCGTTGGGCAGGGCGGTGTTGAGGTTGTGTGCGTATCCTTCCAGGGTGTCGTAGTGGGAGCGGTGTGCCTCGTCCACCATGACGATGATGTTCGAGCGGTCGGAGAGCTGCGGGAACTTCTCGTCGGGGTCTTCCATGCCGAACTTCTGCAAGGTTGTGAAGAAGATACCTCCGGACTGGATGTCGTTCAGGCGGTTCTTCAGTTCACGGCGCGAATCGAACTGGACGGGTTCCTCGGGGAGCATGTCCTTGGCGTTCAGGAAGGTCGTGTAGAGCTGGCTGTCCAGGTCGGTGCGGTCGGTGACCACGACGATGGTGGGGTTGTGCAGCGCCTTTTCACGCATGGCGGCGCGGGCGAAGAACAGCATGGAGTAGGACTTGCCGGAGCCCTGGGTGTGCCAGACGACGCCTACCTGTCCCCTGCCGGTGTGGGTCTTCACGGTGCGGTCGAGTGCCTCGCGGACGGCGTAGTACTGGTGTGCCTTGGCGAGGATCTTGACGTAGGACTTGCTGCCTTCTTCGCTGCCGGTGCCTACGAAGAGGGTGAAGTGGCGCATCATGTCGAGCAGAATTTCGGGGGTTCCGAAGGCCTGGATGATGCGGTTGAGCGGGGTGCTGTGCTGGCCGTTATCGTCGTGGTAGGTACCGTTGGGGGTTTCTGCACCTTCGGCGTTGTAGTTCCACTGGGCGGTGTGCGAGAGCGGGGTGCCGATGGTGCCGTAGCGTGCGTGGTCGGCCTGCCCCATGATGGTGACGATGTTGTAGATGAATGCCTGCGGGATTTCACGCTGGTAGGTGTTCATCTGGTTGTAGGCTTCGGTGAGCTTCTTGTCCTGATCTTTGAGCTCGATGATGCCTACGGGCAGGCCGTTGCAGTAGAGCACCACGTCCAGGCGGTAGGTGCGTCCGCTGGAGAAGACGGTGACCTGCTGCGCCGCCAGGTAGGTGTTCTGGGCGGGGTCTGCGGATATGACCTGCAGGTTGCGGGTGCGCAGGGTGCCGTCGGGTGCCTTCATTTCCACGGGGATGCCGGCGCTCATGTAGCCGAGAGCTTCTTTGTTCTCAGCCATAATGTTGGCGCTGCGGCGGCGAGTCAGGGTGGTGTAGGCCTTCTGCACGTGGTCTTCGGTGGCGTCCGGGTTGAGGCGGCGCAGGGCTTCCTTGACCTCGCCGGGGATGATGAGGGATTCACGGGATTCACGGCCGTGACGGAACGCCTTGTAGTTGGGCAGAATCGAGTCCGGAACGCGGGTTGCCCGTACGCGCTCTTCGTAGGTGGTGTCTGCCTGAATACCGGATCCGTTGGTTAGCTCCCAGCCCTTATCTGCGAGTTCAGAGAGGACGCTCAGTTCCCAGTTCTTTTCAGCCACGGTGGCTCCTTTCGTTGCTGGTGTCTTGCACCTTGCATGTTGTGTGAATACTTTGCCTGTGTGCCGGTTGCTCATTTTCTGTGGTGAGCTGTGCGGCGTTGTATATCTCTAGAATGCCTGATGACGAGGGGGAATGTCGTTATTGTGTTTTACCCCGGGGTAAGCGAACGCGCTGAGGTGCTGGGTTGATTACCCCGGGGCGCACTGTTGAGGGGAGTATCCGGGCAGTTAGTGGGGCTGTTCCTCGTCGGATTCTCCTGGAGTGGATTCTTCTGAAGTGGCCATTTCAGCCGCCAGAGCTTTCAGGGCTTGTCGGATTCGCGCAGCTTCTTCTGCCTCAAGGCGTTTCCGCTCAGCATCGGCCTCCCAGGTGGAGCGAAGGTCTAGGCGATTAGCCATGAGGTCCCGTTCGTAACGTCCACGGACGGCACGCACATGCTGCAAGGCTTCAGCCAGGGCGGCTTCCACCTCGTCGAAGGCGTTGAGTTCCTGGGTGAGGTAGCGTGCGACGGGGTGGGTGACGTATGCATCCGCGTTTTCGGGTGCGTCACCTGTAGCCTCGGAGTTTTCGGCTTCAGCAACATCAGGCTTTTCGCTGAACCATTCAAGGTCATTGTTGTTCCACGCCAGACCGTCAATATGGGGCAGCGGTTGCTTCTCCCAGCCCTTGATATCTGTGCTGGTCTTGCGCTTTTCGGGGGCAAGGTGGGTGCTGATCCTGAGGGCGGTTCCTTCGGCTAGGCCGTTGAGGAGCGCTCGCAGAAGGTGCGCGAGTAGCTGGGCGCGCTGAACGTATTCGCTGGTGGCGTGCAGGCTGGAGCGGCTGGGGGTGTAGTGGCGGAATCGGAGCACGGTCATGCCCGGGCCGATGGCCTCTCCCCCGTGTTCGCTCAGGTAGACGGCAGGACCGCCGTAGGCCTGGTCATAGGCGGGGTAGATGACAATGTCGTTGGCTTGGGTGAGCTGCGTGCCTTCGGTCAGGTCGAGCGCACGCAGGTAGTGGCTCTCAGCGGGCAGCACACCGTAGCGTGCGTAGTGGCCAAGGGCGTGCGCATCGAGAACACGGATGCGTTTCTTGTTGTTTTCGACGTCGCCGTAGCGTGTGCCGGTGATCTGGCGGCCGGTGATTTTGGTGAGTACTTTCTCGGTTTTGATGAGCTGGTTGATGGTGATGTCGTATTCTTCGCCGTGCGGAATGGACCGTTCGTCTTCGGGGGTGCGAAGGTGCGGCACGCTTACGGGCAGGCCGGTGGGGAGAGTTTCGAGGAGGGCGGGTAGGTCTCGAGTGAGGCTGGTGAGTAGGCTGAGGCTTTCTTCGGGGGTGTTGTTGGAGACCGGGTTAATGTGCAGCTCGTCGAAAGAGGCATTTTTAAGCGCGTCAGAGGCTACGATGACGCCGCGAATGATGTCTTCGGAGCCGATTTCTCCGCGTTCGAGGTAGCCGCGGGCGGTGTTTGCGACGAGTTCGGCGGTGGGAGTTAGCACCGGAGTATTGGAGGGTTCGGTGAGGGTGTAGAGTTTCTCGTCGTCGAGGGAGCCGAGGTAGACGGATCCCTGGGGTTTGCTTCCGGGCGCGAAGATGCTGAAGAGGCCCAGGCCGAGGCGGGTTTTGGTGTTGACTTTGAGGTGTTCGGGGCCGAGGTCGATGACGGCGCGTAGGCGCATGCCGTGGTTGCCGGGCTGCACGGTGATGGCGGTGAGGAAGTCGTCGACGAGCTTGTCTTGGCGGGTTTCTTCGCCGCGGTGTGCGGCTTTGAGGTGGCGGCCGAAGCCTGCGAGTACGTCCAGGGGTGCGAGGACGGCAAGATATTCGCCGGCGCGCACCGGGTAGGTAATGGCCCCCTCTGTACCGATGCCTTCGTCAACGGTGTAGGCGAGGTTCTCGAGGGCGGCCCAGGCTTCCTCTTGCTGTTCGGCAAGGTTGTCGGGGGTGCCCGAGGGGGTGTCGAGCGGCAGGATGATGAGGTGGTTGGCAGGCGCCTCGGGCAGGGTTGCTGCGGGGTTGGGGGGCCTTTTCCGGCACCGTGCTGCTGGTGGTTTTCCTGCCGGTGGCGCGGCTCTGTTGTTCGGCCCAGCGTTCGGCGTGGTAGAGGTCTGCGGCCTGCTGTTCGGCGGAGTCCTCGTCGGTAAGAAGCAGGTAGCAGAGGTAGAGGGTGAAGTCGGGTCGGCGTTCGTCCGTCAGCGCGCCGGTACCGTTGCCGCCGGTGGCGCTGAATGCGATAGCCTGGTGGGCCTGGGGCAGGTAGGCGACGAGGTGCGCGGCAGTTTCGTAGCTACCGTACCCTCCGTGCAGGATGAGGTTACGCCGGTCGGGTTCGCTACCGCCGAAGGCGAGGTCGTGGTGGGTGGTGTAGGAGCCGGCGTTGAGGAAGTCGGCTACGTAGCGGATGAGCTCGGCGTCGGGCAGGGCGTTGGTGCGGTCTGCGGCGGCGAGTGATGTGTGGATGCTGTTGAGGGTTTCGTGCGGGTGGGCGCCTGCGTAGTATCCGGCGGCGAGCGCGTAGCTGGTGAGGAGCTGCGCTTCGTTCGCGGTGAAGGTGCCTCGGGCGGCGCGGAGTGCGGGTACGAGCAGTTCGGTGAGGATGGGGCGCAGGGCTTCGGATGCAGATTCGATGGACTGCTGCAGTTCTTCTTCGGTGTCTGCGGTGGGCTCGGGGTTGAGCAGGGTGAGGAAGGTTTCTTCGGACCCTTCCCAGGAGCGTGCGAGGAGCACGAGGGTTGCGATGAGTGCGAGGAGTTCGCGGTAGTTGCTGCTGTACGGGTGATCGGTGCTGAAAGTGGCGGCTACGACGCGGGCAAGCATGCGCGCGGTGATGTTTTCGAGGATGTACCGGTCGTAGGGGTAGCTGCCGGGCCACTTTTTGGGGTCGGGAAGGTGCGTCTCGTGCAGGTAGCGCAGGATGGGCGCGAGGGGCACGGGGGCGCCCTGCGGGAGGTTGGGGCAGCACTGTTTGACCCAGGTGTTGACGGTGGGTTTGGTGGCGATACCGACGGCTTCGGTGAGCTGGATGCGTGAGAGGCTGTAGGGTGCGACGAGTTCAGCTAGGGCGCTGTAGGTGGAGTTGTTGGGCCGGTAGACGGGGCGGTTGGTGGTTGCCATGGTAGCTCCTTTGCTGAGGCGGTCGTGAAGTAGGTGATTGCGTGGTAGCGGGATGGCACGCCCTGCCCGGTCGGTGTGAACCAACCGGGCAGGGCGGATGCGACGCTCCCCTAGCGTCTAGCCAATGAGGCGCTTAATGAGAGCGTCACGGGTTTCAGCAAGCTGAAGGTTCTCTTGTTCAAGAGAGAAAATCTCTTGTTCAACACTTGTTAGAAAATCTTCTACGCCGTTAGAAATAGCAGTCTCACTGAACGGTATATCCAGCTCGGAGAGACCCTTTTTATTAATGGCACTAAAAATTGTTCCTTCACCCTCGAATTTCTCCCAGAGATTAGGATTAGTTTTCAGAGTGTAGAAAAGAGTATTTTCCTGGCCACACGATGAGCGAATAGCTGCCAGACCTCGCCCAACACAACATGCTTCAACCGAACGATTAAGAGCACCAATCGGAGCACGAACACTGAACAGAATATCCAGCGGTTCTGCCATTCGAGTTGCAGCAGTTGTATATGTGCGCGGTGTGGGGTACCTGAATCCAAAATCTTTTTTACCTTGGAAAAAGAGAACTCCAGAACCCTCAGTGTTTAGAGTCTCTCCCTTCGGAGATTGACCCATAACTATATGAGCAATGTCATTAAGTTTCTGAGTTTTTTGAACTGACTTTAGATACATACGGGTTGCTGCCTCCCCCAAGGAATCTAGTGTCTGGATGAGGCGGGTGTTTGCTTCGATTTTGTCGTCGAGCGAGCCCAAAATCCCGGCAATCCGCTCCTGCTCCTTCAAAGGGGGAAGCGGAATCTCAAAACTCTCAATAATTCCCTTAGTCAAGGCATCACGAGTCGAACCATAACTAAGCCCCAGAAGCTCATCCTTAAATGCAAAAATTGATTTTTGCAGAAATATTTCATTCACCAGGGATTTGTTAGGGCGAATAATGCATACATGCTGATTAACGTATGCCTCCCCCAAATCTTCATTAACTAAAGCCGAACGACCGATAGTAGTATTGCCACTACCAGTGATATTCAAAAGAGTATCTCCCTTTTGAACGAGAACGCTCTTTAGCTTTGCTGTCAATTCTTCCGGCACATGCGCAACGTCAGACAGGTCCAGTTCATTATCAAGAACATTCTGCGAACGAATAACCATGGGGCCTTCATCAACATACGATGATTTACCGCCTCTTGGAGTAGAACCAGATCCAATCTTTGTCGTTATATCCCCCAGCTTAGCGATAGTCCACCCCGCATCACGCTGAGCATCCGACAGTACAGCCACTACAGCTCACCGCCCTCAAGGTCCAGCGAGGCCAGCTGCTCACGCACGACCGCGCCCAAACGCTCCGACTCAGCGAACTGATCCAGCAGCTGCTCACGCAAACCGGCAATACGCGCATCCAGCTCCTGGGCGCTCTCACCCTCAGACACAGCGCTACCCACGTAGCGGCCCGGAGTCAGCACAAAATCCTGCTCCCGCACATCCTCAAGCGACGCCGAGAAGCAGAACCCCGCCTCATCCTCATACACGCCAGCAGTCGGCTCCTCGCCAGCCTTCACCAGCGAACCATCCGCATGATACATCGACGGCATACCGCGCCACGCACACCACGTATTCGCAATCTTCGCGATATCCTCCTCAGAGAACACACGCTCAGTACGAGACACCATATGGCCCATCGAACGGGCATCCATAAACAAGATCTGGCCCGAACGGTCCACAGAACCATTCACACCGGCAGACTTATCCTTCGACAACAACCACACACACGCCGGGGAGCTCGTCGTCGTAAACATATTCGGCGGCAACACCAACACAGCAGCCACCGCATCGCCCTCAACCATGGCGCGACGAATACCGCCCTGACCACCCGTATCAGCAGTCAACGAGCCATTCGCCATCACCACAGCAGCCGAACCCTTAACATCCAGCTTCGACCACACATGCTGCATCCACGCAAAATTCGCGTTATTCTTCGGGGGAACGCCAAACACCCAGCGCGGGTCATCCTCAACCCGATGCCACTCCTTAATGTTGAACGGCGGGTTCGTCAACACATAATCAAAACGCTCACCCGGGTGCGAATCCTCAACGAACGTATCCCGCCAGCGGTCACCCACCGAACCATCAATACCGTGAATCGCCAGATTCAGGCGCGCCAAACGCCAGGTCGCCTGGTTACGCTCCTGACCATAAGCGAGCACACGCTGGTCACCCTTGCTGCGGTCATCAAACGCGCCGCCGGCACGGTGCACAAAATTATTCGACTGCACAAACATGCCACCCGAACCACAGCACGGATCATACACGCGGCCACTCGTCGGCTGAATCATACCCACCAGAGTATTCACCACGGTCGTCGGGGTGTAGAACTCGCCGCCCTTCTGACCCTGAGCACGAGCAAACTTACCCAAGAAATACTCATACACGAAGCCCAGAACATCCTTCGATGAAGAATGCTCACCGTCACGCACCGCCGCAAAATTTGCGTTCGACAGCAAGTCAATCACCTGCGCCAAGGTGCGCTGTTCCACCTTCTCACTCGCATACATGGGCTCCAGCGCACCACGCAGCGGAGGGTTCTGAGCCATAATCTCGTCCATAGCTTCATCAACCAACTCACCCACACGGTCACCCTTTGCCTGCTGCACCAGGTCAGACCAGCGGGCGCCGACCGGCACATAGAACGCATGACGAGCATGGTAGTAAGGCGGGTACTCCAACTCCTCCGCCAGGTCCTCGCCACTCAGACCATCCTCCACAGTCAGCATGCGGTAAACATCCTCACGGGCCTTATCGAAGGTGTCACCAATGTACTTCAAGAAGATCAGGCCCAGCATGAAGTCGCGGTAACCACCAGGCTCCATCGAACCGCGCAGAATGTCCGCGGACTTCCACAGCATCTCCGCCAACTCAGCCGGAGTAGTAGGGGCACCCGACCCCTGAGATACAGGCGCTTTCGCCATTATTGTGCCTTTCAACGTCACCGGGGGTGGACCCCAGATGTCCTCAATGTAAGTGTCTAACTATCTATTATCCCTGCTGGCCGGAGGTGAGGTGGCCGGGGTGGTCATCTCCCCCTCCTCCCCTTTCTTTCCGCCGAGAAGCCACATGTGTTTCGAAAAGC
>NZ_KV816924.1:46473-50364 GCF_001814485.1 Rothia sp. HMSC066G07 | reverse complement strand
TGGCTTTTCGAAACACATGTGGCTTCTCGGGGCAAGTAGGAAGCGTCCGCCCGCAGGAATTCAAAGAATATATTCCCCCAGCACCGCACCCAGTCCGACATTTTTTCGCTTACCCCGGGGTAAACCAAAAAATCTCAGCCATCCTAAACCCTCACCCTATCGTGGAGGTACAAGGTCACTGCACGACCACCAACCCATCTGCCCCGGTGCAGGCCCACACGGGCCGGGGCAACAACAATCAAAGGAGCACATTATGAGCCCCACCCTGACTCAGCGTATCCGCGCATTCATCAATCCTCCGGAGGAGACCACCTCCTCCGATACGCTCACCCACGATTGGGCTACCGAGAATTACGAGGAGGCGAACCAGCACGAATTGAATGGCTATACCTTCATCTCCCTGCCGATGCATAACGCAGGCATGAAGCTTAGCCGCCAGGTCCTCGCGCTTCAGGTGGCCTGCAGTATGCACTGGGGTACTGACCACGAGGACGTTCAGATTTACGACCCCGAGTCAAAGAAGGTGATTGCCGAAAGCCTCGTAGAACTCACCGAGTTTGGGAAGCAGAACGGCTGGTTCCAGGCCGGCTACGGTGGCCACTACAGCATCAGTTGGAATGCTGTTGAGGGATCACTCAAGACGGCGAGCTTCCCGTTGAAGGCCGAGTAACCCCCCACCCCCCCCCCCCCCGCCGAGAAGCCACAAGTGTTTCGAAAAGCAACATGTTTGGTGGCTTTTCGAAACACAAGTGGCTTCTCGGCACCGACCAAATCAACCACTAACTCTAAGGAGAACAAAATGTCCGTTGAAGAAGTCCTGGCCATTGTAGGAACTGTTGCCCCGCCGTTTACCGCTATCGCAGGACTTGGAACCGCGTGGGTAAAGCTCGGTGCAGCACGTAAGGACGCCAAGAAGGCGGCCACCACTCCCGGAGCAGGAAATACCACCCAGAAGCTCAGCGTCGGCACCATCAACGGCAATGGCAACCGCGTGCACAACACCCACCAGCAGGTAGGCAACGGCTCCGCAGCCATTAGCGGCGACGGTAACCGCACCACCATCGACAACAGCCAGCACACGCACAACCACGCACCCTCCAAGAAGGGGCAGGAAAGTACTGAAAACGCCTTCGGTCTCGGCTTTGGAGCACTGGCCGTCACGGTGATTGCTACGGCTGCATTCTGTGCTAGCTGGCCCAGTATCAACCTGATCGGCATCATCTGCTGGGTGCTTTGTCTCGCATTGACCGGTCTGCTCATCAAGAAGTATGCACAGCCGGGCACCGAAACCAGTATCAACGCCCTGATGTATATGCTCTACCCCGGTATTCTGTTGGCCATCGCTGCATGGACCTGGGTAACCCTGAATGGTTCCGGCATGTACAACCTGTCTACCATTCGCACCGCTATCGACAACCATATGAACTCCCACCAGCAGGGCAGTTACATTGCACGGTACATTGAAGCTGTCAACGCAACGTACGGATTCGGTGGCTTCACCTTGCTGATGCTGAATTTGCTCGCCGCCGTACTCACGGTTCTGCTTCTTGTACGTTGCTACTGGCATATTCTGAACGCCGCATGCGCGCGTTACCGTGGCTTTGAGCTTCGCTTCCCTCTGAAGGAAGTTGCAGCAGACATCATCCTAGCAGCCATGGGGTGCGTAGCATGCCAGCCTGCACTTGCTGAACATCTAATCGCACAGATCAACAAGTAGCATCCTGCGGATGAGAGGCGGGGCCGTATTCACTCAACTTATCCACACCCCTCTCACTGAGAAGCCACATGTGTTTCGAAAAGCCACGTTTTTAGTGGCTTTTCGAAACACATGTGGCTTTTCGGCGTAATAACTAAACGTAACACTTGAACACAAATACTATCATTTGATGCAATTAAAGCATGATTACTAGAGAAGAACTATCAACGATGATACGCACCCGCACCGAACTCATCACCTCAGCCACCCACACGCGAATCACCCTGAGCCACGCCCTCAACCGCGGCGAACTCACCCGCGTCTCAAAAGGGCACCTTCTCCCCACCCAAACCTGGAACAAACTACACCCCAACGACCAGCACTACGTGTGCATCCTCGCGCACCTCAACGAATACCCCGCCAACATCCTCGCCGCTCAAAGCGCAGCCGTCGCCTGGGGCGTCTCCTCCCTCAGCCCACCACGTCACGTTCAAGTACGAGGAGCCGGAGGCGGCCGCAGAGAAAACATCCAGCGCATCCAAGATGCCCTCACCGCGGACAGCCCCATCGTGTACACGCCCGAAGGGATCCCCACCGTCACACCGCTAACAGCTATCACCACCTGCGTGAAAACGCTCCCCTTTCGCGACGGGCTCGTACTGGCTGAAAGCGCCCTCCAGCGCTTCGCTCAGGAACCGGATATGCTCACCCACGAGGAGCTCAAGAAAGAACTCTCATCTGCATCAGGCCGCGGGTGCCGAACCGCCCGCCTCGTCGGACATGAGCTCAGCCCACGCTCAGAATCCGTTGCTGAAACCTGCATGCGGTTACTTCTCGATGACCAGGGAATCCGATACAAGCAGCAAGAAACCATCATCTGCGAAGGTCATGCCTATCGAGTGGACTTTCTGCTACCCACCACTAGCCTCCACGGCAGGCCCGTCATTCTGGAGGTAGACGGCAACGTCAAATACAACGCCAAAGAGGACCTGGTTCGGGAGAAGAATCGACAGGATCGGCTACTCCATGCGGGGTACGCCGTTGTCCGTGTTTCTGCTAAGGACGCTATTTACCGTCCGAGGCGGGCCCTGCAGGTGCTGCGTGCTGCTGGGATGCCCCAAACTTAACCGCGAAAAGCCACATGTGTTTCGAGAAGCCACCAAAGAAGTGGCTTTTCGAAACACATGTGGCTTCTCAGCGAGTAGAGAGGCGGCTACCTAGCCAACAAACCACTCGATACCAGGTACATCGCCAGGTAGAGAGCTATACTCACCGTGAAAAGACGCTGCGCGCTTTCCAACTTCGATCCAACAATCACAGCACGACCACCCAGCGCGCTAGCGGTAAGGAAAACAGAGTGCAACAGAACTTCCGGCACGAGCATTCCCCACGCAAAGAACAGCACAGTATGCACAGCCAGAGCTACCAACCCCGGAACACCGTATGCACCCATAACACCATTTACAAAGTCCACGTCAGTCGGACCTGCAGAAAGACCCGCCTGAATCAGATTGACCATCGACCAATGTTCGTTCGTCTGCAAGCCATTCGACAGTATCTGGCTGAGAAACGTACCGGACGATGCCACGTACATCAGACCCACTACGGCGTTGCGCTTCATCTTCTTACCCTTGGCCCGTGCACGCTTGGAACAACGCACCATTGCAGTCACGCCCAGCAGTAGCATCGCCCATCCCATAATAGCCGCGATCCATTGCAAAGCTTCTTCTGCAGAACCTCGCAGTAACATGACCACCCACATCACTGCAGCTACAAATCCGCCCATCACGACATTGATGATGAGATCCGGGGTACCCAAAATGGAGAAACTGAAGATACGGTCTTCGTCGTCCGATTCTTGCGCGTACTTCTCACCCTTCGTCGTGGCTCGCAAATAACGAATCGAAGCGAGCAAGCCCCGGAGAGCAGATATTGCAGCCGCCCAAAGGAAGAAAATTACGCCTACCCACATCAGAATTGTTGTTGTTGAGTGAATCCACTGTGACAACCAGTTCATATCATGCCTTTCTTCTGGGTGGCCTTGTAATGCAGTGACCACCCATCCAATATGTCCCCTTCAGACTATTCCTGATGTGGGGGCCGACCCCTTGTTCGCAATTTACCCCGGGGTAAATCAGGCTATGCCCTTTTCCTTTCAGGTACGCGAGAAGCCACATGTGTTTCGAAAAGCCACG
>NZ_KV816924.1:33685-46373 GCF_001814485.1 Rothia sp. HMSC066G07 | reverse complement strand
GCTTCTCGAAACACATGTGGCTTCTCGGCGGAATATGAGGATGCTAGTCCAGCAGTGCGTCCACGAATGCTTCCGGGTCGAACGGCGCCAGGTCGTCCGGACCTTCACCCAGGCCGATGAGCTTGACGGGAACGCCGAGCTCCTCCTGGATAGCGACCACGATACCGCCCTTCGCGGTGCCGTCGAGCTTGGTCAGCACGATACCGGTGACGTCCACGATATCGCCGAAGACCTTCGCCTGAACCATGCCGTTCTGGCCGGTGGTCGCGTCAATCACGAGCAGAACCTCGGTGACCGGCGCTTCCTTCTCGATCACGCGCTTGATCTTGCCGAGCTGATCCATCAGACCGGACTTGTTCTGCAGGCGGCCCGCAGTGTCCACGAGCACGGTGTCGACGCCCTGCTCCTTGCCAGCCTTCACAGCGTCAAACGCGACGGATGCGGGGTCGGCGCCTTCCTTCTCGGAACGCACGGTCTTCACGCCCACGCGGTCACCCCAGGTGGTCAGCTGCTCAGAGGCGGCCGCACGGAACGTATCCGCGGCGCCCAGGAGCAGGGTCTGACCGTCAGCGACCATCACACGGGCAATCTTACCGACGGTCGTAGTCTTACCCACGCCGTTCACGCCAACAACCAGCACCACGCCGGGGTTACCGTCACTGCCGGCAGTCTTCAGTTCACGGTCCATGTCGGGGCGAACAATCTTCACGAGCTCCTCGCGGAGCATCTTCTTCACCGCAGCGGGGTTGCTCGTACCCTCAACGCGCACGCGCTGCTGCAGCGCCTCCACCAGGCGGGTAGTCGGCTCAGAACCCAGGTCGGCAAGCAGCAGGGTTTCCTCGACCTCGTCCCAGACGTCCTGGTCGATGCGGTCGCGAGAAAGCAGAGCCAGCAGGCCCTTGCCGAGCATGTTGTTGGAGCGTGCCAGGCGGGCACGCAGACGCACCAGGCGACCCGCGGACGGGTCGGGCATATCAAGTTCAATAGCGCGAGGTGCCGAGCTTTCGGGTTCTTCTGCCGAACCGCCGGAGGCCTTAGCCGCCTCCTGGCGCAAAGACTGCAGGTCCGCGGTCTTCTTGGGTCGGCGCAGAACGGCGAAAAGCACACCGGCAATAACCAGTACACCCAGCACAATCGCGCAAATCATCATCATCGTTTCATTCACACTACTAGCTTACCGGTTTGGGCGGTTTGGCTGGTCGAGGTGACGCGCATGCCCGGCTGTCGGCGGAGTAGACTGGACACTGTTAAGTTTTTTAGCCGAACACATGGTTGACAGTTGCGGGTGGGGCCCGCGGCTGCCGCACGGCACCGCACGATTTCGAGGATGAACATGAGGAACCCTGCCAAAACACCGCCTGTTTTTGACCCGCGCACGATTGACCCGAACCGTGTGCCGACCGGCTTGAAGGTTCTGATTGCTGCCTCGTTCATGATTGCGGTGGGTTTTGGTTTGGTGGCACCGGTGCTGCCGAACTATGCGCAGAACTTTAACGCGACGGTCACGATGGCGACGATGGTGGTTTCTGCGTTGGCGATTACGCGCCTGATTTTCGCGCCGTCGGCGGGTCAGATGATTACCCGCTGGGGTGAGCGTCCGGTGTACACGATTGGCATGCTGATTGTGTCGGTGACGTCGTTCATGATTGCGTTTGCCTGGGATTATTGGGTTCTGCTGGGTTCGCGTGCGGTGGCAGGTATCGGCTCGGTCATGTTCACGGTCTCTGCGATGGGTCTGCTGGTACGCCTGTCCCCGGCGCATATGCGCGGCCGTATTTCGGGTTATTATGCGACGGCGTTCCTGCTGGGTAACCTGCTGGGCCCGGTGATTGCGAGCGCGCTGGCACCGTTTGGTATGCGTGCGCCATTCATTGTGTATGGTTTTTCGCTGCTGGCGGCGGGCCTGATTGTGTGGTTCTTGATGCCGTCGCAGGCGGCGCTGGAGGCGGAGCGCGACGCGATTATGGAGGCGGCGGCACTGGCTGAGGGTAAGGGCACCGGGGTGTTGCCGTCGGCGGCGCCTTCCCCTGCTGACACTCAGGCTGGCGCATCCGGTAAGGGCGCTAAGCCTGGAGATTCTTCGGGTAAGAGCGACCTGCCTGCGATGACGGTTCGTGACGCGTTGAAGTTTACGAATTACCGTTCTGCGCTGGTTTCGAACTGGGCGATTGGCTGGTCGGTGTTTGGTGTGCAGTCGTCGATTATTCCGTTGGCGGCGGCGTATTTGGCGACTGGTGGCGATATGTCGAATTCGGTTGCGGGTACTTTGTTGGCGTCTTTGGCGATGGCGACGAACTCGTTTGGTAATGCGTTGACGCAGACGTTCTCGGGTCGTTTTTCGGATCGTTTTGGTCGCCGTGTGATGGCGTTTTCGGGTCTGCTGTTGGCGGGTTCTGCGGTGACGTTTATGGGTTTCGCGCCGGTGGCGTGGGTGTTTGTGTCGTTGACGGCGTGTCTGGGTATTGGGGCGGCGTTTATGGGTCCGTCGATTCAGGCTGCGGTGTCTGATGTGATTGGTACTCGCCGTAGCGGTGGCCAGGTGTTGGCGGTGTATCAGATGTGCAGCGATTTCGGCATGATTCTGGGCCCGCTGGTGGCCGGTCTCATTGCGGATGCGTGGGGCTTCGTCCCGGCGTTTGTGTTGAGCGGCTTGCTGCTGGTGGCGGCGGCCTTCACGTGGGCTCCGTTCCAGAAGGCTCGCTGGCCGAAGGATATTGCGGACGCCGACTACACGGGCCGCTAAGCACTCTATAACATGTGAAAAGCCGGTGCCTGCTGCGAAGTAGGCACCGGCTTTTTACTTACCAGGCTTATGTTCGGGAAATAGATAAAGAAAATCCGACAGGATAACCCCAGAATCGGGTGAGCTGACCCGAGAAGGAAACTCCAGACCAACCCCTTCTATCACCGACCCGAGGCAAGCTAACTGGAGAAGGTACCCACGTACCAAGCATCTATCTCAACCAACCCGAGGGATAGGCGACCTAGAGGGCGTACCGGACACGCGAAGCGGGGGCTCCGTCCTCGAGGTGCCTCAGGCACCGATGAGGGGGCACTCCCCCGCTTCGTGTGTTCCGGTCGCCTTCTCTTAGCACCCCCTATCGGGTCACGGGCACCTGGGAGAATTCGCGCACGGTACCTTCGGGGTCGCCGGAACGAACCAGCGCTTCACCGATGAGGATTGCATCCGCACCGGCACCGGCGTAGGCGCGCACATCCTCGATGCCGGCGACACCGGACTCGGCAACCTTAATCACCGAGTCGGGCAGGTGCACTGCGAGGGATGCGTAGTGCTCGTTATTGACCTCAAGGGTCTTGAGGTTGCGCACGTTGATGCCCACGATCTTGGCACCGATGCGCTGGGCGACCTCAATCTCTTCGGGGGTGTGGGTCTCGACCAGGGCGTTCATGCCGAGCGACTCGGTGAGTTCCAGGAACTCGCGCAGGGTCTTCTCGTCAAGGGCCGCGACGATGAGCAGCACCAGGTCGGCGCCGTGCGCGCGGGCCTCCCAAATCTGGTACTCGTCGACGGTGAAGTCCTTGCGGAGTACGGGGATGTTCACGGCGGCGCGGACTGCATCGAGATCGGCGAGGGAGCCGTTGAAGCGGCGCTGCTCGGTAAGCACGGAAATTGCTGCGGCGCCACCTGCCTCGTAGCGTGCGGCGAGCGCGGCGGGGTCGGGGATTTCGCCGAGCGCACCCTTGGAGGGTGAGGAGCGCTTCACCTCGGAGATAATGCGTGCGGTCGTGCCGTTGCCGCCGCCGGGTACTTCACCGCGTAGGGAGGCAAGCGCGTCACGGGCGGGGGCGGCTGCGAGGGCGCGCTTCTTCATTTCTTCGAGGGAAACCTGCTGTACGCGGGCGGCGAGGTCTTCGCGGACGCCGACGATGATCTCGTCGAGAACGGTGCTCATGGTGTCTCCTTGGGTTACTTGGTGGCGTTGACGGCTGCGTCTGCGTCCAGGGGTGCCAGGCCGGAGGCGGTCAGCACGGCGCGCAGCGGGGCGGCGGACTTGTTGACGGTTTCGAGGGTTTCGGAGTCCGGGTTGGAGTCCATGACGAGGCCCGCACCTGCCTGTACGTAGGCGGTGCCTTCCTTGAGTACGGCGGTGCGGATGGCGATTGCCATGTCCATGTTGCCGGCGAAGTCGAAGTAGCCACATACGCCGCCGTAGACGCCGCGGCGGGTGGGTTCGTATTCGTCGATGAGCTGCATGGCGCGCGGCTTGGGGGCACCGGAGAGGGTGCCTGCCGGGAAGGCGACGCGCAGCACGTCGTAGGCGCTGAACTGCGGGTCGAGTTCGGCGCTGACGGCGGAGGAAATGTGCATGATGTGGCTGAATCGCTCAATAATCATGAACTGGTCGACGGATACGGTTCCGGGCTTGGCGATGCGCGAGAGGTCGTTGCGTGCCAGGTCGACGAGCATGAGGTGTTCGGAGCGTTCCTTCTGGTCGGCGAGCAGTTCCTCGGCGAGTGCGAGGTCTTCTTCGCGGGTTGCGCCGCGCGGGCGGGAACCGGCGATGGGGTGGGTGCTGGCGATGCCGTCCTTGAGGGTGACGAGCGCCTCCGGGGAGGAGCCGACGATGTGGAAGGGGGTGCCGTTGCTGTCTTCAAAGTTGAAGAGGTACATGTACGGCGAGGGGTTGGACTGGCGCAGTACACGGTACACGTCGAGTGCCTTGGCGTTGGTTTCGGCTTCGAATCGGCGTGAGAGCACGATCTGGAAGACGTCGCCGTCGATGATGTTCTTCTTGGAGCGGTCGATGGCGTCCTTGAAGCCCTGTTCGCTCCAGGTGAGGGTGACGTCTTCGCGGACCTTACGGTCAACGTCTGCCACGCCGGAGAGAGTGGAGGTGGTTGCGGTGGCGCCGCGCTGTAGGCGGCGGAGCATGCTGTGCAGGCGCGCGACGGCATCCTCGTAGGCGCCGTCAACGTTTTCGCTGGTGCCGTTGAAGTTGATGGCGTTGGCGACGAGCAGGACGGTGCCGTCCTTGTTGTCGTGAATTGCCATGTCGGAGACCATGTTGAGCGCGAATTCGGGCAGGTTCACGTTATCGGCGGGCGGGAACGGCAGGTGCTCCCAGTGGCGCACGACGTCCCAGCCGAGGTAGCCAACCAGGCCGGAGGTGAGCGGCGGCAGGGTCGGGTCGGGTTCGGTGTAGAGCATCTGCAGGGTCTTTGCGATGGCTTCTACGGGGTCGCCGTCGACGGGTGCGCCGGCGGGGGTGCGGCCCTGCCAGTGGACTGCGCCGTCAACGGTGGTGAGGGTGGAGCGGGAGGACGCGCCGATGAAGGAGTAGCGGTCCCAGGCTGCGGATTCGCCTTCTGCGGAGATTTTGGCGGATTCGAGCAGGAAGGTGCCGTGGGCTGCGTCGACGGGTTCGCCCTGGTCGTTTTGGAGTACGAGGGATCGGTAGATGCCGATGGGGGTGAGTGAGTCGGCGAGGATTTTGATGTGTACGGGAATGACGCGGGTGCCGGCTGCGCGGGCGCGGAATTCTTCGAGGCTGGGGGTGATGGTGCCCAAATCCTGCATTGCTGTACTCCTTGGTGTTGGTTTGGGAGCGCGTCGGTGCGCTGTGTCCCTTAGCTGCTGCGCGGGGTTTTTACCGGTACATGGGGTTTTACCGGTACATGGGGTACCGGGACATATGTTCCGGTGTGTATCTCTCTGGCGCATACTTGCCAGATCCATAGACGCCCGATAATGCCTGATAAATCCCGGTAAGCCCGGTGCGCGGGTTGTTTCAGTTTAACCGGTACTACGGCCCAGTTCCACGGTGAAGATCAGAACGTTCTCTTCGTGAAACTGAGCCGCGTACCGTTCAGCCGTGTTAGTTGCTGAACTGCTTGAGGGTTGCTGCGGTCTGCAGTGCCGCTGCGGTTGCCTCGTAGCCCTTGTCTTCGTTGGAGCCTTCCAGGCCTGCACGGTCGAGTGCCTGCTGCTCGTTATCGCAGGTGAGCACGCCGAAGCCGATGGGGCGGCCGGTCAGCACGGACACGTCGGTCAGGCCGTTGGTTGCGCCCTGGCAGACGTAGTCGAAGTGGGGGGTGCCGCCACGGATAACCACGCCGAGCGCGACGATTGCGTCGAACTTCTCAGCGAGGCGGGTTGCTGCGACGGGCAGCTCGAAGGTGCCGGGAACGCGCACGAGGGTCGGCTCGATGCCTGCATCGCGTGCTGCACGCTGTGCACCGTCGATGAGGCCGTCCATGACCTGGGTGTGCCAGCTTGCCGCTACGATTGCGAGCTTGAAGCCCTTGTAGTCTTCGGGGTTGAGGGTGGTGTCTGCTGCGCCTACGCCGCTCATTGTGTTCTCCTTGTGGGGTTCTGGGTTTGTGAAAAGTTTAGTTTGCAGGGGTGCCGCTACGCGCTTTTGAGCACGTGGCGCATGCGCTCACGCTTGGTCTGCAGGTAGTGAGCGTTCTCAACTCGGGCGGGAATTTCATCCGGGATGAGTTCGGCGACCTGCAGACCGAGGCTTTCGAGCGCCTCCTGCTTGGCGGGGTTGTTGGTCACGAGCCTCAGCTCGTTCACACCGAGTTCCTGCAGGATCAGTGCCGCCTGCGAGTAGTCGCGCATGTCGCCGTCCAGGCCGAGCGCCAGGTTCGCGTCGAGGGTGTCGAGTCCGGCATCCTGCAGCGCGTAGGCGCGGAGCTTGTTGACCAGGCCGATGCCGCGTCCTTCGTGGTTGCGCACGTAGATGAGGTACCCGCCGGTGCGGCCAATGATGCGCAGGCCGTTCTCCAGCTGGGGGCCGCAATCGCATCGGAATGAACCGAAAATATCGCCGGTGGCGCATTCGGAGTGGATGCGCACCGCGGGCGCTCCCCCGTCCTCGGCGGGTACGGGGGTGCCGTCACGGTCGAGAGCGCGGGCACTGATATGCTCGGCACCGTCTGCGAATCGCCAGGCGCGCAGACCAAACAGGCCCTGCGGGGTGGGTACGGCGACCTCTTCGGTGCTTTCGACCAGCAACGGGCTGGGGTTGGGCACCATGTCGAGGGGGCTGACTCGGTAGCCTTCAGCGAGCTGGGAGGCGATGCGCAGGGATTCGGCGCTGAGCTCTTCAGCCTGCGCCTCAACCGGCTCGACCAGGGTGCCCGGCTCTGCCAAGGTGACAGCCGCGGGGGTGCTCAGCTCTGCGGGAGTGCCTGGCGTTGCCTGGGTGTTAGGGGTTTCGCTCATGCGTTCTCCTACGCCTTAGCTACGTACTTGATGAGGTCTTCGATAGAGATCATGGGCAGGTTGTGCTCGGTTGCGAAGGCGCGCAGTGCGTCGAAACGCATCATGGAGCCGTCGTCGTGCACGACCTCGGCGATAACGCCCACGCCAGATAGACCCGCCGCGAGGGAGAGCTCCACTGCGGCTTCGGTGTGGCCGGGGCGCTCCGCCACGCCGCCGTCCACGGCGCGCAGCGGGAAGATGTGGCCGGGGCGGGTGATGTCCGCCGGGGTCGAGGATGCATCCGCGAGGATCTGCACGGTGCGTGCGCGATCTGCCGCGGAAATGCCGGTGCTCACGCCGGATGCCGCATCGCAGGAGACGGTGTATGCGGTGCCCTTGGGATCCTCGTTGTTGGTGACCATGGGCGGCAGGTTCATCTCGTCGGCACGCTTGTTGCTCAGGGGTGCGCAGACCACGCCGGAGGTGTAGCGGATCATGAAGCCCATCAGCTCGGGGGTTGCGTGCTCGGCGGCGAAGATGATGTCGCCTTCGTTTTCTCGGTCTTCATCGTCAACGACGACCACGGCGCGACCTGCTGCGATAGCGTCCACTGCGGTCTGCACGCTATCAAGGACGCTTGCAGCGTCGGCGCGACGCGGCGCAACCTGCTCACCGGAGTGTGCAGAGTCAGCCTGGGGCACGCCTGCGAACGCGGTCAGACGCTGCACGTACTTAGCGAGCGCATCGGTCTCAAGGTTCACGCTGTCGCCGACCTTGAGGGCGCCGAGGTTGGTTGCC
Organism: Rothia sp. HMSC066G07; assembly: GCF_001814485.1. NCBI lineage: Bacteria > Bacillati > Actinomycetota > Actinomycetes > Micrococcales > Micrococcaceae > Rothia > Rothia sp. HMSC066G07. The sequence continues at coordinate 38,404 of NZ_KV816924.1, read as the reverse complement.
TTCAGGGTTTCGGGAATCAGGCCGACCTCGAACCATGCGGGGGTTTCGCCGGGCTCAGAAACGGCGGTGACGGTCAGGGACACGCCAGAAACAGCGATGGAGCCCTTCTCAGCGAGCAGGGGTGCCAGTTCGGTGGGCAGGTTGAAACGCAGGGTGCTCCACGCCTCGTGCGCGGTGACGGATGCGAGGGTACCTACCGCATCCACGTGGCCCTGCACGACGTGACCGTCGAGGCGGCCACCGGCGGGCAGGCAGCGCTCCAGGTTGACGGTGTCACCGGGGTTCAGGTTGCCGAGGTTGGTGCGGCGCAGAGTCTCACCCATCGCGTAAGCGCGGAACTGGCCGGGTTGCAGCTGGTCGAGGTCGATAGCAGTGAGGCATACACCGTTGACGGCGAGGGAGCCACCGTGTTCGAGGTCGGCGACGATGTCTCCGGCGTTGAGGGTCAGGTAGGCTGCGTCGCTACCTTCGATGGGGGTGATGGATTCTACGGTGCCGAGGGCGCCAATGATTCCGGTAAACATGTGTGCTTTCCTTTTCTCGCCGTGTCCGCCGGGGCGTCGTCGTTGAGGGCGACGGGCGGCGATGGTTTGTTCGTCGGTATAACTATACGTATTTTTCGAATATTCCCCGTGACGGGGAGCTTTTGTGCCAGCATGCGAACCAGCCGGTACAAACTAGCCGGGCTCCGGCGGGGGCTCCTTGAGGTGCTACTCCCCCGCCCGCGCTCAACCCAAGGGAGACTAGCCCAAGCGGATGCTAGTCCAGCCGCGACTAGTCCAGCCTCGGCTAATCTAATCTCGGTTCGGGCGCGTGGCAGGCGTCCAGCTTCGGCAGGGTGCGCCGCTCACCCGGTTCTTGCGCCGTTCCACGAGGTGCCGGCACCAGGTGGGTTGCGGTGTCGTTGCCGAGCACGCGCACCGCCGGGAACATTCCCAGGTCGTCCAGTTGCAGGCGCGGCGCCTGCGCGAGGGTGTCCACGAGCAGACGGTACACGGCGCTCTTACCCTGCCCCATGATTATGGGGGCGCGGTACCAGACCATCTCGTCGATGAGGTCTTCACCGGCGAAGAGGCCGACCATGCCGGGTCCGCCCTCAATCATGAGGTGCCGCACCCCGCGGGCGTACAGCTCATCGAGCAGTTCACGCGGGTCGTGGGTGAAGACCTGCAGGAAGTTCTGCGGGTCCGCCTCCACACCTTCGGGCGGGTTGAGGCCGCGCACGCGGTAGTTCTCGGTAATCTCGGTTTTGCCCATGACCACGCGCAGCGGCTGCTTCTCGAAGCGTTCACCGTTGGCGTCGCGCGCGTCCAGGGTCGGGTCGTCCATGAGGGTGGTTCGGGTGCCGATCATGACGGCGTCGGCGCGGTGACGAATCAGGTGCCCGTCAATGCGCGCGGCGGGTCCGGTAATCCACTTGCTCGTGCCGTCAGCTGCCGCAATGAACCCGTCCAGGGTGGAGGCGCTCTTTGCGGTAATGAAGGGGCGGCGTTCGGCGGCGGCAATGAACCAGCGTTCGTTCAGCAGGTAGGATGCGTTCGCGAACTCCTCCATGGCGTGCACGGTGACGCCCTGCGAGCGCAGGTAAGCGGCGCCTCCGGCGGCGTTTTCGGTGTCGTCGCTGTAGGCGTAGTAGAGTTCGCTAATGCCCGCCTCGGCGACGGCGTGGGAGCAGGGGCCGGTGCGTCCGGTGTGGTTGCAGGGCTCCAGACTCACGTACATGCGGGTGCCGGTGAGGTCGGTTCCCGCGGCTCGGGCGGCGGCGAGGGCGTCGGCTTCGGCGTGCGGGGTGCCTGCGCCTCGGTGGTAGCCCACGTGCAGCAGGTGCCCGTGCGCGTCAGTGATGACGGCGCCGACGAGGGGATTCGCGCCGCGAATACCCTGGCGTGCCGCCTGCAGTGCCAGGGTCATGGCTTCTGCGTGGCTGAGCTCCTGCTCGGGGCTGGGCAGCTGGAGGGTGCGTGCGGCGGGCAGCCCGGCGAGGTGGCCGTACTCCGCGGCAGAATAGTCCACATCGTTGCGCGGCGAAGATACGCTCGGGGTGACGGTTACGGGCAGGTGCGCGCTCGCCAGCACCTGCTGCGAGGGGTTCTGCGGCATTTATGCACGGCCCTTCTGCACGTCGGTTACTTCAACGGTCACGTCGGGGAACTGGGTCTGTACCTGGGTCTTCTGCGCCTCCAGGTTGCGGGTGCGCCACCAGACGAAGAAACCAACCAGGGTGAAGCACCCGTAGAACACGTACATGAAGGAGGTCGCGTAGTAGCCTGCACTCCACAGCAGCGGCACGCCGACCAGGTCGACGGCAACCCAGATGAGCCAGAATTCAACCCAGCCGCGCGCCATGCCGTAGGTGGCGAGCAGCGAGCCGGTGAAGATCCAGGCGTCGGACCAGACGGGTTCGTAGGAGCCGAGGGCGCGGAAGATGGGGGTGAGCAGCAGGGTGCCTGCAACCATGGCGACAATCAGGCCTGCGCGTTCGGTGTTGGTAGCCCACTTGGGGATTACCGCGGCACCTTCGGAGGCGTCACCACCGGCGGCGCGAGTGGCGCGCCAACGATGCCAGCCCCAGATGGACACGGCAATAAACATGATTTGGCGGCCTGCCTGGCCGAGCATGGTGACGGGGTGCGGGCTACCGACGAGGGCGCCTAGGAAGACGGTGAGGAGTAGCAGGTTGCCGAGAATGCCGACGGGCCACGCCCATACTTTGCGTCGCATGCCGCCGAGCGCCGATGCCAGGCCGAATGCGTTTCCGAGAACTTCGCGCACGAGGAGGGACTGATCCCCCACGTGAATTTGTGCGTCGAAGAGCCACCGCAAGATGTCCATTGCTTCTTTCCTCTCTGAGTTGGACCGTGTGTCGGATGCGCTGTGTGCGCATCTGCGGCGGCTCCGGGGAGAGGAACAGAAAAGGGCGGCTACCGCGGGCATCTTATGGAGTGCCCGATTTATGGGTGCCCGGTATCCGTGGTGAGGCGGTACCGGCGAATCAGCCAACCGTGGCTGAAAACCGTGGCTGAAATCAGAGGCTGCGGTCGAGGGGAATAACGTACCGGCACCTACGAAAGGTGCCTCTCCCCTGCTACACAGAAAGCTACTGCTCTCTTAAACAACTGCATTGGGTGCGCGGTGCAAGCTGTCCCAAGGTTTCTCGGGAGGCTCGGCGGAGCGCACTCCTGCCTTTTCTGCTCGTGCTACCTTCCATCCAGACTGTACTGTCGGCACCGGATTTTCACCGGTTCGGCCTCTCTTGCGGGCGGGCTTCTCTAGCGGAGTCTTGCATCCTGCGCGGATGCGAAGATTCGTACGATTTTTTGCCTGCCTGCGAGAGTGGTTCGCGGGCTGTGACCGCCGGTTCGGAATTTCACCGACCCCGGAGCACGATGTTGATACTGATTATGCCACAGTGCACGCCGGGGGTTTAATTTGTTTTCTCTGGGATAACTTCCGTGACAAGATGACGTTTTATGACTGTACTCTCAGCGCGTCTTCAAGACCCTCTCAACAAGCCCTCGCGATAGTCACTTGCGGGACCGTTTTGGAACCCGATTCTTCAAGTTTTCGGGGATGATTTATCACGGTTTCATAACGGTGGAGAGCACCAAACAGACCAAAGAGTTATGAGGACCTTCTGAGGGGTTACCCAGAACACATTGAACACCCGTCAATACCTTTATGACAAGGAATTATAACAATAAGGTTAAATTATTGGTTTAAGGTTTACTCCAGGGGTGATTTAAGGTTATTCTTATCTACAGGAGCTCCCATCACCGATAAACCGGTTCCGTTGAGAGCGACATGATTCGGACCATCCGAGCACTCACATCAAACCCTTAAGCTTCTGCCATTTGAAGCTGGAAGACTACTCCGTGGACTGCATTCTTTGGATAGTTTTCGACGCAGCATCTGCGCGCACTAAACTGCGCGGTTTATGCGGCACACGATGCTGAGGTGCTTCACCATCGGGAGGCAACCACACCGAATTGTTTTCTCAACGGAACCGGCGTGGGAGCTCTTCCGAATAAACTTCCGGAAGAACGCGTAACGTGCGCCTTTGTATACCTGTACGAGGGGGCGTTGTGCGTGTCAAACGGCCATAAGCTCCCGTTCTTCTGTCGTCGCCTACCGTGGTGCGCGATGGAGGTTACGGGAACCTTGCGGGATGGTTGATCCCGCGCGCTCTGCATTGTCTTGTGGAGTGTGGTGTGTTTGGGTGGCGTATTCGCAGTGCCGGAGCGAATACGCCACCCGTTTTTAACGTGTAAAACCCTGCACACCCCAAACTCAGGCGAGCTGCGCACGAAACTCAGCCCCAGACCAGCCCTACTCAATCCAAATTTTGGCGAGCTGACCGAATGCCCTAACCCGGTACCAAGCATCTATATCTACTCCCCCGAGGGGTAGGCGACCTAGAGGGCGTACCGGACACGCGAAGCGGGGGCTCCGTCCTCAAGGCGCCCCAGCGCCGCAGAGGGGGCACTCCCCCGCGAGCGGCGTCCGGTATGCACTTTCCAAACAACTAACCCACGGAAGCCGCACTCCCCCGCGAGCGGTGTCCGGTACAACCTCTCAAACAACTAACCCGCAAGTAAAACTTCATACGCAAACAGGGTCGCCTACGATAGACATCTATCGCAGGCGACCCTGTTTATTGCTAACCCTATAAAGGGCGTGTCGGTAATGCGCAGCGGGGGCTCCGTCCTCGAAGCGCCCCCA
>NZ_KV816924.1:0-33585 GCF_001814485.1 Rothia sp. HMSC066G07 | reverse complement strand
CCAGGCGCTGAAGAGGGGGCACTCCCCCGCTAGCATTTCCGATGTGCCCTTTCTATGAGGCTGTCGAAGAGTTTTAGTCCTCTACGGAGCGGAATGCTACAACCGCGTTGTGACCGCCGAAACCGAAGGAGTTCGACAGTGCCACGATCTCACCGGCGGGCAGCTCGCGTGCCTCGGTCACCACATCCAGGTCAATCTGGGGGTCCTTGTTGTCCAGGTTGATGGTGCAGGGTGCGGTGCGGTGGTGCAGTGCCAGTACGGTGAGTACGGCTTCGAGTGCGCCCGCGCCGCCGAGCAGGTGGCCGGTCATGGACTTGGTTGCGGAGACAGCAATGTTCTTGGTGTGCTCGCCGAAGGTTTCGTGCATTGCGGTTGCTTCGGGCAGGTCACCGGCGGGGGTGCTGGTGGCGTGCGCGTTGATGTGCACGACGGTCTTCGGGTCGATGTTGCCGTCTTCGAGGGCTTCGCGCAGTGCGCGGGTTGCGCCGAGTGCTGCGGGGTCCGGTGCGGTGATGTGGTAGGAGTCGGCGGATACGCCGGTGCCTGCCAGTTCCGCGTAGACGCGTGCGCCGCGTGCCTTGGCGTGCTCTTCGGATTCGAGGATGAGTGCTGCTGCGCCTTCACCCATGACGAAGCCGTCGCGGTCGACGTCGTAGGGGCGGGATGCCTTTTCGGGTTCGTCGTTGCGGGAGGAGAGTGCCTGCATCTTGGCGAATGCTACCATGGGAAGCGGGTGGATTGCTGCTTCGGCGCCGCCGACGATGACGACGTCTGCCTTGCCGCTGCGGATCATTTCAGCACCGAGCTGCATGGCTTCGGTGGAGGATGCACATGCGGAGACGACGGTCTGCGCTGCGGCGCGTGCCTTGAGGTTCATGGAGACGGCTGCTGCGTTGCCGTTGGGCATGAGCATCGGGACAGTCATGGGGAGGACACGGCGGGGGCCCTTTTCGCGGAGGGTGTCCCATGCGTCGAGGAGAGTCCATACGCCACCGATACCGGTACCGAAAGCTACGCCGGTGCGTTCGGGGTCGACTTCTTCTGCGGATTCGGCATCGGGGGCGGAGAATCCTGCGTCTTCCCATGCTTCGCGTGCAGCGATGAGGGCGAGCTGGCCCGAGGGATCCAGGCGCTTTGCTTCTACCTTGGTGAGGCGGCCGGATTCGAGGGCGGGCACGGCGAGCTGGCCTGCAATGTATACGGGCAGGTCGTATTCCTTGACCCAGGGGTAGTCGAGGGTGGATACACCAGATACGCCCTTGGTTGCTTTTTCCCAGGTGGTGGGGACGTCGCCGCCAATGGGGGTGGTCGCGCCGAGGCCGGTCACCAGCACTTTTCGAGACATTGTGGCACTTTCTCTTCGGTGGTCGATTTGGTGGTTTATCCGGTGGTGTGTGGATAAAAACCTGTAGGGCCCGGGGTTTACAGTGGGCGTTTTCACGCCGTGGAGAGTGCAGTCATCGCACTCTGCGTGTTCCCGGGGGTGTGTTGGATTGAAAGCTGAGTGAATAGCGACGCGGCGCGGGCCGGTGAGAGCCCGCGCCGCCTCGTTATTGGTTATAGCTTAGGCAGCGTTCGCGATGAACTCGACTGCGTCGCCAACGGTCTTGAGGTTCTTGACCTCTTCGTCCGGGATGGTCACCTCGAACTTCTCCTCAGCGTTCACGACGATGGTCATCATCGAGATGGAGTCGATGTCCAGGTCCTCGGTGAAGGACTTGTCCAGCTGAACGTCCTCAACCTCAACGCCGGTCTCTTCGTTAACGATTTCTGCCAGACCTGCGAGGATCTCTTCCTTGTTAGCCATTCAGGGGCTCCTTTGTTGTTCGATGGTCATCGCACCCGCCGGGTGGGGGTACGCGTGCATTACCGAGTTTATCGTGTCTGCGTGGTGTACGCATGCGGCAACTCGGAGTTTAGGGGATGCTTTCCCGCTTTATTTTCTTTCTCGTGTACCGGCACTGTGCCGGTCGTGAGGGGCGGTGAGCATCGGGCTCCAGGGTTTTCCTTAGGGAAGGACGACTACCTGAGCTGCGAATGCCAGGCCGGCACCGAAACCAATCTGCAGGGCGAACTTGCCGGAGAGTTCCGGGTTCTCCTTGAGCAGGCGGTGTGCGGCGAGGGGAACCGATGCGGCGGAGGTGTTACCGGCATCAACGATGTCGCGTGCCACTGCCACCGTGTCGGGAAGTTTGAGGGTCTTGACCATCTGGTCAATGATGCGGGCGTTTGCCTGGTGCGGGATGAGTGCGCCGAGCTCGTCGGGGGTGATGCCGGCAGTTTCGAGTGCCTGCTTGGCGACCTTTGCCATTTCCCATACTGCCCAGCGGAAGACGGAGGGGCCGTCCTGGCGCAGGGTGGGCCAAATCTTTTCGCCTTCCTGCACGGGGTTTGCTACGAAGTCGCGGTTGCGGATATCCAACAGGGAGTGAGTCATACCCACAGTACCCCAACGGGAGCCGTCCGAACCCCACACAGTCGGTGCGATACCCGGCTCGTCGGAGACGCCTACAACTGCTGCGCCTGCGCCGTCGCCGAGCAGGAAGGAGATGGTGCGTTCGGTGTTGTCGATGAAGTCAGAGAGCTTCTCAACGCCGATGACCAGCACGTGCTTTGCGGTGCCTGCGCGGACGAGGGCGTCTGCCTGGGCGATGCCGTAGCAGAAACCTGCACACGCTGCGGAGATGTCGTATGCGGGGCATTTGGAGCCGATTGCGTCGGCGACCAGGGTTGCCAGGGAGGGGGTTGCGTAGGGGTGCGAGATGGTCGAGATGATGACCGCCTCAATGTCCTCACCGGCTACACCGGATGCTGCCAGGGCGTCCTTGGCGGCACCGATGGCAAGGTCGGCGACAGACTGGTTTTCGCTGGCGCGGTGGCGGGTTGCGATGCCGGTGCGCTGCTTGATCCACTCGTCGGAGGAGTTGATTGCCTCAACGATGTCATCGTTGGGGACGATGACCTCACCGCGGGCTGCGCCGTAACCGAGGATGCGGGAGTAGCGGTTGATTTCGTACTGCTTGAGGGTAGTCACGTATTCAATCCTTAGTGCTGATGCTCGCAAGACACTGTGTGCCTCGCATGTCTAAAGTGCATGTCTAGTGTGAAGGGTTCCTAGCGCGGGGAGGGCTGGGTGCTCTCCCCCCGGCGTTTAGCCCTTCAGCGAGGCGAGGTCCTCGGGAGTGTTGATGGAGGTGCCGGGCACGCCGCGCATCGCGCGCTTTGCCAGGCCGACCAGGGTGCCTGCGGGGGCGACCTCGATAATGCCGGCAACTTCACGCTCAAGCAGGGTTGCCATGCACAGGTCCCAGCGGACGGGGCTGGTGACCTGGGAGACGAGGGTCTTGACGAACTCTTCACCGGATGCCACGGCGGAACCGTCGCGGTTGGTCAGCAGTGCGGAGGTCGGGTCGGAGACCTGCAGGGATGCGGCGAACTCTTCCAGGGCGGGCACGGCGGGTGCCATTGCCTCGGTGTGGAATGCGCCAGCGACCTTCAGGGGGATGACGCGAGCGCGTGCGGGCGGGTTCGCGGCGAATGCCTCGATGGCGGGAATGGGGCCTGCGGCTACGATCTGGCCGCCGCCGTTGGAGTTTGCCGCGACGAGGCCTGCTGCGTCGATGGCTTCGCGGACGTTTTCTTCAACGCCGCCGAGTACTGCAGCCATGCCGGTCGGGGAGGCGGCTGCCGCCTCCGCCATGCTGTTGGCGCGCACGCGCACGAAACGCATTGCGTCTTCGTCGCTGAGCACACCGGCGAGTGCTGCTGCGGTGATTTCACCGACGGAGTGGCCCGCGAAGATGAGCTCTTCACCGTCGAGTTCGCGCAGGGCGAGGCGACCGGTGACGATGCCTGCAGCCACGATGAGGGGCTGGGCGATTGCGGTGTCTTTGATGGTTTCTTCTTCGGCTTCGGTGCCGTAGTGAATCAGGTCGATGCCTGCCGCTTCGGAGAGTCGTTCCAGGTGCTCACGCACACCTTCAATCTCGAGCCAGGGGCTCAGGAAGCCCTTCTTCTGGGAGCCCTGTCCGGGGCAAACGAGTGCGCGCATGCGGTGCGACCTTTCTGGTTTTTAGTACTCGTACGCGGTGCCATTATAGAGACGGAGACCACGGTTAGTCTGATACCTATGCTACCTTGCTCAGCCGCCCTGTATAAACATCACTGTGCAGAAACTTTGGGCTGCGCTGGGAGCCTAGACAGAGGTTGAACAGTGTATAGCTTAGAACGATTTCCCCCATTCGTACAGTTCAGCCACTCAAGGTTCAAATAGAGAGACATTAGACGGCGGCGCTCAGCGCACTATTTAGAGCACTATTCAAAGCACAGTCCAACACAGCCCAGCACACTCCCCCATATCGGTGCGCTCCCCTTTAGAGGCGCGAACGCCCTATGCTCGCGGATGCGCCCGCGCGTACGTCTCCGCCAGACGCTTCATCGACACGTGCGTGTAAATCTGCGTGGTCGCCAACGACGAATGTCCCAGCAGCTCCTGCACCGAACGAATATCGGCACCACCATCCACCAGGTGAGTCGCCGCCGAATGACGCAAAACGTGCGCACCCGACGCCTGAGTATTCTCCACCGTGCGCAACAGGCGGGTCAGGTCCTCACGAATCTGACGGGCATTCGCACGCCCGCCCCGAGGACCAATAAACAGCGCCGTCACGCCCTGGGCCCCCTCCGGAATCCACTGCGGACGACCATACGAAACCCAACGATTCAACGCCTTAAGCGCCGGGGTACCCAGCGGCACCACGCGCTCCTTATTGCCCTTACCCAGCACGCGCACCGTCTTATTCGCCCGGTCCACGCTCTGCAAATCCAGGCCGGTCAGCTCAGAAATACGCATGCCCGAGGCGTACAGCACCTCAACCACAGCTTCCAGGCGCAGCAGGCGCGCATCCCGAGGATCCTGCGCCCGACGCTCCTGCAGGGTAGTCAGCAGCTGGTTCATCTGCTCACGGCTCAGCACCGGCGGCAGGTGATTCTCCCGCTTGGGGGTGCGCATACCGCGGGTCGGGTTGGCGTGTACCAGCTCCTCTTCCTGAGCCCAGGTGAAGAACGTGCGCAGGGTCGAACCGCGGCGCGCCACCGTAGAACGAGCCGCCTGCCGCAGATGTAGCGAACCCAACCACTCACGAATCAGGGACGCATCAATGCTGTCCAGATGCCGCACACCGCGGCGCGCCATATAGCCGAAGAAGCCCTCCAAATCGGAGATATACGAGCGGATTGTCTCTTCGGAACGGTGCTTCTCGTAGCGCAGAAAACGCTCAAAACGGTCCAGGACGGGGCGGAACACCTCGCCGGAAACCCCTAGCGCCGATTCAGGCAGTGCAGAATCAGGTAGAGCAGAGCTCTCTACTTGCTCCGGCGCAAGCGTGCGGGTGTAGGTCACCGGCAGGGTCGTGGAGGGAGCCTCGTCCCGGTAATCTTCCCGGCTTTCGTTCCGGTTCTCAGCCCGGTTTTCGTGCTGGCGGGCGGGGGTCATGCGTCCCTCCTTTCGGGTTTCGGTCTGTCGACATTTTCTCCGCGCGTCTGCTGATAGCGCAGCGGCGGGGTAGGCTCCGCGCAAGTATGCGCAAGCCTACCCCAATTGTAGAGAGGTTCCACGCTCTCCACGTGCTGCCTTGTTATGACCGGCCGTCCCGTCATGCCCGACCGCCGCAACCCGCTACTGCCTGGATGTTCACTACGGGCGTTCAGACAGGGTTTTAGCGGGGTACTCAGCGGGGGCTCTTCTACGCAGCGACAGCCGGGCGGACCTTCCGCCAGCTCGTTCCGCTACTCTCCGCCAGACCGCAGCGACCCAGGTGGAACAGGTCAGCCATCACGTCGCGAGCGCTCAACCCGAGGGCTGCGGCAATCTCATCCACGCCGCGGTAGGAGCGCGGGCTCAAATCGTCCCAGACTCTACCCTGTCGTTCGGTCAGCTCGTCCAGTGCACTGGAGGAGGCAGCCTGATCCCATTCGCTCTCGTGCTCGGTGCCCAGCTCGAACCCCGCGGCGGCATCGTACTCGAGGATGTCGGCGGCCTCGGTGAGTGTTTGCGCTAGTCCATCGCGCAACAGACGGTTCGTTCCCACCGAGTTCGGCGAGTTAATCTGCCCCGGAACCGCCCAGAGGGTACGCCCAATCTCCATCGCGTGACGAGCCGTATTCAGGGCACCGGAACGCCAGCGCGCCTCCACCACAATGGTGTGCCGCGCCAACGCCGCAATCAGGCGGTTACGCTCCAGAAAACGCCAACGCGTGGGGGTGTTACCCACGCTCACCTCGCTCATGATGAGCCCGCGGTCAACAATCATATTCAGTGCATCCGAGTTCTGCGCCGGGTACAGCCGATCCAGCCCACCCGCCATGAAAGCGATGGTCGGCAGGTCGCTACCCTGCTGGGTCAGTGCCGCCCTATGCGCCGCAATATCAATGCCCATCGCACCGCCAGAAATCACCGTGTACCCGCGGCGCGCCAGCTCAGCGGCAAGGTGGGTCGTCGCCTCCGTACCGTAGATGCTCGGGTCACGCGAACCGACCAGCGCCACGCTCGGGGCAGAGGCCACATCCAGCAGGTGCCGCGAATCGCCTCGGCACCACAGCCCGTACGGTCGAGCAGGCCCCAAATCGTTCAGCTGCGGCGGCCACAGCGGATCGGCGGGAGTGACCAGCCACGCCCCGCAGGTTGCCGCCATGTGCGCCTCCGCGTTCAGGGTGCGTTCCATGCGGCGGTTCCAGCGCAGGCGGCGAGTCGCGAGCGCCTTGCCGAACTTATCGCGGCTCATCTGATGTTCGCCCGGCGTGTAGTAGCCATTCGCGCTACAGAACAGGGCGGACTCCCCTTCCGCGGGTGCACCCACCGAGTGCAGAAAATCGCTGAGCTGCGTATCCGGTTCGCCGTGCTCCCAGGTGTGCTCATCGGGGATGTGCCCGGTCAGCAGGTAGTGCAGGGTCAGCGGCGCTCCCAGGGTGGTGAGGGATTCGACCACGAGCTCATCGGCGGGCTCGGCGTAGCGCATCAGCTGGGCGGTGCAGCAGCGGATGTACTCGCGGCACGCCGCCTCAAGCTGCTCCGCGCTGAGGGCGGGATTGAACAGGGGCGCGGAATCAGAACCGCTGGAGGCGGTGCCCATCACAGGTTCGGGGCGCTCACCCTGTAGCGCCTCACCCTGTAGCCGCTCCCTCTGCTGTTCCTGCTGATTCATCTCATTCAGGTGCATCTCTTCCAGGTACACCGGGTTCAGGCAGGATGCGAGGAACCCCGGCAACCGCGCCGCGTTATACGGGCTCGGCGAAGGCTCCTGCCCCAGCGACAGGATATGCGCCACTCTCTCACGCGCCAGGGCGTGCGCATCCAGGGTGCGACCGGGCAGGCGAATCTGCAGTTCCTCCTGCACAAAATCCTCCGCCGCGCTCTCTTCAGGCGCGCTCTCCCCCGTTACTTTCTCTTCTGGCACACACTCGTCCGGCGCTGTTTCTCTCAGCCCATTTTCTTTCAATTCGGCCTCTTCAGCTCGTTTTCTGAGCTTCTTCTCACTCATGACGTTCTTCTCCTCTCGTGAGTGATTCCTTCTATAAACCGGCACGCTATGTCAGCTGGCCCTATTTCAGCTGGCGCATTATTTCAATTGCCCCTGCTGCCGCAGAAAAAGCGCCACATCCAGGTGCTCCCGGCTCGGGTAGGCGGCCCCCTCCAAATCGGCGAGAGTCCAGGCGATACGCAGCACCCGGTCGTAGCCGCGAGCCGTCAGCGTTCCGCGGTCCACGGCGGCGTTCAGTTCGCCGGTGAGCTTCGCATCCAGACGCAACGGACCGCGCAAAATCTTGCCGTTCATCTCCGCATTCGTCTTCAACCCGTACGGCTCCAGACGCTCCCGCTGAGCCTGTCGCGCCGCCATGACGCGCTCACGAATCTGCGCCGAACTCTCGTTCACCTGACCGCCCGCAAGCTCCGTGGACGACACCTTCGGAACCGTCACATTCACGTCAATGCGGTCCACCAGCGGGCCGGACAGCCGCCCAAAATAGGCGCGACGCTCACGCGGGGCGCACGTGCACTCCGTACCGGTGCCCACGTTCATGCCGCAGGGGCACGGGTTCGCCGCCAGGATCAGCTGAAACCGCGCCGGATAGGTCGCCGACGCGCTCGAACGATCCAAGGTCACGGTCCCCGACTCCAGGGGCTGACGGAGCGAATCGAGCACCGTGCGTTTGAACTCCGGCGCCTCGTCGAGAAAGAGCACGCCGCGGTGCGCTTTAGACACACAGCCCGGGCGGGGAATGCCGCTACCGCCACCAAGAATCGCCGGCGCGGAGGCGCTATGATGCGGCGCCTCAAAGGGCGGCTGACGCACCAGCTCGCTCAGGTGCTCCCCCGCCGAGCAGAGGGAACGAATAGCGGTCACTTCCATCGCGGCATCATTATCGAGGGTCGGCAGGATGCTCGGCAGGCGCTCCGCCAGCATGGTTTTACCCGAGCCGGGCGGGCCTGTCAGCAGCATATGGTGGCCGCCGGCAGCTGCAATTTCCAGGGCGAAACGGCCCTGTGACTGACCGGCAACATCGCTCATATCGGAGGGAATTTCAGTCGGTTTCGCTACCGGTGCGCTCGCCTCCGTCTGCGGGGCGGGCGGGTAGGTCAGCTTCTGACTCTCCGCGCCGAGCGCGGCAAAAACCTCAGCCAGGCAGCGGAAACCGCTCACCTGCGCGCCGGGAATGAGCGCCGCCTCCTCAGCGTTTTCGGCGGGCACAATCACGCGGTGGTGTCCGGCGTCCACGGCGGCTTTAACTGCCGGCAGGATGCCCGGCACGGGGCGTAGCGTTCCGTCCAGGCCCAGCTCACCCAGGAAGACGCTATCGCCGCTGGGGTGCAGTTTCTTCTCCGCCTGCAGCGCCGCAACCACAATGGCTAGATCGAACGCCGAGCCGCGCTTGGGCAGGGTCGCCGGGGTCAGGTTCACCGTAAGCCGGTGCTGAGTGAGGGTGATGCCGGTGTTTTTCGCTGCGGAGCGCACACGCTCTTTCGACTCGTTGAGGGCGGTGTCAGGCAGACCCAGCAGCACGAAGCCGGGCAGGCCCTGTGAGATGTCAGCCTCAACGTCAACAATGTGCCCGCGCAAGCCCACGAGCGCCACGGAATAGGTGCGTGCGAATCCCATTACGCCACCGCTTTCAGATGCTCGAAGGTAAAGGTTTCGCAAGTTCCGGTCACCGCAATTGCGTCGATGCGAAAGCGCGGAAAATCCAGGTTCTCGCGCAGCCTGCACCAGAGAATCGCCAGCGAGCGCGTGCGGCGCGCCTTATCACGGTCAATGGACGCGAACGGGTGCCCAAAGTCTTCGCTGCTGCGGGTCTTGACCTCAACGAAAACCAGTTCGTCCTCGGGGTCAATGGCGATCAGGTCGAGCTCCCCGCGAATCTGTTCGTGTTCCAGTCCAGCGGGCGGTCGCCAATTCCTCTCCAGAATCCGGTAGCCGTTCGTCTCCAGGATGCGGGCGGTCAGCTCCTCGCCCCACCTACCGACGCTGTGGGCGCGAGGCGAGGTTCTGCGGAGCAGGGGTCTGTTGGGTGCGCTTCGGGTTGCGGCGCGGGCTGTTATTCGGGCTGTTGTCATGGGTCTCTCCCCCGGTAGATAGCGGTAGTGCTTCTACTGTGCCCGCCGCGCGCGTGCCCGAACGCGGTTAACGAAAAACTGTGGATAACCTCGGTTCCCAGAAGGAATTAGAGGTTATCCACAGCCATTTATTTGAAATTTTGGGGCATATTTTTCAAAAACACCGCTCGAGTGCCGATTCGCCGCGTCATATTCGTGCTGGTTTATCACGCGGTTTCATCACCCAGCGCTGCCGCCCGGTAGCTCAGCAGCCGCCTGCTTCCCCCGGCAATGCGGTGAATCAGGCGTGAGCTAGGTGTTAAAGTCCGGCATTTCCGGCACGGTGAACTCCTGGTTGGGCAGGCGCTCCTCCACGTTCACGTCACGTACCGAGTAGGCGTGCACCTTCTTCACAAAGCGGTTGGAGCGGAATACATCCCACACCCACACGTCGCTCATGCTCACCTCAAAGTAGAGGGTGCCGTCCTGCACGTGCGGGGTGACGTCCACCTGGTTTGCCAGGTAGAAGCGTCGGTCGGTTTCTACCGCGTAGCTAAAGAGCGACATGACGTCTTTGTATTCGCGGTAGAGCGCCATTTGGGCGTCGGTCTCGTAGTTTTCGAGGTCTTCTGCGCTCACTGCTCTTCCTTTCCTGGTTAGTACTGATTCAGCGGTGGCACGTTAGGTTTTCGCCAGCTTCCGAGGCGCGGTTTTCAGGAGTGCCACGCGCCCTAGCCGCGCTGTGCCGCGGCGGCCTCAATCTGCTCGGCGGTCGCCGGAAGCGACCATGACAGTCGATGCTGCGGGCTGGGGCCCTGCACGCTAATCGCCTCGCGGTGAGCGGCGGATCCGTAGCCCTTGTTCTTTGCCCAGCCGTACCCCGGATAGCGGGTATCCAGCTGGACCATCAGCTCATCACGTTCTACCTTCGCTACCACCGATGCGGCGGCAATGGAGGCGCACTTGTAGTCGCCCTTAATGACCATGGTCACCGGCATCTGCGCGGGCTCATCTGCACCGCCTGCGCCTTCCCAAGCCTGGGCGAGCAGTGCGTTGTAGTGTGCCTGCGCCGGGTCCGGTGCCAGCGCACTGAACAGGTCTTCCTGCGGAGGGGTGAACCAGTCGTGCTTACCGTCCAACAGGGCGGCGTCGGCACGGTATCCGCGGCGCGCCAGCTCTGCGAGCGCACGCTGGGCGGCAAGCCTCAGCGAGAGGGTCATGCCGAGCCGGTCAATATCTGCCGGTTCCACGTGCCCGACCGCCACGGCGCACCACTGGCGGATTTCGGGAACCATGGATTCGCGGCGTGCCGGTGAGAGCGCCTTGGAGTCGATCAGCCCGCCCACCTCGAGGGTGGCGTCCGGGGTGAGGATTGCGACGCCCACGGTGACCGGGCCCGCCATGGAGCCGCGGCCTACCTCGTCGATTCCGGCAACCGTGCGGGCACCGGAGGCGAAGAGCTGCTGCTCGTACTCGAGGTCGGCGGCGGGCGGGGTTGTTTTCGCGGGCTTAGCTTGAGCGGGTTTCGTTGCGCTCTTCTGAGCGCTCACCATCATTGCCACGCTCGCTTATTCGCTCGGGGTGGAGGTCGGTGCGGGAATCGAGGAGAACACCGAGCTCTGATCCTGCAGCAGACCGAAGTGGTTCAGCGGCCACGCCACCACGAACACGTTACCCTGCACGTCGTCCTTGGAGATGAACGCGGTGCCGTCGCTAATGTGGTAGCGGGAGTCGGCGGAGTTGCTGCGGTGGTCACCCATCACGAAGTACTTGCCGGCGGGCACGGTCACCTTGAAGGGCATCTCCGAGGGCGGGTTGCCGGGGTACAGGTACGGTTCAGTAATCTCTACGCCGTTGACCTTGATTTTGCCGTTGCCGTCGCTTTCGACCACGTCACCGGGAGTACCGATAACGCGCTTGACCAGGAAGTTCGAGGAAGTATCCGGCAGAATACCCGCGAAGGACAGGGCGTCCTTGAGCGGGCTGCTGGTCTTCTGGGTGGAAGGAATCCAGCCCTGAGAGTCCTTGAAGACGATGACGTCGCCGCGCTTAGGCTCGCTAAAGTAAGAGCCCGCCACGTTAATGAACACACGGTCGTTGACCTGCAGGGTCTGCTCCATGGAGCCGGAAGGAATGTAGAAGCCGCGCAGCAGGAAAGTCTTGACCAGGAATGCGATGACCAGCGCGTAGAGGATGACGGTACCGCCCTCGCGTGCCTGCACCCAGAGCCATTCGCCGAGGCGGCCTTCTTCCTGTGCCTGGGAGTAGGTCAGCTCTGCCTGTTCGGCGCGCTTTGCCTTGCGGCGTTCCTTGGGGGTCATTTCGGAGAAGTCCTTGGTGGTTTCCACGTCTACGGCAGTCTCTTCTTCGGTGGTTTCTTCGCGCTCGGCATTCTTCGCTACGGCGCTCTGCTCGGCATCCGCCTTCTCAGCTGCTGCCTTTTCGGCGGCGAGGCGCGCGAAGTATTCTTCCATTTCGCGGCGCTCGCGGCGGCTTTGAGGCTGGTATCCCTCAGGGAAGGGGCTGGTGTTCGCAGTGTTCTTGTCGTCTGCCATGCTGGAGTGAGCCTTTCGTTTGAGAGATACCTAGCTCGGGTGAAACGGTACCTAGCTATTGTATCGAGAGTGTTTACGCTCTTGGGCTTTTATTTTCTGAGAGCGGCAAGGTTCTCAGAAAGCGGGGTTTCAGAAAGCGGGGTTTCAGAAAGCGGGGTCTCAGAATATGCAAAAACCGCTCCTCTCCCGCGGAATGCGGTTGGGGAGCGGTTTGCAACAGAATTCTGTATCTATAAAGATTAGAACTCGCGCTTCTCGCGGATACGAGCAGCCTTACCGTGGCGGTCGCGCATGTAGTACAGCTTTGCACGACGGACGTCACCGCGGGTCACAACCTCGATCTTCTCGATGGAGGGAGAGTGAACCGGGAAGGTACGCTCAACACCAACACCGAAGGAAACCTTGCGGACGGTGAAGGTCTCGCGAACGCCTGCACCCTGGCGGCCAACGACGAAGCCCTTGAAGACCTGGATACGGTGGTTCTTACCTTCAACGATCTTAACGTGAACGTTCAGGGTGTCACCGGGGCCGAATGCGGGGATGTCGTCACGGAGGGACTTCTTGTCGAGGAAGTCAAGAGTCTGCATAGTTGTAGATCTCCAGAGTCATCTGCCGCAGGTCAAATAGACTCAGATTGCTCTGCCCCACTGCGGGACAGAAAACTTCATGCTTCGGACAGGATTGGTGCCCGAAGGTTGACATCGTTGGTCGCTCTTCCCCCTGCGGCAGGGGCGTGCCCGATGTCAACACAATGCTCCATTATCCCAATGCACCCGCGTTTATGCAAGCATCCGGGGAGCACTTTTAGAAGGGGGGTTCGTCACTCTGCGCTCCCCCGCCCTGGGATGCGCTATTCTGCACTCCCCCGTTCTGTGCAGGAGCACCCGGAGCGGCCACACCCGACGCCTCCGCGTTCTGCTGGGGTGCGTGCGGCGGGGCATAGTGCTGCGTGTACTGAGACATGCCCGGTTGTGGCGCCTCCTGCAACGGCGCACCCGGCATACCCAGCTGAGGTGCGCCCTGCTGAGGCGCGCCCTGCAGGGCCCCCTCATTGACCGTGCGCTTCTCCACGGTGCGGGCGAAGGTGCTCGTACCGTAGTTCAGGTCGTGACCGATGCCGAGGGCATCCACCTCTACGGTAGTGCCCTGCGTGCCGTCTTCGCGGTTCCAGCGGCTAATGCGCTGGCGGCCACTCACGACCAGCGGCTGCCCCTTCTCAATGGAGGTGGCAATGTTCTGGGCGAGGCGGCGGTAGGCTTTCACGGTGTACCAGTTGGTGGTGCCTTCTTTCCAGGTGCCGGTGGCGTCCTGCCAGCGCGGGGTGCTGGCGAGGCGAAAGTTCACGACGGGCACCCCGTTGGGCAGGGTGCTCAGTGCCGGGTCGGAGGCGGTGAATCCGCGGATCAGGATGGTGTCGCTCATGGTTTCTCCTTAGAAACTAGTGGGTGGGTTCCTTCACCTTGCCAGGGCTGACCCGCTCCTGCATCCGGCGGTTACCGCTTCTGTGGATAACCTCGCGTTTTACGGTTTTGGGTGCCGCCTGTGGATAGAGTTTTTGAACTTTTCACCCCGTTTTTTCAAAAATCGCCTGCGGGCAACGCATTCCCTGCAGAAATATGACGGCTATGCCCCATTCGACATCGTGATAGGTATCATCGTGATAGGTATCTCAGCGTCGGGGCGGCTATTTTTACCCTCAAGTTAACTATTTCTATCCCGCGCCCTCTATCCTTGATGATGCGGTGCACTCAGCCGCATCCCGTCTACCCGCCTTGGAGAATCCGTGAGCAAAAAGCCCGCGAACAACAACCTGCCTTCTTTACAGGAACTTCAGCAGCTACAGCGCAACCTGCCCAAGCTGCCCGACTCGATGGACCCGCAGAAGAAGCGCCTCATTTACGGTCTGCTCGCTGTGCTTGCCGTGATCGTGCTGATTATTGGCCTGGTCTATGTGAGCAAGAACGGTGTGGACGGCCTGCTCGGCTCCGATAAGAGCACCTCCGCCACCGATGAGGAAGAATCCAACGTTCCCACGGAAACCCTCGCCGAGGTCAAGAACCCGTACAAGGCAGTTGACCCCGCGACCGCGCTCGCACCGGATCTGGCGACCGCGAAGAGCGAGCTGGCATCCCTGCAGGTGAAGGAACGCGCGTCGAAGGCTGGCTACTCTCGTGAACAGTTCGGCCCCGCCTGGGATGACGTTGACGGTAACAAGTGCAACACTCGCGACGACATTCTGCGCCGCGACCTGACCAATCTTCGTTTCAAGGTCAGGACCCACGCATGCACCGTAATTAGCGGCACGCTGGATGACCCGTACACCGGCAAGACCATCGAGTTCAAGCGCGGCAAGAAGACCTCCTCGGCCGTGCAGATTGACCACGTGGTGGCCCTTTCGAACGCATGGCAGACCGGCGCGCAGGATCTGACCGCAGAGCAGCGCCGCCAGCTGGCGAACGACCCGGAAAACCTGCTCGCTGCAGACGGCCCGGCGAACCAGCAGAAGTCCGACGCGGACGCCTCCGAATGGTTGCCGAGCAACACCGCCTACCGCTGCACCTACGTGGCACGCCAGGTGCACGTGAAGGCGAAGTACAAGCTGTGGGTGACCGCGGACGAGAAGAAGGTTATGGAGCGCGTCCTCAACTCTTGCAAGGACACGAACCCCGCTAAGAAGTAGCCCCGGCCAAGAAGTAATCCCAGCCAAGAAATAGCCGCCCGGCACCTCGCGGCACACCAACGCAAAAAGCATAAAGAAAACCGCCCCGCACCCTGAGTTTAGGGTGCGGGGCGGTTTTTGCATGTGGCGCCCCAGGAGGGAATCGAACCCCCGACCAAGAGATTAGAAGGCTCCTGCTCTATCCTCTGAGCTACTGAGGCCTTCCTCTAGGGTACATGAGAATTTATGCTTCTCATGCACCGCGCCTCTCACGCGGGAGCTGTTCCACTGAGCTAAGCCAGGCTGGCGAACTAGGAGTTCGCGCTAGGAGCCTACCTTGGCGGCTTCCCTTTCTGCCTTCTTCACATCGCGGCGGCGTGCACGGCGGCTTGATGCGCCGGGGAACAGCTGCCACCACAGGCGGATGGTGGTGCGGCGAATCTGCGTGGGGTGCAGGCTCACGTACACCAGGCGGCGGGTTGCCGGGTCGAGGGCGACCAGGTAGATGATGTAGCCCAGGCAGATGACGGTTGCGATGAGTCGGCCCATGTCCTGGTTGAAATCGCGCAGGTAGGGCGAGACGTTCAGCTGGTCGCTCACACCATACGCCATGAAGAACAGCGTGGTGATGAAGTACCACATGAGCTGGAAGTGCGAGCGCAGGCCGGTTGCGGCGAGCATCGGGATTGCCCAGAGCAGGTACCAGGGCTGAATCATGGGGCTGCACAGGAGCATGAACAGGATCGCGAGGCCGGCGTGGCGCACGATGTTGCGGTCGCGTCCGACGAATGCCATTGCCACGGCGCCAAGCATGCCGATGCCCTTGCCGACGGTTTCGATGAGCTTGCGGATGACCTCGAATGCGTCGCCTTGAACGAATAGGGAGGCGGCGCCGATGAGCAGACCGAAGGGGGTGTACCAGATGTACTGGCCGCCGGTGGTGGACAGTGCCTTAATCCAGCCGAATTCCAGTCCGGTCGCCCAGCCCATGAGCGCCATTTCGGCGAGCAGTAGCACGCCGGAGAGTGCCCAGAAGATGAACTTGCGCGGCCAGGAGGCGTTCTTACCCGCCCAGAGCAGACCCACGAAGGGCAGCACCACGAGGGCGAGCGGCTTGACGGCAACGCCGAGGGCTACGAAGGTCACACCGAGCGGGCCACCCCACCAGGTGTCGCGGTAGCGCTTAGCGTAGTAGAGGCCACCGAGCATGAACATGGTCATGAGCGAGTCGTTGTGGCCGCTGGCAATGAACGATGCGATGAACAGCGGGTTCGGGCCAATC
The DNA here is from genome assembly GCF_001814485.1 of Rothia sp. HMSC066G07. Classification (NCBI taxonomy): domain Bacteria; kingdom Bacillati; phylum Actinomycetota; class Actinomycetes; order Micrococcales; family Micrococcaceae; genus Rothia; species Rothia sp. HMSC066G07. Next base: position 17,500 of record NZ_KV816924.1, on the reverse strand, counting down.
TGCCAGAGAGCGCGGACCTGGTTGAAGCCGTGCGCCTGGGCGAGTTTTGCCACGTAGAAGAGAATGCCGATGACCGCGAGCACGGAGAGCAGGCGGAAGTAGAAGAGGGAGAGGTCGATATTCTCCCCCGCCAGGCGCACAATCCACTCTTCAAATTTGAGGGAGACCGGTCCGTACGGGGGCGGGGATTCCGCCCACATGGGGTCCGCACCGTTCTGCATGAAGTTCGAGATTTCGGAAACGCCATGCTTGTACGGGTTGAGGCCGTGCGCCATGACCATGCCCTGACCGTAGTAGGAGAACATGTCGCGGCTGTAGATGGTGAACGCGAAGATCTGCGGCAGGGACCAACTGGCGGTGACGGCAATCATCCACCGCATGGCGTTGGGTTCGTTCCAGTCGCCCATTTTCTGGTAGATTCGCAGCCATTCACGGCACATAATCATAGCGCCGAGGGCGAGCATGATAATGCCGGTGATGACCCATGCGGCTTCGAATCGGATGGCTCGAATAATGTCGTAGCGCCAGAAGTTGGAGCTGTCGGCGAGCCAGCCGACGGCGTAGGAGCCGAGGGTGACCATGATGGAGCCGATGGTGCCGATAATCACCGTGCGCAGACGGTGGTTATTGACGTAGTCCAAGAGTTTGGGTGAGAGAGGTGCGTCGTGTGCGCCGGGGGTGGTGAGCCGGTGTGCTAGCTCCTTTGGTGCGCGCATAACTCCCTTTCTGTCTGCATCGTCGTTCTGGTTTTTATCATACCGGAGCCCTTGGACGCACTTGTGAGAATCACTGTTACGAAAGCGCTTGTGGACACGCATCGACTCCCCTACCTGTGTGTTTTTATGACATCGTGGGAGTCCGGTCGGCGGCGTTTAGGGGTAGAGTGGGAGGGTGAGTATTTCTAGTGAACGTATTGTATGGATTGACTGCGAGATGACCGGCCTGGACGTGGAGAACGACGCTCTCGTCGAGGTGGGCGTTCTGGTAACGGATGCCGATTTGAACATTCTGGGTTCTGGCGTTGAGTTCGTCATTAAGCCCGGTGATGAGTCTCCTGCCGGTGCGCTGGAGAATATGAATGACTTTGTGCGGTCGATGCATGAGGCGTCGGGTCTGCTACCCGATATTGAGCACGGTGTGTCGATGGATTACGCGCAGGAGCAGGTGCTTCGTTACATCAAGAAGTATGTTCCGGTGGCGGGCAAGGCGCAGCTGGGCGGCAACTCGGTGGGCATGGATAAGCGCTTCTTGGAGCGCTACATGCCCGAGGTCATGGCGCACCTTCACTACCGTGTGATTGATGTGTCGACCATTAAGGAGCTAGCGTCGCGCTGGTACCCGGCGGCTCGTCACAGCGCCCCGGCGAAGACCGGTAACCACCGCGCGCTGGGCGATATCAAGGACTCGATTGATGAGTTGAAGTATTACCGCCGCGCTATTTTTGTGCCGCAGGGCCCGGATGCGATTGCTTCGGCGCAGATTGCGCGTGAGGTGGAGGCTGAGCGTGCCGCACGCGAGGCGGCTGAGCGTGAGGCTGAGGCATCCGAGGCGTAAGCACGGCATGTAACGAGCATCACGGCTTTTTGATTTGGCAGGTTTCTGAATCTCCTGTACAGTAGTATCCGTTGCATATCGCAAGGGAAACCAAGCGAAGCACATGGTGGTCGTAGCTCAGTTGGCAGAGCGCCTGGTTGTGGTCCAGGAGGTCGCGGGTTCAACCCCCGTCGATCACCCCGATGGAAAGGGTCGTTATGGTTATCCGTAACGGCCCTTTCGCTTACCCTCGATTCGGTTTGCCCGCACACGGTGTACCGAAACAGAGCTTTTACACCCGCACTTTAAACTAGCGAGCGGGAGCAGGGCGCACCGCATCTTCACGAAGTACATCTTCATGAGGTACATCTTCACGAGGCAGGCGCACCCGGTAAGTTCCCACTCAACAGTTCCCGTTCAACACAAGCAAAGGATAATTCCGTGGCTATTCGCCCCATCGTTATTCACGGCAACCCCGTTCTGCACCGCCCCGCGGCACCCGTCACCGAGTTTAATGATGAGCTCAAGGAACTCGTGGCTGACATGTACGAGACCATGGACGCATCCAACGGTGTGGGCCTGGCGGCACCGCAGATTGGCGTGGGCCTGCGCATCTTCACCTACAAGATGGAGAATGAGGACGGCGTTCCCCCGCGCGGCTGCATCATCAACCCGGTACTGACCCTGGGCAAGATTTCTACCGCTGACCCGGACCCCTACGAGGAGGAAGAGGGCTGCCTGTCCTTCCCCGGTTACGGCTTCCCCCTCAAGCGCGCCGAGTGGGTCACCGTGAACGGTCTTGATGAGCACGGCAACCCCGTCCAGTTTGAGGCGACCGGCTGGTTCGCACGCTGCATGCAGCACGAAACCGACCACCTGGACGGCAAGCTGTACGTGAACCGCCTGAACAAGAAGTGGACCAGCAAGATGAAGAAGGTCGTGAAGAAGGAAGGCTGGACCGTCGACGGTAACTCGTGGATGCCCGGCGTGGATCCGGATCCGTTCGGCCACTAATCGCTGACTCACCCAATCAGAGCCTCTCCAGCTTTTCGGTAGAGGACTCTTAGACAGAGCATAAACGAAGACCGCGAATGCACTCTCAAGGCGCATTCGCGGTCTTCGTTTTCCATCGGCCGATGATATTTTCCATCAGTCAACGGTAGCGTGAAACGGGTCATCCTATGAGCCGGGTTCTGTCTAAAACGCCACCCAAAGGGGCGTTTTGAGGCAATCATCTATCTAGAACGTACGTTGCCGCACGTCTCAAGCAGCCTACCCGAATACGCACCCCACCTCCGTGAAGGAAGCTGACGGGGATCGGGCGCACTACCCTACCATAGCGTATTCTGTTTGACCTTGCTCCGAATGGGGTTTACCTAGCCGGGCACGTCACCGCGCCCGCTGGTGGTCTCTTACACCACCCTTTCACCCTTACCGCGGCGAACCGCGGCGGTTTACTTTCTGTGGCACTGGCCTGCGGGTTACCCCGAGTGGATGTTATCCACCATCCTGTGCTGTGGAGCCCGGACTTTCCTCGAAGCACGTGTGCCTCGCGATTGCCCAGACGGCCCGTTTCACCCAACCCATTATACGCACACCCTTGGAGGTGGCTATGTTCCGGGTTCCCTCGCGGGTGCTTAGGGGTACACGGAGGCGCATTAGCGGCCTCGCGGGCGCGCTGTCGTCTCGCACAACTACACTGCGCCTCGTAGCAGCCCTGCACCTCGTAGCAGCCCTGCGTCTCGCGGGTACACTGGAGAGATGCTGATTCTTCTTCCCCCGTCCGAAGGTAAAACTCCCGCCCCCGCAGGCAACGCACCCGTATGCTTTGCTGACCTCTCGTTCCCCGAACTGACCGCCGAGCGTGAGAGCGTCCTGGAGGAGCTGGCAACGGTTAGCTCGGGCCCCGATGCTCTCACGGAGCTCAAGGTGGGCGCTTCCCTCGCAGCAGAGGTGGAACGCAATACGCGCCTGCTGACCGAACCTGCACAGCCCGCGATCCGCACCTACACGGGTGTGCTCTTTGAGGCGCTGGATTATGCGAGCTTCTCCCCCGCCGAACGCGATGCCGCGCACTGGTCGCTACTGATTTCTTCGGCGCTGTGGGGTATTCTGCGCCCCGAGGACGCAATTCCCGCCTACCGCCTGTCGATGGGCGTGAAGCTGGGTTCGGTGGGTGCGCTTGCATCCTTCTGGAAGGGTGCGTTGGGTACCGCACTGGAGGCAACCGCGAAGGACCAGCTGATTCTGGATTGCCGCTCTGCAGCGTACGCGAAGTCGTGGGTGACTCCCCCGTCGCAGACTCTGGCGGTTCGCGTGGAGCGTGTGGCGGCTGATGGGTCGCGTAAGGTCGTCTCGCATATGGCGAAGCATTACCGCGGCCTGTTTGCGCGCTACCTGATTCAGTCGGGTTTGGCGGCTCGTCCTATTGATGGTTCTACGGCTGGTATTGCCGAATTTTTGGAGGCGATCAGCGCGGACTGGTCGGTGGAGTGCACCCTGCCGACGGCGCGTAAGGCAGGCGTTTTGACGTTGCTGGTACATGAGCAGTAGGTCGCCCAACTATTTGTTTTCGCCTATTTTTTGCATCATATTGAAAATTTTTTAACTATTTTTCTAGGGGCTTAAGTCTGTATTTCCCCCTGTAAAACCACATTTCCCCACATTAAGCGGGTAGGTTTTTGCGGGGCAGAAGACGGGTAGTGTCTATCTATCCGCCTTCTTTTTGTGCACAGAAGTGCTTATAGTATTAAACGTCTCGCCATTGGTGGCGGGTACATCACTCACTAGCATTCACATTCTCAACTCAGCACACATGGAAACACGTCACGCCGCGTACGCATAGCAAACGACTAGAGGCTTAACCAATGGTTATTGGTTTGCTAGCGTAGAAGTAACCACTCAGAAACACATCGATGGGACAATGATATGTCTACTTTTTCCTCTCGTCGCGCCCTTTTTAAGGGTGCGGCAGCACTAACAGTCGCTGGCGCTTTGGGTGCGCACCATGCCGGCGAGCAGAGCGCCCAGGCTGCCACCTTGGACGTTATGACCACCCCGCTGACGTTCAAGATTACCGAGGCGTCGTTTGATATTAGCGGCTTCAACCTCAGCTACGAGATTACAGGCCTGCAGGCTGTGCTTGATACTGGCCTGTACACCCCATACATTGAGGCTGGCTACTACACCAAGGAGAAGGGCTTCACGCAGTTCTACTTCTTCGCTCTTGAGCCGAAGAAGCGCATCGAGAATGACCCCTACGTGAGGCACCACGTCATTTCTCGCGAGGTCACTGGTGGCCCGAAGGCGGACTACGGGATTCGCTTGTCTCTTCGTCCGCGCCGTGAGCAGTACACCATCCTGCGTACTATTGAGGTTCGCCCGACGATTAACACTGAGTTTGCGTGGGCACCTTTCATTGTGGATATTGATATGGATGGCGAGTACGCTCCCGATATCTACAGGTCATGTAAGGCAAAGGTTTTGCTGCTCGATAAGGAACGTTGCTTCTACCCTAAGCGTGCGGTGACCCGCAGCGATCTGATGGATGCAATCTACCGAGGCGCCCGCTCGCCGAAGGTTAAGCTTCCGGCGCGTTCCCCGTTCCCGGATGTGTCCCCGAAGGATGAGCGTTACTCGGCATACATTTGGGCATACCAGAATGGTCTGACCTCGGGTTGGTCTGACGGTAAGATGCACCCGGAGGCGGTGGCTAGCCGCGCTACGATGGCAGCGTTCTTCTACCGTTACTTTATGCTTACCCCCGGCCGTCGTCCTTCGTGGTTCCGTCCCACTACCCCGCAGGACATGAAGCCGGGTGCCCCGTTCTACACCGAGTCGGTGTGGCTGCACTCGTCGGTGAATATTGATACGAGCTTTCACAATAAGAGCAAGGATTTCCGTCCGACCAAGATTGCTACCCGCGAGGAGCTGGCTCGTGTCCTGTCAATGCTGGACATGATTGACATCCCCAGTAGCCCTTATATCGATGCTTAAGATTTGGCAGGTGCCGTGAACCGGGCGGTTAACCTACATGTTTTAGCTTGGGTTGATCTCTAAGAACAGCAGCTGAAGATAGTGACCTGAAGAAGGGGCGGTGAGAGTTTTTCTCTCACCGCCCCTTTTCGTGTGCCTGTTTTCTAGCGCTGGCACTGTTGGGCACCGTTTTTAGTACTGGTTATGTGTCCAGTTTTTGCCTCTCTATTGTGCGGTCTTTTTGGGGGTTTGGGCTTTATATAAAGCCGGGGCGTAATTTTTGAATTTTTTGTCTTATAACTCTCTTCGGCATGTTTTTTCTCGTGTTTTCATTGATTGTTTAAGACTCGGGTTGGTAGGCTGAGATTGCACTTCAGCATGCCGCTGCGACGGGTCCTCTACGATGTGGATTTGGCGTAGGCTCAGCGCGGTGGACTGTCACTCATTGATCCTCTCAACTTCTTTTCTCATTCACCCTCATTCATGCAGAAAATTCAGATTGGATAATGATGTCCTCATTCTTTAAGCCTGCCCGTGGCGCACGCCGAAAAGTTGCGGGCGCTTCCCTGGCGTTGGGTTTGACTCAGCTGTTGGGCGTGTCTCCGCTGCTGGCTTTGACGCCGGTGGCGGCTCAGCCGGCGCCCGCATCCCCTGTGAACACGCAGCAGGCAACTACTCAAGAAACACCGGCCCGTCAGATGCCTCAAGTACAGGGTGGCGATCCCGCCTCTGAGCTGGAGAACATTGATTTGAAGGTCACGACAGGCCCCCTCAACATTTCTCAGGGCGGTATCGTGTCGGTGACAACTTCTCCGTTGAGCGCCGAGTTTAGGCAGAAGTACACGTTCCACGAGCTCGCGTTGGTGGAACGTGGTTCCACGTACGTCCATGTCGGGCATCATAATTATGTTCCCCTCACTCAGTACGGTGGGATGGTCGAGGACCTCAAGCAGCAGGGTAATGTGCGAGAGAACCCGGATGGCAGCCTCACTTTCACGCTCGTTGTTCCCGCCCATATTGTTGAGGCTAAAGAGGGGACTCTCTTCGATACGGTACTGACGTATTACCCGTCGAATGAGTATGCGCCGGATCCGTTGACGTGGTCGAATCGCCGGGTAGTCCGCACTCCTACCGATGTGGTGCAGGACGCTAAACCTACGAAGACCACCTACCTTTTCAGTTCATCTTCTATCGAGCACCCGGAAGAGGATACAACCCTGACGGTTGAGGGTTTCCATATCCTCTCGAAAAGCACCTTTTGGGGTCCTGAAGGCCCGGCGGTCCTGACCCTCTATGAGGTTGATCCGGTGACCGGGCAGGGTATTGGTTCGCCTGTGTTTATGCAGAATCTGAATTACACCAGGTGCAATCAGTACTGTGATAGTTTCTTGAACGACCATTTCAGTACGGCTATCACGATTCCCGGGGGTACTCTCAAAGCGGGCAGGCTGTACAGGATTGGTTTCTACGGCGGTGGTTATCCTGGCCCGGGTTCCGAGGAATACCCTGGTGCATGGATGACCGATGTGGCAGATTTCATCCCGGTAGGTACCCCGGAGCAAGATGCAGCTCCCACCAGCATCTACGTCTCGGGAGATAAGATGAGCCCTTATCGCGAGAATAATACTTTGAAGGTGACTGTTTTGGGTCTGCCGCCGCTGTCCAAGGGCTACTACCGTTTCTCCTTGCAGCCGATTGATGATCATGGCCGTCCGACCGGGCAGAAGTCTTGGGAGAAAGTGATTCCTGCCGAGAGCATTCAGAAGGGTCGTACGGCGCAGACGCTTTCTCTTCCCGGCTATGCCCTGAATTTTGAGGTGGCCTATAGGCTCTTTGTGGAGAAGGTAACCCCAAATCAGGGTGACGCTGTCGATTCGGTTGAGCAGGTTGCTTCCAAAGATCTGGACTTGGATATCAGTCAGGAACGGGAAATGGAGGCTGCCAGGAAATGGATTGTGAACCGTCAAATTCTGCCAGGCTACCCCACTGATCGCGATTGGGAATCAGTGAACCGCCGTTCTGTGACGGTGGCACTGTACCGGTTAGCGGGTGCGCCGCAGGTTGAGCTTCCTGCAGTCAGCCCTTACACGGATATTACGCCGGATGACCCTGACTATACCGCGATTATTTGGGCTCGTCAGCGGGGTATTACGTTCGGCTGGGTTGATGGTCGCTTCCACCCGAATGAGCCGCTTTCGGACCGTTCCACGGCTGCGTTCCTCTACAGGTATCAGCGATCCCAGGGGGAGGCGTCGCCAAGCTTACCGACGTCTCCTTCACTACCGGACTCTAACCCGAAGAAACAGAAGCATTTCCCGCTTAGCTCTCATTGGCGGCTCTGGATCAGCCCGGAGACTGCTTTTTCACGTGAGTCTCGCTGGGCTATTGAGCAACGTATCTGGGGTTACATGCCTGATCAAGGTTACTTCTATGAGAGCTTTGACGGCTTCAAGATGTCGTACCGTCAGGTGGCTGTGATGCTGTACCGTATGGAGCACGGAGGCAGCCACCTCAGGTAACGCCCGGTCGCGGTGAGGGGGTAACCGGTGGGCTGGGATGCTCGACGTAGTTCGGCTTTTCAGCCCGCCGGTGCCGCCTCGGTTGCCCTCTCACCAGCGATCTCTCTTGCCTGACACCAGGCTTTACGGGTCTCCCCTAGCCTGGCTTTTCAGAATCTATCCGCTCAACTTCTTCACTCACTTCATCTACTCACTCACTTCAATCACCGTATAAATTTTGTAGATGGGATTATGATGTCTTCATTCTTCGCCCCACGAGGTGCCCCACACCATTCTGATACCCCGCGCCACCCGGCGAGCGCCCGCGCGCTCAGCCTTTCCCTGTTGCTGGGTTTGAGCCCGCTTGCAGGTATCACTCCGGCGGCGCTGGCGGCGCCTCAAGAAACACCCGCCCAGAACGCGCCTGCCCAGAACAAACCTGCGCAGAACGCTCCCGCGCAAGGTGATAAGCAGGATGCTTCCCTGCCGACCCTGCGCGTGTCCAGCGGTTCCCTCGACATTCTTCACGGCGGTACCGTGCACGTGGAGGGTACCGGGCTAAGCCCGGAGTTCTTGGCGCATCATGAGTTGCGTAGCCTCACGATTGCCCCGAAGGGCTCTTCGACCTACGCTAACCCCTACCAGAAGGTCGATTACCCCGGCTTTGTCTTTGACGCCCCGAAACCGGCTGCTGACGGCAGTTTCAGCGCTGATTTGACGGTTCCGGCGAATAGCCTGCCGGCAAACCTGGAGTACGAGGTTATTCTCACCTACCGACCCGTAGATGAGGCGCACCCCTATGCGTGGAACACTGAGGATCGCGTCCGTACGGCGCTGCCGGTGGAGTTCAACCTCCCGAAGGCGCAGCTCCCCTCCATCACCTATGATGTTTCGGCTATTTCTGAGGAGCAGATTGCTTCCGGTCAGCCGATTGAGGTGACGCTGACGGGTACCGGTTTTCAGGATGTCAGCTCCGTGGACTTCACCCTGTCCGAGCATGATGAGCAGGGAAAGGTCACGAACTCTAATGTGGCTTCGCTTGGTGAGCTGAAGGCACCGGATACGGAAGAGAATCAGCGCATTTTCAAGGGTCTGATTCCTAACGGCTATTTCCAGAAGAAGGTTACTATCCCTGCGGGAGTCCTGAAGTCCGGTAAGGGGTATTCCCTGGATGTTTCCGGTGTAGAAACCCACGGGGGGAACGGGTGGAAGAAGCTGTCGCGTAAGTTCCCCTTCGTTCCTGTGGGCAATAATCCTGCGCGCATGGCGTATCAGGATAATTCGTTCAGGAATACCCTGCCGAAGGTATCTGTTGCTGCGCAGGATTTTGATCCCGGTCAGGACCGCGTCTATAAGGTGACTATTTCTAATATCTCACCCGAGGTGGACCTGGGGTACTACCTTGAGTCTGTGGCGATTTATAACGCTACCTCTGGTGAGAAGGCACCTTTTGCGAAGAATGATGTAGCGGACCAATACTATAAGCGTGACGAGTTGGTAACCCGCAATGCTGACGGTACTCTGACCGTGGAGGTTGAGTATAAGGTTGACGGTTATTCCAGCTATAGGCCGACTTCTCGCGGTTCAGTGGCTGAAGTGCGTGTGGTGTTCTCGGACTATGAGTATTCGTACGGTCACCATAAGTTCACGGTGAGCACCCAGCTTCCGATGGCGCCTCTTGCCGCTGATGCTTTTGATTGGGTGAACCCGGCAAATGTTCAGTTGAAGGTCGATTCGGGAACCCTCAATATTTCTCAGGGTGGCACGGTGTCGGTGACGACTTCTCCGTTGAGCGCTGAATTCCGTAAGAAGTACACTTTCTACGAGCTGGTTCTGGTGCAGCGCGGATCGTTGTACGCGTATGCGGAACACAATAGTTATGCGCCTCTCGACGAGTACGGCGGGTTTCTCAAGGACTTGAAGCCCCAGGTGCGGGAGAACCCGGACGGTAGCCTCACCTACACGTTTGAGGTTCCCCCGCAGTACATTGAGGCTGCCGACGGTGAGCTCTTCGATGTGGTGATGACGTACTACTGGTCGTCGGATGAAGCTGAGCTGGAACCTTGGAGTTTGGCGGACCGTTTGTATGCCCGCGCCCATATTGATGTGGTTCAGGATGCGCAGCCGACCCGTGGGACCTACACCTTCAGTCAATCCGCTATCAATGACCCGTGGAAGGATACGACGCTGCGGGTTGAGGGACGCCATGTCCTCGTGCGGGCTAGGGAACTGGTTTCTAATGATTCTCCGGTCATCGCTATCTATGAGGCTGACCCTGCGACGGGAAAGATGGTGGGTGAGCCTGTGTTCACTCAGCGGGTGGACTACACGTACTACGGGGTTAGCACCAGGTGGTTCCGCAATAACTATTTCAGCACGGAGATGAAGATTCCTGCGGGTACGTTGAAGCCGGGCAAGCTCTATTTTATTGGCATGTATGGGGACGGGCTGCCTTACCCCGGCATGGAAGATTCTCCGGGTTCTATGCTGAATGATGTTGCTGAGTTCCTTCCGGTGCATTCTCCCGAGCACGAGTCCACGGGGCCCGCACTGCACCTTGGGTCGGTGGGCCTGAGCCCGTACGCGAAGACGAACTCATTTACGGCACGCGCTACCGGGCTCTCTGCGCCGGGTGAAGGATCGTACCGTCTCTCGGTGCATCATGTTGATGAGCAGGGACGTTTGACCGGTCAGACGGTACTCCAGCAGGCGATTCCCGCCGATCGCATCCAGAATGGCAGGGTGGAGATGGACCTGACGATTGCTCAGCAGCTGAGCTATTCGGGCGCTTATCGTCTGGTCTTGGAGAAGGTCACCCCCGGTAAGGATGGTGCTGCGGAGTCGGTGGAGCAGCTTGATGTCGAGGATATTCCTCTGAAGCTGACGCGTGAGGATGAGCTGCAGGCGGCTGAGAGCTGGTTTGCTGATCGTGATATTTTGCCTAATCCTTCGCCGATGTCCTGGAGTAGCGGTATGACGCGCCACGATGTGACGGTGTCGCTGTACCGCCTGGCGGGTTCCCCGAAGGTTGAACTGCCTGCAACCAGCCCTTACGCGGATGTGGCACCGAATGACCCGGACTACGCCGCGTACATTTGGGCTCGTCAGAAGGGCATTACCTTCGGCTGGGCGGACGGCAAGTTCCACCCGGAGGCGAAGCTTTCGACCCCGTCGACGGTGGCGTTCCTGTACAGGTACCAGAAGGCGATGGGTAAGGTCACGCCGAAGGCGCCGACCTCCCCCTCGTTGCCGCGTAGTTCGTCTGTGCCGGGCAACCAGGATGCACCCCGGAATGCTAGCGGCTGGCAGCATAAGGTTCGTCAGGGTAGCGCTTTCTGGCGTGAGGCTCAGTGGGCTGTCGATCACCGCGTGTGGGGTTACCGCGTTGATGGGGAATACGTCTATGAGGACTTTGATAGGTCTTTCGTTTCCGCTGGTGATTTGGCGTTGATGCTCTACCGTTTGGAGCACGGCGGCAGCCACCTCAGGTAGCGCGGTCGTGGTAACCGGTGGGCTGGAATGCTCGACATAGTTCGGCTTTTCAGCCCACCGGTGTTGCTTCTGTTTTTCTTCCCTGCCTCTGCGAGTTCTTGTGCCCGACACCGGGCTTTACGGGGCTTCTTCTCCCCTGTTCGAGGTTTTTCTTCTCACGCTTTATCCGCTCAGCTTTTTCACTTGCTTCATCTACTCGCTCGCTTCACTCACCGTACAGTTTTTTGTAGATGGGATAATGATGTCTTCATTCTTCACACCACGAGGCGCCCCGCGCTGCTCTGATGCCCCGCGCCACCCGGCGAGCGTCCGTGCGCTCAGCCTGTCGCTGTTGCTGGGTTTGAGCCCGCTTGCCGGTATCACCCCGGCGGCTCTGGCAACACCGACCCAGGTAGCACCGGACCAGCCGGCACAGGCAACCCCCGCTCAGGCAGACCCGGAACAGGCGACCCCCGCCTCCCCCGCAGCTGAGGAGAATAAGCCTGATAACCCGGTTGGCATGAAGCTCACCTCGGGCACCCTCAATATTTCTGAGGGCGGTACTGTCTCTGTGACCACCGCGCCGCTGAGTGCCGAGTTCCGCGCGAAGTACACGTTCTATGAGTTCGGCATTGTGGAGCGCGGTGAGAATTACCTTGAGCCATATTACGGCAATCCCCTTCCTGAGGCGCAGTACGGCAGCAAGGTTGCCGGCCTCCGCGCTGAGGGCAAGGCCCACGATAATCCTGACGGGAGCGTCACGTTCACTCTTGACATTCCGAAGCAGTGGATGATGGTTCCGGAGGGTACGCTCTTCGATGTGGTGCTGACCTACTACCCGTCCGATAAGCCTGACCCGCACGACTATCCGTATGAAGATTATCGTCTTACGGCACGAATTCCCTTGCCCACGGTGCGCGACCCTGAGCCTGATCAGCCGACCTACCGCTACAGCATTTCGGCGATTGATAAGCCCTGGCAGGATACGACTCTGACGGTTGAGGGCTACCATATTCTCTCTAAGCAGCTTGTTGAGCCGGGGAGTGCCCCGGCGTATCTGATGCTGTATGAGGTTGACCCTGCAACGGGAAAGATGGTGGGCAAGCCTGTTTTCACCCATAAAGTTCGTTATACGGATTGCGGTGAATACTATTGTTGGAGTTTTCTGAACAACTATTTCTCTGCGGATGTAACAATTCCTGCGGGTACTCTGCGACCGGGCAAGTCGTACATGATTGGTGTCTACAGCGGCCTCTTCCCGAATCCGGATGAGGAGAAGGTACCCGGTAGCCTTTTGACGGATATTGCCCCGTTTATTCCGGTGCGCTCGCCCAACTCGAACACCGAGGTGAAGGATGCCGCCCCGGTTCTGCGTGTTGAGCCGCAGCAGATGGACCAATATCGTTCTGATTCACCGCAAGTGAGCCCCTATTGGGAGAAGAACACGTTGCAGGTGCGTGCCGTGAACCTGCCGAACCTCGCTGAGGGCCATTACCGCTTCTCGCTGCAGGCTACGGATGCTTCTGGCAATCTGACCGGCCAGAAGGCGCTGGAGCAGGATATTGCGGCTGACCGCATCCAGAGCGGTTACACGGAGGCGACGCTCACTGTTCCCGGTGAGGCGCTGAATTATCAGGGCGGTTACAAGCTGGTGGTGGAGAAGGTTCTTCCCGGTCAGGGTGGTGCCGCGGATTCTGTGCAGCAGGTTGTTTCTACTGACCTTGGTTTGGTGGTGAATGCGTTTGAGGAGCGTGAGGCTGCGAAAAGGTGGTACAAGGCTCAGCAGCTTCCTAAGTCAGAGTCCTATTCTTCTGAGAATTTGACGCGCCGTGATCTGACGGTGGTGTTGTACCGCCTGGCGGGTTCCCCGAAGGTTGAGCTTCCGGCGACCAGTCCGTATCCGGATGTTCAGCCCAACGACCCGGACTATGCCGCGATTGTGTGGGCTCGTCAGCAGAGCATTACGTTCGGTTGGATTGATGGTAATTTCCACCCGGAGGCGAGTGTTTACAATTCTTCGGCGGTGGCGTTCCTGTATAGGTATCAGAGGGCGCAGGGTAAGGTTCCTGCGGCGAAGCCTCGTCCTGTTTCTTCGGCGTCAAAGAAGAGTAGTCTGCCGGATGGTTCTTCTGAGCGCGGGTGGAATACTGTTCTTGGCTGGCATTACTCGTTCCGTAAGGAGTCCCAGTGGGCGATTGATCAGCACATTTGGGGTTATATCAGCGAACAGTCTATCTATGAGGCGTATGGGCAGTCGTTTATTGGGCACACGGAACTCGCTACGATGCTGTACCGTATGGCGCACGGCGGTAGCCGTCTCACATAGTGTCTCTCCGTGGTGTTAGCCATTCTGGTTGGCTTTCGTCAAATAGGCGACTTTATGGCTCTGTTTATGTGCCATTTTTATTGTGGGTGACTTTTATGTTGCCTTGCCCACCGCATTGTGAATATTCTCAACCTGCAGAGGTTGCATAGGTGCGAATTTTTCGAATGCGGTGGGTTTTTTGTGCTTTCTTTTTTGTACAGTGACCGGTGTTTGTGCTTATCAGCACACTATTTAGGCATATTTTCCACGTCATGCACATACTTTTTAAAGCTATACTTCACCTTAAGACATGCGATAAAACACACAGGCATTTTTCGCACTGATGACCTTTCAGGTTCCAGCACGTCTTAACTATTTGCTACGGTGTTTATGCGCACCACACTCGATGCGTGACACCGATAAAAACTGATTGGATAACAATGTCCTCACTTCCCAACCACATGCGCTTTGCGCTACCCAAAAACATGGCTAAGAGCGGCTGCGCCCTCACTTTGGCGGGCGCCATGCTCTTGCCCCTCTCTCCCGCGTTTGCCGCACCTGCTACTCCGATAGCAGCCCAGGCTGTTGAGCAGGGTGAGGTTCAGGGTGCTCAGCGTCTGCAGGTTACCTCCGGCACTTTTGATATTCTCAAGGGCGGCAACGTGACGGTTAGCGGCTCCGGTTTCTCCAAGGACTTCGTTAAGGGCAAGTCGTTCCGCCTGTACGTTGTTCCGAAGGGTGAAAGCGTTGCTTTCTCGCCGCACCGTCCGCGTGATTACCCCTTCTATGTTCAGGATGTTCCCGCCTCCGCTTTCGCGGCTGACGGCACCGTGAACCTGACCGCTTCTATCGGCGCTAACTATCTGGAGGCCAATGGCTCGTCCTTCGATGTTGTGCTCGGTTACCGCGATGACGCTGAAGACGGCTGGATTCCCGCGGATGAGGTTCGTACTGAACTGAAGGTTGCGGATGTTCCCACCGTTGATTCCCCTACCCTGTCGTACAGCGCTTCGTCGGTGAATGCTTCTGAGAACGCTAAGGTCACTGTGAACGGTGCTGGCTTCCAGAACATTTCGTACAACGGTAGCGAGTCGCTGATTGTTGCGGTTCGTGCGGTTGATCCGGCGACCGGCAAGGCGACCGGCCCCGCGCTGGCTCAGTCGGAGGCTAAGTTCACCTCCTACTCTGCGTTCTTCGGCCAGTACATGGGTTACACCAACGGCCGTTTCTCGACTGTTCTGGACATCCCGGCGGGCACCCTGAAGTCCGGTAGCTCCTACGTTGTGCAGACTTTCGAGTTCAACGTTCCGGAAGATAACGATGAGGCGAACAGCCAGGCGCTGAGCACTCAGACGTTTGTTCCGGTGAACGGCGAGAACGTTAAGAAGGCGTCTCCTTCGGTTTCTTTGAGCACTGACAAGGTGGATCTGAGCTCTTCGACCACTATCCGTGTGAAGGGTAAGGATTTCGAGGTCCCCGCTGGCGCTACCGTGAACGTGCTGTTCTCGGCTGCTGAGGCTGACGGCAACCCGACCGGTGAGGCTCTGGAGAGCATCACTCTGAGCGCTGACCGTGTGGCGACCGGCGCGTTTGAGACGACCGTTAACGTTGACGGCACCAAGCTGGATGCTGATGGCCACTACGCTATTTTCGTGACCGTGAACTACGCTGACGGTGACAGCGAGCGCATCGCGGCTGATTACCTGACTCTGACCGGTGAGTCTGCGAACAAGAAGGCTCGTGAGCGTTTCGCTGATGTTCCGGCTGCTCACGCGAACCACAAGGCTGTTCTGTGGGTTGCTGATCAGAAGCTGATTGATTCTCGCGAGAAGGATTGGTTCGGCGTTAATGATGATGCGACCCGCGGTGAGCTGACTGTTGCACTGTACCGTATGGCTGGTTCCCCGAAGGTTACCCTGCCGGCTACTAGCCCGTACCCGGATGTGAAGACCGATGACCCGAACTACACTGCGTACATTTGGGCTCGTCAGAAGGGCATTACTTTCGGCTGGTCTGATGGTAAGTTCCACGCGAATGCGTCTGTTTCTAACGCTACTGTTGCGGCGTTCCTGTACCGTTTCGATGGTAAGAAGCCGGTTGTTGCGACTGAGGCGCCGTACACCGATGTAAAGGTCGGCTCTGCGTTCTACCGTGAGATTACTTGGGCTAAGCAGCAGAAGCTACAGGTTTTCCCGGGCTCTGAGTACCACCCGTCTGCGCTGGTGAGCCGTGGTGAGCTGGCTGGTTTCTTGATGAACTACAAGGTCCGCTAGGGCTTTATAAGGTTCGCTAAAGCTAGCCTCTAGGGTCTATGGATTATGCCGGGCTGGCGGCGATGAAACATTGGTTTCAACGCCGCTGGCCCGGCTTTTCTGTGCTCTTGCGGGGTGTTTATGAGGTGTCTGCAGGGTGTCTGTAGGGGTGTGAGTGGGGCTGTTGTCCGCTAATGTTCCGCGGTTTTCGGCGTATTTTTGGCGGTTACCACGCTAGTGTGGGCTGTACCGCATGTGGGGCGCGCCTCATGCGGCACCCGCTATTGGGCGGATTTTTGGGTGCTCTACTCCCCTCTTTTCAAGAATGTTCTGTGGAGTGTAAATTAATATTTTTCAAGCTGTGGTTTATGCTTAGGACTGTTGCGCCCCCTTAGTGCGCACCCTTATCCGGCTGGGTGCGTAGAAGAACTAGAGGGAGCCCTGCACACACCGATACATCAACCACATTGAGGATTTATGTCCCAGAATTTTAAGCAGTCGACTGATACTGCCCATAATTCTTCTGCACCTCTGCTGGCACCGGAGGGCACCCCCGAGGCTTCTTCTCAGGCTGAGTCGAAGAAGCGTAAGCGCCGCCGTATTGAGCTGGCTGTTGGCGCTGTGGCGTTGGCGGGTGTTTTGTATCTGCCGTTCTCACCTCTTTTCTCTTTTTATGATTCGTCGGAGGCGCGTCTTTCTTCGGCGGATACTGCTGCGCCGGTAGCTGCTTCGGTGCCTGCTACCTCCTCTCCTCTGGCGTCGAGTTCTTCGACTCAGGGCCCGAAGATTCTGCGTCCGTCCGTGACCGCGCCTGATGCGAACACTATGTTTGCTGATGCCCCTGAGGATTCTGCGTACTATGCGGGTATCCGTTGGGCTGTTCGCACTCAGACGATGGAGCCGCTTTCTGAGGACCACTTTGGTGCTGAGGATCCGGTGACTCGTGGCGAGTTGATCACCATGTTCTATAAGCTGGCGGGTTCGCCGGCGGTAACCCGTCCGGAGCATTCGCCGTATGCGGATGTTGATGAGTCTGACCCGAACTATGATGCGTACCTGTGGGCGCGTCAGGAGCGTATTACGTCCGGTTGGGTTGATGGTAAGTTCCATGCGGAGGCGCGCCTGTCGAACGCTTCTGCTGCGGCTCTTCTGTACCGTGCTGATGGTGCGCAGAAGATTCAGATGTCGGGTACTTCCCCGTTTAGCGATGTTTCGTCTGCGACTCCGTTCTACCGTCAGATTGTGTGGGCGTCTCGCCATGGCGTGTCGACGGTGTCTGAGGGTAATGCTTTTGAGCCGACGGCTCAGACCTCTCGTGGTCGTGTTGCGATGATGATGTACCTGTACTTCCGCACTTCCTAGTTTTTGCACTTCCTAGTTTCTGTGCTTTGTTTTAGCGCTTTGCTTTAGCGTGTTTGGCGGCCCCGCACTCTTGTTTTGAACTGCGCCCCGAAACTTGGACGCTA
>NZ_KV816923.1:12326-36238 GCF_001814485.1 Rothia sp. HMSC066G07 | reverse complement strand
TCGTTGTCCAAGAAACGGGAGGCAGTTCAGAGGCGCAACGGGCGGCTTTTGTTTATATAAGTATTTACCGCATCAAGCGGCGGTTATGCCTGTTGCCGCAGACATAACCTAATCAGTATACCGGCAGTACGGAGGGGCCTCCCAATCTGTCTGCATACTGACCGCTTGTGTGGTCATATGCCTACCTTCCATACCCTGTGCTGTCACTACCCAAAACACTGGGCGTGACAGCACAGGGGAGAAGGAAACGGCATGCCGAATCAGCAGCGTGACGAAAACACGCGCACCATTCGGAAAACCGATGTAGCTTAAAGCTATACAAGCAAACGTGCATGTCCAACGCATCGAAGCAAACGTGCACCCAACATATAAGGAGACAATCATGTCCCAGAACGAGTCCCAGAACACCATCACCCTCGCCGACCTCATCGAAAACGTCAAGCTCGGCGGCGGCTCCGTCCTCACCTCCATCACCGAACTCGAACCCGCAGCAGGCCCCCACGCATCCGTGGCACCCGCCAAGTTCGTCGACGGCTCCAAGTCCGTCTTCGCCTACGAAACCCGCTACATCGTAGAGAAGCCTGAAGGTCAGGACGAACCTAAGAAGGAAGAAGATTCCAAGGATGCCGAGAAGGCTGTCAAGGGCAAGTCTCAGAAGGTAGTCCTCATCGACAGCAAGCAGTCCGAACTCAATCGCGCAGAAGCCGCCATCGAACAGGGCTGCCAGTACGGCGACGAAGCGGCTGTAAAGATTCCCCGCGCCGTCGTCACCTACCAGACCGAAAACGGCCCCGTCGAATACAGCGACATGGAGCTCTCCCACCGCGTCTTCGACGGCCACTTCCGCGCCGGTCACGTCGACGGTAAGCCCATCACCGAAAACGACCAGTACCGTGCACTGCGCAACTGCACCCCCGCAGACATGAGCGCACTGCTCAACACCGCCCCTGCAGCGCTCCTCTTCGGCGCATGGGACTCCACCCGCAAGAGCAACCAGGTCCGCCTGCGTAGCGCCCTCGTCGGTGAAATTATCGGCGTCCTCGCAGACCAGGATCCTGGCGCTGAACACCGACAGGCACGCCGTGGCGGCGCCCGCGTCGACGCCGTAGCCGCCAGCGTAAAGCTTGGCGCCAAGGAACTTAACTCTCTCGTCGATGACCAGGAAGCTGAACTGAGCGCCAAGAATGTTGCCGCACGCCGCAAGGAAGTAAAGACCGCCAAGGCTGATGCTCGCATCTCCGCTTCCACTCTCGGCCTGGGTAGCATCCCGCCCTCGCTCGAAGAAACCGGTGCTGTAGCTTGCCGCCGCATTATTCGCTCTTGGGTTCTGAGCCTCGCCACCCTGCGTCAGCTGCGCTTCGGTCAGGACGAGACCAAGAATGTTGCCGCGCGTGCACTTCTTGCCGCACTCGGCCTCAACGCTATTGCCCGTGCGGAGCGTGAACTCTACATCCGTGCCAACTGTGACCTGATCGAATCTGCCGCACCCGTTGTCACCCTCGACCAGCGTTTCGGCGAGAAGAAGCCCTTCGCACCCCTGACCGTTGAACACACCGACCAGCTGCTCCTCGAGGCTATCGAGAATGCCAAGAAGGCTGGCGTGGCTGACTGGAATGGCCAGACTTTCAAGGTTGAAGGCAACCCCATCATCATTAAGAACGCCACTGCGGAGGACGCTGAATAATATGACGAACCTCGGAATTCTCGCGAGGTTCCCGCTCGGTGTATACCAGGGCCACAAGGCGGACGGAAGCCCCGACGCCTTCCCCGACCCTGCCCGCTTGCAGGCCGCGCTCCTCAGCGCGGCCGCGCAGGGACCTCACGCAATTATCGAAAACGGGCGGCTTGCCCCCTCGGAAGAATCTCTCAAGGCTCTCAAATGGCTTGAAGAGAATCCTCCGAGCGGGTTGCAGCTTCCCGACATGTGCCCCGTGTACCGCTCACCCAACAAGATGAGCCGATTCATGTACCGAGAAGTGGCATATTCAGAGAAGGATGGGCGGCAGACCGAGCGTCGCGCCGTATCCGACGGCTGGGCAGTATCCGACACCATCGGCTGGCAGTACGATAAGGTACCCGCAGACATCGCGGAAACCATCACCCAGCTCTGTGGCGAAGTACCCTCCCTCGGAGAAGCCAGCAGCTTCACCGCCCTCTACACCGGAGACGTGGAACCCACCCACACCATCGACACCAAGTCGGGCCCCTTCGAAGCAGGCGGTATGCCCGTCCGCGTACCCGTACCCGGTCGAATCAACGCGCTCATGCGTGCTCATGCAGAAGCGTACCCCGCCAAGGTTCCCACCAAGGCAGGCGACAAGACCGCAGCGAGCGACACGATGCGCCCCTCATCGGTACCCACCGCAGGCCTGGGATCCATCAAGTACCAGCCTGTGGAGGCTGAAACCTCCACCAGCCCCTGGGAATACTTGTGGCTCCTTGAAGTAGACGGTGAAGGGCTGAAGCCCGAACAGTACGTCAAGGCATGCTCCCTGCTGCACAAGGCTCTCGTAGCTGCCGCAGGATTCGGCGCGCCCAGCCTCATCACCGGCAGGTACCCCAAGGGTCACAAGCCGGCCAACAGCCTGGCGCTGCAGTACCTGCCCGCCCGCTACCTGCCTGACTACCTGCGTCGTGAAGTGAAGTCTCAGGGAGTCCTGCTCGTCTTGGTCCCGGCAAGCGCCCCGACCGATGAAGCAGTAGAACTCGGTATCGCACTCAGGAGCGTAGAAACTCTCTACGCTCAGGACTTCCCCCGACTGACCGTGAAGCTTCGCCAGAAGCGCCTGCCCGCACAGGGTTTCTGGGATGCTCCCAAGACTGGGTACAAGCGCCTGTGGCGTACTCTCAGCGCGGCCGTTCCCGAATCGCGCGTTTTCAACCGCCCGAAGAAGACTGAGACGAAGGCCTGGACCTTCGCAGACGCCGCTCTGCTTTCCATGGCTTACGTGTGGCGTGACAGCTTCGAAGCGCCCGAGGCTGAAACCGCACGCGAACGAATTCGTAGCTTGAGGGATCAGGTCGAGGAAAAGGCTGAAGCCAAGGTTCTGGAAGCTCACCGAGTAACCCAGAACCCCGCCGCCTACGCCTACAAGCTGCCCCGCACTCTGCCCGTAGAACCGTGGCGCGGCGTCGTAGACCTCGGCAACCTGGCAACGGACACGACCCTCGTAGCCATCGGCCAATCCCGCCACATGGGCGGCGGCCTGCTGGTTCCATTCGACGTGCCCACCGAAGAATACGATCGCCGCAAGAAGGAGGAAAAGCATGACTAGCCCCGCTACCAAGCTGCCCTCTATTACTCGTGATGAGTTCGGTGAGTTCTTTGCCGCGCTTGATGCTGCGCTTGATGCCGCACGTAACAACGCACCTAACGAAGCACCCAAGGAAAAGCAAAAGCGCTACCCCTTCAGCTGGCAGGAAGAAGTGCTCGACCACATTTGCGAGCACGGCGTATGGCCGGAACGTATTAACGCGCCGACCGGCTCCGGCAAGTCCTCCGTGGTTGATATCCATCTCTTCGCGAATGCGCTCGCCGCGGTTGGCGCCGCGCCGCGCGTTCCCCGTCGCCTCTGCGTGACCGTGGGACGCCGCGCGCTGGTCGACAGCCAGGCAACCCGTGCCGACAAGATTCTCGGCTGCCTGGAGGACGCGCTCGCTGATGGATCCGGTGAGCCCGATATTCTGCGTAGGGTTGCTGAAGCTCTCCAGAGCTTCCAGACCCGCAACGACGAGAAGGGGAGCAAACCCTTCGAGACTGGTCACATCCGTGGCGAACTCTCGAACCGCAACCTGCCGGTCACCGACATTTCGGCTTGCGCAATCATCGCCGCAACCCCGGATATGTACGGTTCGCGAGCGCTCTTCCGCGGCTACGGCAGCACCAAGGCTGCCCGCCCGCGTGAGACCGCTCTGCTGGCCATGGACACCGTCATGGTGCTCGATGAGGCACACATGAACCGTCAGCTGCTGCACACCACTCAGCGTATTGCCGAGCTGCAGAAGCGCGAGGCCAACCTGGGTGTTCCTACCCTGCAGGTGGTTGAGACGACCGCTACCCCCTCCACTGAGGACAGCGATTCAACCACGCTGGGCGTGGACATTGAGGCTCTCGACAGCCCGAATGATGAAGAGCTGCGCAAGCGTGTCCACTCGCATAAGGAACTGGTGCTCCGCCCCATCGATAAGTGGGATGGCAAGCCCGGTAACGCTGCGACCGTGAATGCTGCTGTGGACGCAATTAAGGATTTCCTTGCTCACCGTGAGGCGGGTGAAGGCTCCGATGAAGCCCACACTGTCGGTTGTATCGTCAACCATGTGCGGACGGGTATCTCCATCAAGGAGAAACTCACCAAGGACAAGGTGCTTGGAAAGGATGAGGTTGAGCTTCTCGTAGGACGCATGCGCCCGTACGACCTGAAAAAGTTGCAGAAGAAGCACAGCAAGCTCTTCACTACCGAAGGCGATGAGTCCGTGAAGGTTGTTGTTGCCACCCAGACTCTTGAAGTCGGTATTGACGTTGACTTTGCTGACCTGGTGACCGAGCTGGCTCCGGCTTCCTCCTTGGCGCAGCGCTTCGGCCGTGTTAACCGTCTGGGCCGCCGTAAGAATTCCAAGGTCGTCGTTATTGGGCCTACCAATGGTGACTCGGTCAAGAAGGACGCGCCTCCCTACAAGGCGGTCGACCTTAGCAATGCGTATGGTTGGCTCGAAGCGCTCAACGATGCTGAGAACCCGTCGGTGAACCCCGCTGCAATGGTGAAGAACCCGCCGGTACAGTCCTCCCCGGAGCGTCTGCTCTACCAGCGACCGGAATGGTCTGACCTGCTGGAATTCTCACGTACCGACGAGAACCCCTACGACGAGCCGGACCTTGACCTGTGGCTGCACGACTCCCTGGAGGCGGAAACCGCGATGGGCGGTGTTATCGTGCGCGATAACCTGCCGAGCAACACTTCTGCCGCCATGGAGATTCTCAAGACCGGCTACTTCGCACCGCGCGACGAGGAAACCTTCCCCGCGAATCTGAAGATTCTCAAGGAGATTCTGGACCACCAGGATGAGCACGGCGTGAAGCCGCGTAAGTTCCTTTACCGTCAGGGTGAAATTTCCCTGTGGCAGGATGCTGACCAGGGTGAAGAGAACAACCAGACGTTGGCTCCCGGTGACGTTCTGATTCTTGATACGGGGAGTATTCCGTTCACGAACCAAAACATTGCTGTGACTCAGCGTGAGTTGCCTTCTAAGAAGGACGAGCTGGAGGCTGTGCCCTTCCCCGAGGGCATCAAGCTCTACGTGTACGAGAAGTGCGTGGACCGTGAGGAAGACTTCAGGGAATATCTGGGTCTCTCTCCCGAAGAGGTAGCAGAACTGCTTGACAGCCAAGCTTCGGGCGGCCAGAAGAGGATTGCTTCTGAGCTTTCTACCGAGGCTGAGGACGGTCAGGAAGTTATTTCCTGGTACGCCGACGTGACCGACGACAAAAAGTCTATTGAAGGCTCCGATATCGCTCAGGAACTGGCGCTGACTGGCCCCGTTCTTCTGGACGACCACCAGAACGATGTTGCTGAGCGTACCCGTCAGCTTGCCGAGAACCTCGGCCTGGCACCGGAATTCTCGGAGGCCCTGGAACTGGCGGCAAAGTACCACGACGAGGGTAAGCGTGACCTGCGTTTCCAGCAGATGCTCGGTGCAGACCAGGAGGCGGGAGCGCTCGCGAAGAGTGGCCGCCGTTCCGTCGCTGAGGCGTACCGCGCCCGTAGCCGTAGCGCCCTGCCGAAGGGGTGGCGTCACGAGCAGCTGTCCGCGCTCATGGTTGCCGCCTCGCCCGAAAAGGTGGGAGAGCACCGCGACCTGGTACTGCGCATCATCGGTTGCAGTCACGGCCACGGCCGGTTCTCCTTCGCCCACGACGCAGGCTTCCTGCTCAAGGAAGGCTACCTGCCCGAGGGGCTGGACTACGAAGCGCTCAAGGAACAGGCAACCCGACTCTTCAATGTCGGTTACTGGGATAACCTCATGGAGCAGACGAGCCGCACCTACGGCCCGTACGCTACCGCTTACCTTGAGGCCGTTGAACGCGCAGCAGACGCCCAGATTTCACGGGAGGGACACTAATGGCAACGCTAACTATTGCCGGTGACTACACCTCGGCGCTGACCCATTTTGCTCTCTACGGGCTGTCCCTGATGGTTGAGCAGAAGCACCCCGGAACCGTCACCGTCGGTTGGTCTCAGGAAGGTCAGCCGCGCGCCCAGATGCATGCTGAAGGTGTGTCAGAAGAAGAAATTGCCGAGTGCGTGCACTCCTACGTTTCTTCCCTGGCTGCTGATGGTAGCTGGGTGAACGTCGACCAGTCCTACGGTGCGGGTAAGGAAACCGCTATTTTCTCCCCGTTCTCACCGCGTATTCGCGGAATTGACGCGGAGAAGTACCCGGACGACTGGGCTTCTCACCAGAAGACCCGACAGGCTCATCTGGATGCGCTGACGGAACGCGACGACCTGCTGTCCCTTCTGTGGATTGCTGGCCTGGGCGAACCGGCATACTGGCGTTTTGAAACCAAGGCGCCTCGCCCCGACCACGGTGCATCCCGCTGGGAGATGAAAACCCGCAACAAGGGCCAGGAATTCGTCAAGGACCGTCTGCGCCTGATGTGCGCGGACCTGGCAACCTGGGAACCTTCCGCGATGCTCAGCGGTATTACCGGGCAAACCCTGCACGACTCGCTGGATAAGAAACCGGATTCCCGAACCGGAACCGGTTTCACCGTCCCGCAGCCGACGGATACTGCGCTCGCCTTCTGTGCCCTGGTGGGTGTTGCGAACTTCCCGGTGATTCACCAGATCCACCGAATCGGCGTGACCCCCGGTGCCTACCCGTACAACGCTTTGCACCCGCGGCTCATGGTGCTTCCGGTACCCTTCGGAAGGGTTACGCCCGCCCGGTTGCGAACCGTGTTGCGCAGCCACCCCTACCGTAGGGTGGTTGACGAACTCGGTAAAGCGATGGACCGCGGTTCTTGGAGTACTGACATTTTCGTGTCTGAGTTGGCGGATGAGAAGGCGATTCTTCGTGAGAAGGGCGTTCAGGCCTTTGTTGCTTTCCCCATCGCGAAGGTGGGTAGCGATTCGGCACCTGAGCGTCAGGTTCTGAAGGGTAGCGCGATTCCGCTGGGCTAGCCTAGCCGCTTACCGATACTGGTAAATAAAGCCAGTAAATATGCCCGCACAATGCAGGGGAGGGGCCCTCCGGTTGAATCACCGGAGGGCCCCTGCATCTGTAATGTTGAGCGTCTACATATCGCTGAGTGGATATGCGGTAGCTAGTGCGCTAGGGAACCGCCCCTTACGCCACCGCCACTGCTCCCTTGGCTGCGGTGCCGCTTCGGGTCCACAGTAGGAGCGCTGCCACGCTGTTGATGATGTAGAAGATGTACTTGCCGACGTTCGCGAAGTTGCCCTGGGTTAGCGACTTCACGCACTGCACGGCGTTGTACAGGAACCAGAATTGCCACTGCATCGTGAGCTTGAGCGCGTTCAGAATGTTTGCTGACAGGGAGAGACCGAACACTACGGTCGTGATCCAGAACAGGAACGTCATCTGGCCGCGGTAGCCAATGTAGTTCGCAGCCAGGGAGAACGCGAACGAACCCGCCACAATACCGCTAATAATCAGCAGCCCCTTCGTGCCGGTCGGCGGTTCCAACGCCTTGCCGCGTTCGGAGTTCTGCCACCTGCGAATCGCGAAGGTGTACACGATAAAGGTCACCGGGTAGGTGATGATTGCCGCCTTGTTGCCCATAATGTAGTCAATCGCGCAAGACAGCGCCGTGTTAATAATGCCTAGCACGTTGCCGATGTTTGAGAGGCGGCCGGTCAGGCGGGTAGACATCATTGAAATACCCACGTTAATTACGGAAATCACGCCGAGGGGAATGAATTTCGTGATCGGGCCCCAGTCGACGTATTTGTCGAGGGTGGTGCTCAGGTATCCTGAGGCGACTGCGATGGCGATAACCAGTGCTACGCCGAAAAGGTCGGCGTACTTAGACTTGGCAAAAAAGAGGAGAGCCTTCTCGTATGAGAATTCCTTGGCCTCCATGGGTAACTCCTTTGTTGAGGATATAGGAACAGTGATAGGGTACCAATAACTATAACTCTTTGAAAAGGGCTTGAAACGGCGTGTCACACATAAAACTTCAGAAACCCACATAATCCACCCCTCGGAACGCCTCGGTGTGGAACAACCCAAAATCACCCCATCAAGAACCCATACCAACTTCCGGCAAACCTTGCCAGATATCGCCTCTACTTCGTTGGATATCGAAAATGGGCGTAAAATCACCGCCGGTTCGTCTTCGCTTTATAGGAAACCTTAAGGTACGCTAGATGACTGGGTCAGGGAACTCGTGCCGGTCTCACTCACCGCGCATCCGCCCGACAGACACCCGCACCCCGGTATGCTGCGTCTCACTCACGCACACAGGGGAGGGAACCCAACGTATCGGCCTCACTCACCGTTTACGCCGCTGTCCGCGCATCCTGCCACCCGTAACTCACTCAACTCAAACAAGAACTGAATAGGACAATCATGCCCTTGCTTACCCATCGACTCTCACGACGATTTTTCGTAAAGGGTGCTTCCGCCGCCGCCGCTGCAGGCGCACTGACCCTGCAGGCACAGGCCGCTCAGGCTGACGAAGCTCCCGCAAACCTTGCCCCGGCAACCGAGGAAACTAAAGGCCCGCGCCTCGTTATTCAGCGTGCCACCATCACTGAAACCGGTATGACCGTCAACTACACTGCACACGGTCTGCGCGAATTCCTCACCGAAGGCACCACTCTGACCGTACGCCACGGCTACGTTCGTAACGACTCTTTCGAAACTCTGCGCTCCTGGCCGCTCACCCCCGAATTTGACGGTGAAGCTGACAGCTTCAGCGGTAGCGACCAGTTCCCCATCGAGCTGATGCAGGGTGAGGGTGTTGATCACGCCCTGCAGCTGGATATTTGCTCCGACCCGTGGGGTCAGGAGGTTACCCACCAGATTGCTGCGCGCATTCCCGTGGCTGAGACTAAGATCCTGAAGACTTCTTTCGAGGACGTTCCGGGTAGCCACCCGTTCGCTGAGGATATCCGCATGGCGAACCAGAAGAAGTGGCTGATGCCGAACCCGCAGTCTGGCGCGTTTGAGCCGGACCGCCCTGTGACCCGCGAGGAGCTTATTGCTCTGCTGAACCACGCTGCAGGTCACGCTGGCGTGAGCGAAAACTCGGAGGTTGCACCCTTTGCGGATGCGTCAGACCGCCCGACCGCGAATGCGCTGCACTGGGCTCGTGACCGCAAGATCACCGAGCCGCTCACTGGTGGCGACAAGATTGACCCGACCGCACCGGTTTCTCATGAGGAGCTGGCGGCTGTACTGTTCCAGTACAACGCGGAGGTTCAGCTGACTGAAATGAACGAGGGTGCTGGTTCTCGTTTCCGCGACGTGCTCGGTGCCGGTACTCTGCACCGTTACGTTGCGTGGGCTGGCGCGAACGACATCGTGCTGGATTCTTCGGGCGTGTTCAACCCGACCGCGCCGACTACTCGCGCGGAGCTGGCTCGTTTCATTCGCCGCTACAAGTTGCAGAACCTGCTGTTCACTGACTTCTCGTATGTCTCCTAATTTTTAGCTAACCCCCGGCACCGTGTGTGTTGGGGTGTGTGGAACCCCCGTCTTCTGGCTTTTGCTGGAGGCGGGGGTTTTGTTATGCCCCGTATTGCCGCACCTCGGGGAGTTTTAGTGACAGGCTGTGCCTGGCATATGAAATTTTGCGTTATATATGCCTAAAATCTTGCAAAATCCTGTGCGCTAAGTAAGTATTACCTAGAAGGTAAGTTAAAGGTTGCCTTACTTAATACTGTGTGAAGACTAGTTTCCTTCCTCGTGGGCCCACGAAACCCACACCAAAGAGCAAGGAAAACGCGGCGCCTCACCACCCATCGGTGGGGGAGAGACGCACCTTCACACACCACCCACGAAAAAGGACATACATATGAACCTCGCTTCAAGCAAGGCATTCAAGGGCCTCGCCGTTGGATCGCTGGCACTGGCAATTTCCGGCGTTGCCACCATCCCCGCATCGTTCGCGGCAGACTCCACCCCGGCGGCAAGCCAGAGCACTGACGCTCGCACCATCACCGACAAGGCGATGGCAAAGATCACCCAGGGCCTGCCCGGTCAGTTCCAGGTCGCATACTCCAAGAAGACCAACAAGATTTGGGTTGCGGGCACCGCTGACCGCGACAAGCACGTTTCTACTATCGCTCGTATTGACGCGAACTCCCTGAAGATTGAGGCAGTCGCCGAGCTGCCCATCGTCAAGAACGACAAGGGCTACCAGTACGACGCAGCTTACGGCATCACCGTTGACGATGTAGACGGTACCGTCTGGGTTACCAACACCACCGACAACTCCGTGTCCGTGTACGATCAGGCAACGATGCAGCAGGTCTGGACCACCGCGGGTATCGCGGAGACCGACCCGAACTGGATTGAGCACCCCCGCTCCGTTCTGGTTGACCACGAGTCCGGTAAGGCGTTCGTGACCGGCCGCTTCTTCGTATCCGCGATTGACCTGAAGACCAAGCAGGTTGAGAAGATCCAGCTCGAAGGCGCACCCGACGGCGGCACCCGCTACATCAGCATGAACATCCTGGTTGACGGCGGTAAGCTGTACGTGCCCGAGCGTACCGGCGGCAAGATTTTCGTCATCGACACCAAGACCTTCAAGGTGGAGACCAGCTTCGACACCAAGGGCAACGCTGAGGGTGAGGTTCGCCCCTCCGACATCGCGATTGACCACTCCCAGAACGAAATTTACGTCTCCTCCCAGGGCGTGAAGGGAGCGAACTCCGGCGTGTCCATCTACGACGCGACCACCCACGAGTTCAAGAAGTTCATCCCGGTCGGCACCCAGGCACTCGCGCTGGACAACGACGAGGCGAACGACCTGGTGTACGTCTCTGACTTCGGCACCGGCAAGGTCGGCGTGATTGACGGCGGCGCAGCAGACAAGCTGATCGCTGAGGTCGCCATGAACGGCGGCAAGGCAAACGACCTGGTCGTACTGCCCAACGGCTCCGTTGTCGCTGTGGACAAGCAGGCTGGCGCAACCGCAACTGTGCCCTACGTCCTCGACGGCACCACCGGCACCGTCAGCACCTCAGATAAGGTCACCAGCAAGCCTTCTAAGGACAAGCAGGGCAACGAGGTTCCCGCCAAGACCTCCGAGATTCAGGCGAACTCCATCCTGAAGTTCAAGGTCACCGCAACCGCAGGCGACAACTCCGAGGTCAAGCAGGTCACCCCCGAAACCCGCGAGTTCCAGGGCTACCCGGCAACCGCCACCAAGACCAAGGCGGCCGACAACAACGCCACCACCCCCTCCACCGAGGCACACCGCACCGTGGACGCAAACGGTAGCGTTGCGAACATCATTCAGGGTCTGCCCGGCCAGTTCCAGGTTGGCTACTCCAAGAAGAACCACAAGCTGTTCGTGCCCACCGTGGGTGCACGCGGCGGCCTCGCTTCCTCCCTGGCACGCGTGGATGCAGACACTCTGCAGACCGAGGCTTTCGCCGAGCTGCCCGTGAAGAAGAACGACAAGGGCCAGTACGGTTACACCTCCGCGTACGGTGTGACCGTTGATGACGTGGACGGCACCGTCTGGGTTACCAACACCACCGACAACTCCGTGGCAGTGTACGACCAGCAGACTCTCAAGCTCATCTGGAGCAACGAGGGCGTGAAGAAGGACGACCCGAACTGGATCGAGCACCCCCGCTCCGTTCTGGTTGATCACGAGTCCGGCAAGGCGTTCGTGACCGGCCGCTTCTTCGTCTCTGCTATTGACCTGAAGACTAAGCAGGTTGAGAAGATTCAGCTTGAGGGTGCCCCCGAAGGCGGTACTCGCTACATCAGCATGAACCTGTTCCTGGACGGCGGTAAGCTGTACGTTCCCGAGCGTACCGGCGGCAAGCTCTTCGTCGTGGACACCAAGACCTTCAAGGTTGAGAAGACCATCCAGACTCAGGGTGAGGATTCCACCGTTGAGGTTCGCCCCTCCGACGTTGCTGTGGACCACTCGCTGAATGAGATTTACGTATCTTCCCAGGGTGTGAAGGGCGTCAACTCCGGTATCTCCGTGTACGACCTGACCACCGGCGAGTTCAAGAAGTTCGTCAAGTTCGGCACCCAGGCGCTCGCCCTGGAGCACGATGAGGACCGCGACCTGGTGTACGTAACCGACTTCGGTACCGGTAAGGTGGCTGTCTTCGACGGCCGCGCTGACGAGGTCATCGGCGAGGTCGAGATGAACGGCGCAGCCGCAAACGACGTGACCCTGCTCAAGGATGGCTCCGTACTGGTCCTCGACAAGAAGGACCGCGACGAGAAGGTGACCCTGCCCTACGTGCTCAACGGCACCACCGGCGAGATCAGCACCGC
The DNA here is from genome assembly GCF_001814485.1 of Rothia sp. HMSC066G07. Taxonomy (NCBI): domain Bacteria; kingdom Bacillati; phylum Actinomycetota; class Actinomycetes; order Micrococcales; family Micrococcaceae; genus Rothia; species Rothia sp. HMSC066G07. The sequence continues at coordinate 23,743 of NZ_KV816923.1, read as the reverse complement.
CAGCGAGTACACCACCCTGCCCACCAAGGACCGCCAGGGTAACGACGTTCCCGCATCGGTTCAGCAGCTGAAGGCTAACTCGATCCTGAAGTTCAAGGTTGGCGTGAAGGACACCGACGCGAGCGCAGCTCCGGTGGGTATCACCCCGACTTCGCTGGACTTTGCGGGTTACCCGACGGTGACCGGTGTGAAGGCTGAGGAGTCGAAGCCTGCTGACCCGAAGCCTGCAGATCCGAAGCCGGCTGACCCGAAGTCTGAGGACAAGAAGTCTGACGCTAAGTCTGAGAACACCGCAGAGGCTAAGGATCAGACCTCCAAGGATCAGGCATCTCAGTCTGATTCGAAGTCTGACGCTAAGACCGGTGCACAGGACTCCAAGTCTGACTCCAAGCCTGCTCCGGATGCTGTGAAGGCTGATAAGTCCGGTTCGGCTGTGAAGAACGGTGGCTCCTCTGCAGGTGGCTCCGATAATTTGGGCGGTGGCTCCTCGGTAGCTAAGAGCGACGCTGGTTCCTCGCAGGCTGGCTCTTCGCGTGGCGCTTTGGCGAACACCGGTGCTAACGCTGTGATGCCGCTGGTTGCTTTCGCTTCTGTGGCTCTGGTTGCGGGTGCTGCTCTGGTGGTGCGCCGCCGCAAGGCATAGCGTTTAGTTCTCGGGCGTAAAGGCTCGATATAACGCGTGAAAAGGCGGGTATTTTCTCTTTCGGATTCTTCGAATCTGGGGGAGGGGTACCCGCCTTTTGTGCGCCTGCTTGGGCTAATGCTGGGTGGGTGGTTTTTAAAGCATATTTATATATGTGCACTTGCCTGTAAAAATATAGGTTTTGAATGTTGAAAAAATGTGTGGCCCGTGGTGAATGTCGCTGGCGCGCCTCACCTAAACTTTTACATTAATGTGTAAATATAAAAGCATCACAATACCCCTAGTGACCAGGGTTTTTTCCCGTAAGAGCAAGGAAAAACCCTGGATACACATCAACCTTCACGTGATACTGAAGGTTAATTAGGGGATCACTCACAAAAACACAAAACACACCCACGTCGCTGCTTGTATTTTCCTAGGAAAACACTGAGGATTAGAAGGTAAGTAAATTTATGCGTTACCTACACTTCTGCTTTTCGTGCCGTCGAATATGTCACCGCATATTCACGGGTGTCTCGTTAGCATTCGCATGCGGCATGTGAGCACTTCCGTTACACATTTGAAGGACACACATTGAACCTCACTCCCTCCTCGGGCAAAGCATTGAAGGGGCTCGCCGTCGGCTCCCTCGCGCTCGCAATCTCCGGCGCAGCCATGATTCCTGCCTCCTTCGCAGCACCGAATACCGCACATCAGACCGCTTCGCCCAGCGCCTCGGCTCCTTCCACCGCATCGCTGAGCCGCGTTGTTGACACCTCCGCGTCCGTCGCGCAGATTACCCAGGGTCTGCCCGGCCAGTACCAGGTTGCTTACTCTAAGGCGACCAACAAGATTTGGATGGTCGGCGTGGGTGCACGCGGCGACCTCGCCTCCACCATTGCTCGTGTCAACGCAGACACTCTTCAGATTGAAGAAGTAGCAGCGCTTCCTTTCGAGCTGGATAAGAACGGCGAATTTGGCTACATTTCCGCGTACGGCATCACTGTTGATGACGTGTCCGGCACCGTGTGGGTTACTAACACCACCGATAACTCCCTGTCCGTGTTCGACCAGAACACCATGGAACAGATTTGGACTAACCACGGTATCGCTGAGAGCGACCCGAACTGGATTGAGCACCCCCGCTCTGTGCTGGTGGACCACAACTCCGGCAAGGTGTTCGTGACCGGCCGCTACTATGTGTCCGCAATCGACATGAAGACCTTCGAGGTCACCAAGCTGCAGCTGGAGGGCGCCCCCAACGGCGGTACCCGCTACATCGGCATGAACATGACCATTGATGGAGACAAGCTGTACGTGCCCGAGCGCACCGGCGGCAAGGTCTTCGTCATCAACACCAAGACCTTCAAGACCGAGCAGGTTATTCAGACCCGCGGCGAGAACTCCTCCGTTGAGGTTCGCCCCTCGGATGTCACTATTGACCACTCCGAGAACGAAATTTACGTCTCCTCGCAGGGTGTGGACGGCGTGAACTCCGGTATCTCTGTCTACGACCTGAGCACCGGTGCGTTCAAGAAGTTCGTTAAGTTCGGTACCCAGGCGCTGTCCATGGAGAACGATGAGGGCCGCGATCTGGTGTACGTGACCGACTTCGGCACCGGCAAGATCGCCATCTTCGATGCTAAGACTGACCGCGTGATCGGTGAGGTTGAGATGAACGGCGGTAAGGCTAACGACCTGACCGTCACCGAGGATGGCTCCGTCATCGCAGTGGATAAGCAGGACATCGCTAACACCACCGCGGCAGTACCCTACGTGCTGAACTCGAAGACCGGTGACGGCTCCATGACCGACACCTACACCTCCAAGGCGACCGTGGACCGCAACGGCAAGGCTATTCCTTCCTCGCAGCAGAAGCTGGTTCCGAACTCTATCGTGAAGTTCCACGCTGAGGTTTCTGAGGGTGAGTTCACCTCCACCGCGACCATCAACCCCGCTAAGGTTCCCTTCCAGGGCTACCCGAAGCAGGCTACCGCAGTGCTGATTGACCCCACCCTGAACTTCGCTGAGGGTACCGTCGACATTACCCGCCCCTACACCTTCCACGTGTCCGGCTACGACTTTGAGAAGCCCCCGGCCGAAGGTATTCGCCTGTTCCTCGTCAAGGAAGGCGAATGGTCGATGGGATTCGACAAGCTGACCGATAGCGAACTGGCAAGCATCCAGAAGGTGTCCACCATTGTTCCGGCGAGCGCGTTTGTTTACAACGCACGCACCGGCAAGTACTCCTTCGATGCGACCCTGCGTGTTCCCGCGAATACCATGCAGTACAGCCAGGGCTACATGCTCGGTACCGTCACCGCTGGTTCTGACGTGGCTACCAACCGCAATTACGATTCGGCTGTTTCGCTGATCGTCAACGATGCGAAGGACGCCGGCAATGCAGATAACCGCGATGAGGCTGACGAGCCGGCATTCCCCGCCAACGCCTCGGCATCGCCTTCCGCACCTGCTGCAGTAGCAGAGAAGCCTGCGGCTGAGCAGTCTAAGGACGAACAGTTGAAGGCTGAGGAAGCTAACGACCAGCTGGAAACCACCGCGAAGACCGCGCCGCTGAAGAACTCTTCTTCGGTGAAGTCTGAGGATCAGTCTAAGGGCTCCGGTTCGGATTCTCAGGTGAGCGCTTCGGCTACCAAGTCTGTGCCTCAGAGCAAGGGCTCGCTGGCTAAGACCGGTGCTCAGAATGTTCTGAGCCTGGCTGCTGTCGGTGCGTTTGCATTGATTGCTGGTGCCGCCGTGATGGTGCTTCGCCGCCGTAAGGCATAGTTTCTTGCTCTAGTTTGAGCGGATGCGCCCCGTACACTGTGCGGGGCGCATTTTTGTGTCTATCTGCGGGGGGGGGGGGGGGCGCCTGGTGCTGCTGGAAAAGAGCCGGTGCTGAGGGTCTTGCACTCGGTGTAAAATATGTGACTCAATTCACTGCTTTTCGATTTGGTTGTTCCTGGGAAGCTCTGTATAGTTATATGTGTTGCCAGGGAGACCTGGTAAAAGAGATGTAAATCTCACGGCCCCATCGTATAGCGGCCTAGTACTCCGCCCTCTCACGGCGGCAACACCGGTTCAAATCCGGTTGGGGTCACACTAGGAAATAAACCCTCAGTCTTCTGACTGAGGGTTTATTTGTTTATTCGGTGAAATTGGTTTTAGATTCTATGGTGCCGCCGTGAGCCTCTCACGGCGCCGCTCCTTACGTCGCGGCACTCCGGGGCATGATGGAATCCCTCGCACGCTCGGCATCATGCCCCGCCACTTCTTACGGCGTGGCATTCGGACGCATAATGAAATCCCTCGCGCGCTCGGCATTATGCGCCCTCATCACCGTACCCATCCGGTTGGGGTCACACTAGGAAAAAAGCCTTGGTTCTTCGGAATCAAGGTTTTTTGTTTATATCTGTCTGTATCTGTCGGATGATCTTTTAGATTCTATGGCGGCGCAGTGAGCCTCTCAAAGAATAAAGGCGAAAAGCCACATGTGTTTCGAAAAGCAACCATAATGGTGGCTTCTCGAAACACATGTGGCTTCTCAGCGGTATAAAGGGGATCTGAATCTACTGTGCCGATGCCTCAGCAGAAGCAGTGGTAGCCTCCGCAGACGCAGTACCCTCAGCCGAAGCGCTCGGGCTCAGCGACGGAACCGGCGAAGCAGACGCAGTACCTGGAGCGCGACGCACCATACGCCAAGTGCCGTCCTGGTAGTGCGCCACAATCTGGCCAGCCACCGGCTTGCCCGGGTACTTGAACACCTCGGTCAGCGGCTGCACACGATCGTTGGTCTTGCTGTACACGCCAGCACCCTCAGCACCATCAATCACCATCTCGGTTGCCCAAGTGTAGTAGCCGGTGCGGATGTCCTTGGTCGGGCGGTCAGCGGTCAGCGACAGAACCATCGGACGCTCCGAACCAATAACCCAGCCGCTCTCCGAAGCGTACATGCTCTGGAAGAACTCAGCCACGGTCGAGTAGTCGCCGGTGTGGTCAATGTTCGTGAAGCGGGTACCGTCACCGGTCAGCAGCAGGTAGTTCAGGGTAGCCTGCCAGTACGCAATGAACGCGTGCAGACCCTCAACACTGTTCTCACGCAGCTTCGCCGGCTCCACGGGGATCGCAACGTTCACTGCCTTGTGCTCCTTGGTGCCGGGCTCAAAAGTGCCGGTGGAGGAGTAGTCGGCAAGAACGACCTCACCCTTCATGCTGGGGCCAGGCTCAACGGTAGTGGTTGCCTCCGCGGTGGGGGAGACGGATGCGGTAGCGCTCGCGGATGCCGAAGACTCGGGTGCGGATGCGCTCGCGGTTGCTGAAGATTCGGAGGACTTTGAGGAACATGCGGCAAGAAGTGCAGCGGTGCCCAGGCCCAGTGCGGTCAGGGCGGTGCGGCGGGTATACATGGTAGACATGGGGCTCTTTCTGAGGTGAATAAAGTATGTGCCGGTATTGAACTAATTCCAGAATATCGCAGGGGAGCGGCCAGCCCAATGTTGTGTGCGCCTTCAACGCCGTAAAAGCGGCGGTAGATGACGAAAAACACGGGGCACAGAGATTTTCGCACGACTACGATATGACCGGGGTTCTAAATGGAGGTGCCGGAGCTGCTCGCGCTTGAGCTGGGTGAGCTCGTTGTAAGTTTGGCTGGTTCATTCCGAACCGTCCAGGCGCCATCCTGATACTCCAAGATAAAGAAGAACTCATAATCACCGGGGCCGCTACTCAATGAAGCCATGGTGAGTTCCCTGCCATCTGTGTAGTGAATCTTTGCTTCCTTGTTATACCGGCCAACACCCAGCCAGCGGTACTGTTGTTCGTCAACCTTCTGCGGAGCGTCCTCGGTCAGCTCTGCTGAGAATGGCGCATCAGTACCGTACACCCAGCCAGTGTTCTTCTCATAAAATTCGACGAAAGGTTCGGCCTTGTAGATATCGTTTCGGTTTATATCCACAGCCTTAAACGGCTCAATGTCGCCGGTAATCATAAGGTAATTGAAAGAAGCCAACCAGTAGTTTATGGCGGCGTACATGCCCTCCGTCGTTTTGGCTTTCATCTCTGCAGGAGGGACAGGCTTGGGCGGATTCTCCGCCTTCTTCGAGCTGGTTGCGGGAACGTAGGTGCCGCGTGATTCGTAGCCGTTGAACTTCAGCTCGCCCTTGTAGGAGCGTTGTTCCCCGGGCGTGCTCTGGTTGCTGAGCGGGCGAATATCGCTGGCGCAGGCGGTCAAGGAGGCGAGCGCGGTGGTGGTGGCGATGCCAAGGGCGGCGCGTCGGGTCACGAAGGTAGACATAAGGTACCCTTCAATAGATTATCGGTGCATCTACTTCAGGGTACCTTAGTGTATTTGGATATGTTTATGATTTCTTGGGTATTAAACCTGGGAAAATACTACAAAAACTGCGTTAGCTAACGAAAAGTGCTGTTTGTTAGGCGTACGTGGTGTCGGTGTCTATGCCACTGCATCCTAAACATTGAGGCCAGAATTGCTTCCGCCCGAGGAGTCGGGGGCAGCTGTCGAAGAGCTTTTCGTCTCAATGGTGACCATCCACGTATTGTTCCGATAATTCAACACAAAAGTGACCTCATCATTAGCAGAGCTGCCGCTCGTATCTGCAATGTGAATATCCCTGTCCTCCGGTACGTAATGGAGAACGGCGGCCTTATGGTTACGGCCAATACCCTTCCAACGGTACTGCTCATCGTCAACCTTCTGTGGAGTCTCTTCGATCAGCTCAGCCAAGAGCGGCGTATCGGTGCCGTACATCCACCCCTCATCCTTCGCGTACAAGTCTACGTATATCTTCATCTTCTGTACGTAGATACCGTCTAGGTCCACGTCCTTGAACGGGGCAGCGTCGCCGGTAACCGTCAGATAGTTCAGGGCTGCGAGCCAGTAGCCCAGCGCCGCATACATGCCCGAGATCGTCTTCGACTTTATGTTCTCAGGAGGAACGGGCATGGGCGGGTTCTCCGCCTTCTTCGTGGTGCTTGCGGGGCGGTAGGTTCCGGTGGACTTGTAGCTATTGAATTTCAAGTCACCCTTGTAAGGGCGCATCGGGTCAACTACGCTCGGGTCCTCCAGCGGGCGAATATCACTTGCGCAGGCAGTCAGGGAAGCGAGCGCGGCAGCGGTAGCAACGCCCAGGGCGGTGCGGCGAGTAACGAAAGTAGGCATGAGAACCCCTAAACGGTTTGTCAGTGTACTTTTAAGCGTACCCGAAGGAACTGATGCATGTTCAAAGTCCGCTCATGAACGCATAAGGGAACATCGCCACCGCACGTAGGTAAAGAGGAAGCCCCCGCATGCAATCTCAACTGCATACGGGAGCTTCCCTCACTTTTAGAACCAGCCGCTTAGAGGCGGGTTTTAGGCGCTAGCGCTGCTCTTCTCGGAAGAGGATGCATCAGCATCCTCATCACTGAGCATGTACCACGCACCGTCCTTGTAGTCCGCCGCGAAGTTGGTTGCCTCGCTCTTAGTGGATCCATCGACTAGGGGAGCGGGGTCCTGACCCTCAATGTGGATCTTCGCGTTGGGGTCATAGATGATGCGTCCGAGCCAATCGTAGCGGTTGGGTCCGCCCGCGACCTTCTTCGGGGCGTCGGTCAGAAGCTGAACGGTAACCGGCGTATCCGTGTCGTATACCCAGCCCCTGCCGGAAGAGTAGATGATAACAGCATTGCTGCCCTCGTTCGCATAGCGGGAGTACGGGTCAGCCTTCTTGAGCGGCTCGTAATCACCGGTCATAAACATGTAGTTGAAGCTTGCCACCCAGTAGCTGAGGAACTCGTACATGCCCTCAATGGTTGCCTCGTTCATCTTCTCCGGAACAATAGGTTTCGGCACGTTCTGCGCCTTCTTCTCAGCCGTGGCAGGAACGTACTCGCCGTTCTTCTCGTACTTGTCGAGCTTCACCGTGCCCTTGTACGACTTCTTAGCAGACTCAGTCGCTGAAGCAGATGCCGAGGCGGATGCGCTCGCAGACTCAGAAGTGCTGGCACTGGCCGAAGCCTCACCGGAGGCGGAGCTATCAGCCAGCGGGCGAATATCGCTAGCGCAAGCAGTCAGTGCTGCAACCGCGCCGGCACCGGTAGCAGCAGCTAATGCGGCACGTCGAGAAAGAAAAGTTGCCATGAAAAATCCTTAAATGATAAGTAGGGTAAGGGATGAAGCTCTGGAGCTTATTAACCCTATAAGTGAGGTAGATCCTCACCCCTAAGGTGAACTCTGCAAAGATGCTCTAGGCGTTATTAGGGGTAGCCTCAGTCGATGCTTTAGCGCTTGGGCTTGGAGTGCTCTGCTCGCCGCCCTTAGTGGCGGCATAAAACCATCTACCGTCCTTATAGGACAACTTCAGCTTGGCGTGGTCAGGAGTCAAAGCCTTACTAGGGAACATAGGCTCATCTGCTCGCCCTTCAATGCGAGACATCGCATTAGAATCCCTAACAAATCTGATAGGCCAAATATAGAGGGTGTCGCTACCTGATGCCTTTTCAGGCCGGGGGGTTAGCATCTCAGTTTGAACCGGTTTCTCCGAACCGTAAAACCATCCCTCATTGGTTTCGTATACAGTTACATAACCTTGAAAAGCTTTGACGTCCTTGCCAACAGGATCAGCTTCTTTCAACGGTTCAACATCACCGGTAAGTACTAAGTAGTTGAGGCTTGCTTCATAAAAACTATAGGCCGCGTAAGCTCCATCAACAGTATTCTCGTACATATTTGCCGGCGGTCGAGGCCTAGGCATGTTCAGCGCCTTATGCGTCTCATCCGCAGGGATATACTCGCCCTTCTTCTCATAGTTGTCGAACTTTACCGGCCCCAGATAGGACTTCTCAGAAGAACCACCCGAAGAGGCGCTAGCAGAAGGGCTCGCAGACTCAGAAGCGCTGGCACTGGCCGAAGCCTCACCGGAGGCGGAGCTATCAGCCAGCGGACGGATATCGCTAGCGCAAGCTGTCAGCGCCGCAGCCGCGCCAGCACCGGTAGCAGCTGCTAGTGCGGCACGTCGAGAAAGAAAAGCTGCCATGAAAAATCCTTAAGTAGTGCGTATCAGAAGATGAGGGAAACTAACTATCGTTGTTCAAAAGCATGCGCCACATGCCTTCCTTGTACTCCATGATGAACTTCGTCGTGCGAGGAATCGTCTTTTCTTCCTCAACGATAGTCGCATCAGGCTCACCCTCAATGTGGTACTTAGCGGCAGCGTCATACGCGACGGTCACAAGCCACTCGTAACGGTCCGGCTTATTAGCAACCGGCTGAAGCTCATTCTCCGCAATCTCAATCTTGTACGGCTGATCCGAACCGTAAACCCAACCCAGACCCGACTCGTAGAGCTTAATCATGGTCTTAGAGCTCCTCAGAAAAGCCTTCGCCGGATCCGCCTTCATCAGCGGCTCAACGTCGCCGGTCAGAATCAGATAATTCTGGGACGCAAGCCAATAACCCATCAGAGCGTAGGCGCCCTCGGGGCTGTTTTCCTTCATCTTCTCCGGGATCAGAGGCTTTGGCACGTTCTGCGCTGGCGCATCCGCATTCGCAGAAATGTAGGTGCCGTTCCGTTCGTAGTTATTGAACTTAATCGGGCCCACGTATGAGCCGGGAGTGTGACCATCCGTCGGAGAAGGCGACGCCGAAGCGCTCGCAGAAGAGGACGCCGCACCAGAAGCCGCGCCAGACGCAGCATCAGAAGCTGAACCAGAGGAACCGCCGGAACCCTGCGACAGCGGGCGAATATCGGTAGCGCACGCAGCCAGCGCCGTAAGGATGCCGGTCGCACCCACGCCCAGGAGAGCACGTCGAGTGAAGAAGGTAGTCATCGGAAGCCCTTCGTTGGAGCCAATACAGAGCAAATCACGCCACACACCGTGGCGGGCATAGGCACCCCGTACAGACCTATCAGTACGTCAATGTATATATTTTTAAGGTTACCCGAGAGCCACCACATAGCCCCGCGACCACCTCAAGTGTTCAGAAAATTAAGACCCCACACCCAGCGTTTTACCAGGTGCGGAGTCTTATCACATAAGAAATCACTACGAGAGCGAACCCTCTGCAAGGCGGCAACTACGCGGCGCTAGACAGCTCCCACTTGCCGTCCTTGTACTCAAGGCGGAACCTCGCCACCCTCTTCTTCGACTCATCAGCGCTCGTTGCCTTCTCAGGCTGATTCCTATAATGCCGCATCATCTTCGGGTCCATGTAGGAATAGCCTTCCCAAATAAAGCGGGTATTGTCGCTACCCGGCACCTCACGAGGAGCATCCGTCAGCAGCTCAACAATATACGGAGTTTCCGTACCGTACACCCAACCAGCACCCGACGCATACAGCTTGATCGTGCTCTGATACTTCTCCCAACCGTAGCCGTTGTAGTAGATATGTTCAATCGGGGCCGGGTTACCCGTCATCATCAAATAGTTCAAGCTAGCAAGCCAGAAACTCAAGAAAGCATACGCACCATCAACGCTGTGCTCCTTCATATTCGCCGGAGGAACAGGCTTCGGCATATTCTCAGCCGGATTCGTAGCGCTCGCCGGAACGTACTCGCCGGTCTTCTCGTAGCTATCGAACTTCATCGGACCCTTATAGGACTTACCCGAAGACGGAAGACCCGAAGCAACCGAAGCACTCGCAGACGCAGAAGGAGAAGCCGAAGCACTCGCAGACGCAGTTTCGGAGGCGGTCTCGGAGGCGGTCGCCGCCTCCGACGGAGAAGCCGAGCCAGTGCCGCCAGCTAGCGGGCGAATATCACTGGCGCACGCAGTCAACGCAGAAAGTGCACCCGCAAAAGCAACACCCAAGGCGGTACGTCGAGTGAAGAAAGTAGTCATCAGAAGTCCTTCGTCGGATTCTTCACCCACAAAGCCGTCGGTACGGGGCTCACAACCTGCAGGCAAAGACCACATGTAGTACGTCAATGTATATACGTTAAGCGTACCCGAGGCACCCTCCGCCAACTCAGAACATTTGTTGAGTTTCCCCTGGGTGTTCCCTGGGTTTCCGCAGAGTTCTGGCAGCGTTTCGGCAAAAAGAAACCCCCGCCCACGGTGCATTACCGCAGGTGGGGGAGAAGCCTATTCACGCTGTCAAAGACAATGGCCTAGACAGACGAAGAGCTACCAGAAGAAGCAGATGCAGAAGAGCCCTCATCGCCGGTAAGCATAAACCACTTACCGTCCTTGTACTCCACAGCAGCCTTCATCAGCTTGCCGTTCGGACTAGAAGACGTCTTGAAAGGTAGGTCAGACTTGCCCTCACGATGAATCTTTGCATCGGCACTGTAGTTCATGTAGCCCGGCCAGTTATAACGGGTACTGCTACCGGAAGCCTTCTGCGGTGAACTACTAATCAACTCCATAGTAACCGGGGTGTCCGTACCGTACATCCAACCCAGATCACTCTCGTACATCAACGTAAATTCCTGCAGGCTCTTCGCATACACATCTGCAGGGTCAGCCTTCTTCATCGGCTCAGCATCACCGGTCATCAGCACATAGTTGAAGCTCGCCAGCCAGTAGCCGATGAACGCATACATGCCGTCAACACTCTGCTCGTTCATGTTCGCCGGAACGAGAGGCTTGGGCACATTCTGTGCCTTCTTCTCAGCCGTGGCAGGAACGTACTCACCCTTCTTCTCGAAGTTATCGAACTTCACAAGGCCCTTATAGGACTTGTCGGAAGAGGAAGACGAAGCCGATGCTGAGGCGCTCGCGGATGCGCTTTCGGACGCACTTGCTGAAGCCTCACCGGAGGGGGAACTATCAGCCAGCGGACGGATATCGCTAGCG
>NZ_KV816923.1:5929-12226 GCF_001814485.1 Rothia sp. HMSC066G07 | reverse complement strand
ATCAGCCAGCGGACGGATATCGCTAGCGCACGCAGTCAATGCCGCCAGTACGCCGGCACCGGTAGCACCCAACGCCACGCGACGGCTCACACCAGCAGAGACGGGGGAAGGGCTCATCATTATCAGCCTTTCAAAAGAAGTCAGCAAAGGAAATTGAGTGAGTTGACACCCCCATCATACCGGCAAAAACGCAGATACCCGGCAGTAGCCGTCATCGAGTGCCGATGACAAAGCAACCTAATACCGCTGCAAAGCAATCTAAATACCGCAGCAAAGCATCACCGAGTTCCGGCATAAAGAAACCCCGCCCACGGTGCATTACCGCAGGCGGGGGAGAAGTCTATCTTAAGCCGTTAGACCTTACCTATAGGGTAGGTGCTTAGACAGAAGAAGACCCGCCGGCAGAGTCAGTCGCAGAAGAGCCATCCTCACTGCTGACCATAATCCACTTACCGTCCTTGTACTCCACACTAACCTTCGTCAGTTCCCGCGAACTATCCTCCATGAAAGGTTCATCAGGGCTGCCTTCAATGTGAATCTTCATATCGGCGCTGTAGTTCATGTACGCCAACCAGTCATAACGAGTTCTGCTACCGGAAATTTTCTGTGGTGAATCAGAAAGCAACTCAAGAGTCATAGGGCTATCCACACCGTAGAGCCAGCCCGCATTATTTTCATAGGCAACCGTCAAATTCTGGTAATTCTGCAGTGAATCCGCAGATTCAACCTTCTGCAGCGGCTCAGTATCGCCGGTCATCAGCAGATAGTTGGAACTCGCCAACCAATAACCAACGAACGCGTAAATACCGTCAACGTTCTGCTCGTTCATGTTCGCCGGAACGAGAGGCTTCGGCACATTCTGCGCCTTATGAGTGGCGGTTGCCGGAACGTACTCGCCGTTCTTCTCGAAGTTATCGAACTTCACGAGGCCCTTATAATGCTTGCCGGAAGAAGCAGAAGGCGAAGCGCTAGCCGAGGCACTGGGTGAGGCACTAGCTGAAGCGCTCGCGGATGCACTAGCAGAACCGGAAGTAGAGTTAGACGCCGAGCCATCAGCCAGCGGGCGAATATCGCTAGCGCACGCAGTCAATGCAGCCAGTACGCCGGCACCGGTTGCACCCAGTGCCACGCGGCGGGACATACCAACAGAGGTGGGGGAAGGGCTCATCATAATTGGCCTTTCAAAAGAGGTCAACAAAGGAAATAGAGTGAGTTGACACCCTTATCATACCCTAAAGTGCGTGAATGACTATCAAATGTTGCTATTCATGTACTTTTGAGTAGAAGAAACCCAAAAAGCTGCAATTAGTGCACTAGGAAGCCGAGGGGCTCGCAGAATCCGAGCTCTTATCAGCATCCTTATCCTTCTGAGTGCTCATAAACCAAGCACCCTCCTTATACTCCACAACAATCCGCATCGCCTGGCCCTGAGAATCCTCAGCCCCCACAAGGGACTTATCGCGGTTATCGCCCTCGGTCAGATGCCTCTTCGCATTCTGATCAACCAGGGAACGAGCACGCCAGAAATAACGAATACGGTCACCCTCAATCTGCGTGGGAGTATCCGTCAACAGGTACACAGACATCGGCTCACTCGTGTCATAAATCCAGCCGCGACCCGTCTCATAGAGCTTAACCATCGGCTCAAGCTCCTTATAGTAATCGCTGCTCGGATCCGTCTTCTTCAACGGCTCAATATCACCCGTCAACGCCAAATAATTAAAACTAGAAATCCAATAGCCAATCAGCGCATAAATACCGTCAACGCTCAGCTCCTGCACCTTCTCCGGCATAATCGGTTTGGGCACGTTCTGCGCCTTCTGCTCAGCCGTAGCAGGAACGTACTCGCCGTTCTTCTCAAAGTTATCGAAGGTGACCTTACCCTTATACGACTTATTCGCAGACGGCAACGCCGGCGAAGCAGACGGGCTCACTGAAGCACTCGCGCTCGCCGATTCAGATTCAGCAGTAGCAACCGGCGGATGCACCGTACGCGCACACGCAGACAACACAGCGGCAAGACCAACACCGCCCGCACCCAACACGGCGCGGCGGCTCAAGGCGACGGGCTTAGAAGAGGAGCTTGTCATCAGCAGTCTTTCGAAGAGGTCAACGGACGAGGAGGAGTGAGTCGACACCCCCATCATACCGGGCGCACCTTATAGCAACCGTAAAACACCGGCGAACAACAAATAGCCGGGCGCATATGAAGACACCCCATAGCTGCCACACAACAAAAGACAGCTACGGGGTGAACAACGTAATACGCCTCAACTGAACCGGACGTACCGACTAACGGAGTAGCTAACGGAGCAGATGCGCAAAATTACGGCGCGCATGAGCCACCTTCGGGCTCACCACAAACGCACAATAACCCTGCGCCGGGTTCAACGCGTAATAATTCTGGTGATACTCCTCAGCCTCATAGAACACGCCCAGAGGCTTAATCTCCGTAACGATGGGGGAGGAGTACAGCTGCTGAGCACGCGCCACCGCACGCTCAAACGCCTCACGCTGCTGCTCATCCGCGTAGAAAAGCACCGAACGGTACTGCGAACCGGTATCCGCGCCCTGACGATCCCAGCTGGTCGGGTCGTGGCTCGTAAAGAAAATATCCAACACCGTATCCAGGTCAATCACCTGCGGGTCAAAGCTGAGCTTCAGCGCCTCCTGATGCCCGGTCGCACCCGAACACACCGAACGATAATCGGGGTCGGGAGTATCGCCGCCCGTGTAGCCGCAGACGCTCTCCTCAACCCCGCGGAACTGGCGGTATACCGCATCCAGGCACCAGAAACAGCCGCCGGCAAGAACAACATCAGTCATGATTCCTCCTCGAACTATAAATCCACACTACCTGAAGAACACTGCAGGGCTGCACAATATTCCCGAGTTGCCGCCGCGCCACCTGCCACAATAGAGGTATGACTGAAAAACTAGAAACCCCCACCCTCGCAGAAGTCGTTGACGCCTTCCACACGCTCTTCCCGCCGCAGCTCGCCGCCGGATGGGACGCCTCCGGCCTCGTCGCCGGACGTGGCGCCGCCAAAGTGAGCACCGTCCTCTTCGCAGTAGACGCCCTCACCGCCACCGCCGAAGAAGCCGTAGCCGAAGGCGCGCAGCTACTCATCACCCACCACCCGCTGCTGCTCCGCGGCGCAAAGTTCATCCCCGACAGCGACTACAAGGGCAACGTTCTGCATACCCTCATCGAAGGCGGATGCGGCCTGCTCGGCGCGCACACCAACGCAGATGCCGCCGTTGAAGGCGTGAACGAAGCACTCTGTGACGCTATCGGCTTGATTGACCGCGAACCGCTCACCGAAGCGCAAACCCAGGTGCTCGACGAGCAGGAACACGCGGTAGGCACCGGTCGCCTCGGCACCCTGCCCGAAGAAGTCACCCTCAAGGAGCTTGCAGAACGCCTCGCTGCGGCACTGCCCGCGACCGCCGGTGGCCTGCGCATCGCCGGACGCGCCGACCAGCCGATCCGCCGCGTCGCCCTCTGCGGTGGTGCCGGTGACTCCCTCTTTGACGCTGTGCGCGCCACCGACGCGCAGGTGTACATTACCGCCGACCTGCGCCACCACCCCGCCAGCGAATTCCGCGAAACCGCACGAGTTGACGGTAGCAACATCGCCCTGATTGATTGCTCCCACGCCGCCAGCGAATCCCTCTGGCTACAGTCGGCGGCAAACCGCCTGCGCGCCCTGCTCGCTGAGCGCGGCTTCACCATCGAAACGAAGCTGTCCGCACTGAACACCGACCCGTGGGACTTCACCGTCTCCACCGGCGTGGCAACCGGTCATGACGCGCACTCGGCAAGCACCGCCGCAGCCCCCGCGTGGGAACTCTAGGGCGAGAATTCTAGGGGTGAGAACTCTAGAAGAATCCGCGCAGATTCCCTCACCGCGTACTCAGTGCGTAAGAGCCCGGGCACCCCGTCCGTTGTGACGAGGTGCCCGGGCTAGAACCGGCCTGGCCTACTTAGTTAGCAATGCGATACAGGCCAGTAGTGATAGGGTTCATCACGCGATGCCGGTAATAGAACAACATCCAGTCCAATTCAATGCGGGTCACAGCATGATTCGGTTCAAACATGCCGGTCTCGGGAGTAATAACATTCTGCTGGGTAGCCCACAGAATCTCACGGTAGAACGCGGAATCCGGCGTAACATCCGGGAAGGATGAAACACCCGATACTTCCGGTGAACCAGACGCACGGTAAATCATTGCGGCAACGGTTGCATTCGTGAGACCGTCCTCCGCGTGGAACTTTCCGTCAGGTCCGCCGAAGGTAACACCCTTTTCACGAGCCCAAATGTAGGCGGCGTAGTTCGGATCGTCCGTCTTCACATCCGGCCACGGGGAGACTTCAGGAAGGTCCACCTTGGGGCTGCCCTTCATCTCATAAAGGGAGGAAACCAGCTCACCGCGGGTGGCAGGCTGCTTCTGTTCCTCGTCGTTCAGCGATGTCGAAAAGTACATACGTTCCTCTACGGGTACGTAAGCATTCGTGAACCGCTGGACACCCTCAAACTTCAAATCCTGGTGCGCCAAAAGAACGCCGCGGTGCTCCGGGGCAAAACCCACCATCGGGGTAATGAGAGTCTTATCCGTCTTGCTGGGGTAACCGTAGTCGCTCCACGCCTCAATGACGTACTGCTTGGACGGATCCAGCGTGTTCGCGGGAATCTTGAGATTGACGAAAGCGAAGCCTCCCTCCAGGCCCGTCTCGTATTCATCATCACCGTGGACGTAACGCTTCATCTCGCTCATAACCAGGACGGGGGAACCCGTGCCCTTCTCGCGAATGACGTACATCATGCCCTCAACGCCGGGGATGTCAGTCCCTACGAAGCCCTGACCCTGAATCAGCAGCTCCTGATCCTTTGTGGTGTCCTTCAAAGCGTCGTATTTCAACTTAGGTGCGAAGGTGTCGAAGTGATAATCATTGGTGCTCAGACCGTGATGCGTCACAACGTTCTTGCGAGCCCAGATATCCTGAACGGTTGACTGCGGCTGGCCCTCGGGCTCGGCGAGGATGCCAACCTCGTAACGCACCTTGTCCAGAGTCATATCCGGGAAATACTCCGTGAGAGTGTAGTAACTCGGCAAAGTATTAGCTTCAACCTTCAGCGGGGCGACAAAGGTGCCGTCATCGTCAATGGTGAAGTCCTTGCCCTCTTCAAACCGCAGAAGAGTGTCGGTAATCTGCAGAGCGTTATAGGGGACGTTCTCCTCGGGCGCGATGTAGATGACAACCTTGCCGTGCTGCTCGCGCCACTCCTTGGTGAATCCGCTGCCCAGAACCGTAATTTTGCTGTCCTCACCGGTGTACAGGCCGTCGCCCTCTTGCATGAAGACGTCACGGCCGTCCTGGTAGTAGTAATCCTCATAGACAACGGTGAAAGACGGCTCATCCGCAACGTCCTGAGTTGCAGGGGTGGGGGTATTGGTAACCGGCGCGTTAGCAACGGGCACATTTGCGGTGGGCGCTGCGTCCTGGGCTGACGCCGGGGTCAGCGGCAGGACCATCACGCCCGCCAGTGCGAGCGCGCTACAATTCCGAGCCGCGCGGAGGAATGAAGACTTAGAGTTCGGAAGTGAGGACATAAGACATCCTTAGGGTCATTTCTCCGGGGCTGCGCGAGCTTACCGGCAGGTTGGGAATCGGTCGCAGAATCTGCGCACGCCCGATGAGAAAAGTGGTTGAAAATCCCCCTCGGTTTCGGGGATATCCTCACCCTATCAAAGCGTTGAACGATTGTCAGGAAACACTCAAGGAATACTTTAAGGTTTCGAGAAATCTCATACAGCGGTAGCTGTTAAAAGCTGAACCCCGTGCTCCCGAACAGAAAACCATTCGGGAGCACGGGGAACCAGAGAGTTATCCGATGCACCGCACGCGCCCTCAAGGTAAAACCCGAGGGGGATGCGGGCGGGCTAAACGACCTTACTTAGCGCGAGCCTGGAACGCCTCAATCAGAGTCTCCAACTCACCATGAGTCACCATGTACTGAGCATCGAAAGCGCCGTTAGCGTTCAGCACCACCTTGTTCTGCTGAGCCCACAGAATCTCACGGTAGAACGCCGAACCGGGAGCCACATCACTGTACGGGGAGTCGCCCTTAACCGCGGGCGAACCAGCCGCACGGTAGGTGAACGCCGCAACGGTAGCGTTCGAAATGCCTGCATCAGCATGGAACTTGCCGTCCGACCAGCCGAAGGTAATACCCTTCTGACGAGCCCACACGTACGCGGGGAAGTTCGGGTCGGTGGTCTTCACATCCGGCC
>NZ_KV816923.1:2608-5829 GCF_001814485.1 Rothia sp. HMSC066G07 | reverse complement strand
CGGGTCGGTGGTCTTCACATCCGGCCAGGGAGAAGTTTCAGGCAGCTTCACCTCGGGGGTGCCCGCCTGAATGTACAGGGCAGCTGCGAGCTCACCGCGGGTAGCGAGGGTCTCCAGCTTCTCATCGGAAGGATCGGGCTTCTGGTTGTCATCCTTCTTGGGATCCTGAGCGTTGGGCAGGTTCGCCTCCCTGTAACCGTTCGTGCCGTTCAGGTCCAGGTCCTGCCACGCGAGTAGGGTACCGCGGCCCTTGGTGGACCTGCCCACGACCGGTGCGATCAGCTTACCGTTATTGCCGTAACCGTCGTTAGCCCAGACCTCAATCACGTACTTCTTCGAAGCGTTCAGAGTGTTTGCCGGAAGATTCACGGTACCGTTCAGGTTGCCATCACGGTACGCCGAAGACTGGGTGGGGTGGTCAAACTCGATAATGTCGCTGGTTGCCAGAACCGGGGTGTTCGAGCCCTTCTCACGAACCACGAGCTGAACGCCCCTAACGGAGTGAATATCGCCGTTAAACCCCTGGCCACCAACGTTCAGATCCTGTGATTTTATGGGGTCAGTCACAGCGTTGTAACCCAGGCGCGGTGCGAACGGCGCCGGCTTCTCACCCATAGTATTCAGTACCTGGGTGCTCACCACGTTCTTGCTGGTCCACAGCTCCTGAGCGGTCAGCGGCTTCTGATCCTTCTGTTCAGCAACCACGCGAATTTCGTAGAGGACATCGTACTTGGTGCCGCCGGTCGGGTCGTGGAAGTTGTCATCATCGATGAAGTAGTAGGCAGCAAGCTTGTACGCCTCAACCTTCAGATCAGCCTCAAAAGTGCCGTCATCGGTAACGGTGAAGTCCTGACCCTCCACGAAGCGCAGCATCTTCGAAGTCGGAATCTCGTAGCCGGAGGGCGCGTAGTTCGCGGGAGCAATGTACAGCGCCACGGTACCGTGCTGAGCACGCCACTCCTTGGTGTAACCCGCACCCTTCACATGGATGGTACCGCCCTCAGTCGTGACGAGGGAGGGGTTCACGCCGTCGTACTTGTAACCGTCAGGGATGGAAACCTCAAGGGTCGGGGTAGCCGCAGCGACCTGGTTAGCTGCCTGAGGGGTAGCGGCAGCAACAGCGGCATCAGCGGCAGGAGCCGCATTCTGAGCCAGTGCCGGGGTCATCGGCAGAACCATAGCACCAGCCAACGCCAATGCGCCGCAACCCTGAGCAGCGCGGAGGAAAGAAGACTTAGAGTTCGGAAGCGAGGACATAACACATCCTTAAAGTTGTTTCTCGCAGGGCTCTGCGGGCTCAACGGCGGGTAGGGAATTCGCCGTTGAATCTGCGCGCCCTATGAGAAAAATGGTTGGAAGCCCCGTCGGTTTCGGGGACATTTTCACCCTATCAAACCCTCCAAATGATGTCAGGGAACACTCAAGGGAGGCTTGAAGGTTTTGAGACATTTCACAGGTTGATCAGCCGGTAAAAGCTGAACCCCGTGTGCCCGAACAGAAAACCTGCTCGAGAACACGGGGTATTCAGCGTAGAACTAGTCCGCCTTACTTAGCGCGGTTCTGGAAATTGAACAGCATCTGCTCCAACTGACCACGATTCACCAGGTCCGTCGCATTAAAAGAGCCGAAATCCGGATTAATGACATACTGCTGAGTGGACCACAGAATCTCACGGTAGAACGCAGAATTCGGCTTCACATCGGTAAAGGAAGACACACCTGATACCGCCGGGGAACCCGCTGCACGGTAGGTGAACGCCGCAACCGTAGCGTTCGAAATACCGGCATCCGCGTGGAACTTACCATCAGACCAGCCGAAAGTAATACCCTTCTGACGAGCCCACACGTAAGCGGTGTAGTTCGGGTCGGTGGTCTTCACATCCGGCCAGGGGGAGACTGCCGGGAGGTTCACCTTGGGGCTACCAGCCTGAGCGTACAGTGCCGCAGTCAACTCGCCGCGGGTAGCACGCTGCTGTTGCTCCTGGTAGGTGAGCTTCGAAGTCAGGGTCTTGTATTCTCCCTTGGGCACAGTAGCATCCGTGAAGTCCGGAACACCCTCAAACTTCAGATCCTGGTGAGCCATAAGAACACCGCGGTGCTCCGGCGCCAAACCCACAATCGGGGTGATGAGGGGCCTGTCCTTCTTGGTGAGGTCGTAGTCGTAGTCGCTCCACGCCTCAATGACGTACTGCTTAGACGGATCCAGGGTGTTTGCGGGGAGCTTGATGGTGCGGTAAAGAGTGCCTCCCTCCAGGCGGGTTACGCCATCGGGACCTTCATAGTAGGACTTCATATCGCTCATCGCCAGGACGGGGGTGCCGGTGCCCTTCTCACGAATCACGTACATGGCACCCTCACGGCCAGGCAGTTCCTCCCCAACGAAACCCTCACCCTGAATCAGCAGCTCCTGATCCTTCGTAGTGTCCTTCAGGGCATCATACTTCCACTTAGGTGCCAGGACCTGCGGATGGTAAGCGCGGGTGTACATCGGGTGGTGGGCGATAACGTTCTTGCGAGCCCAAATATCCTCAATGCTCGACTGGGGCTGGCCCTTAGCCTCGGTCAAAATACCCGTCTCGTAACGCACCTCATCCAGGGTGATACCCGGGAAATAATCAATGGGAGTGTAGAAACTCTCCAGAGCCTTAGCCTTGATGGTCAGCTTTGCCTCAAAAGTGCCGTTATCGGCAATGGTGAAATCCTTACCCTCTTCAAAACGGAGCATCGACGTGGAAGGCTCAGCATTACCGGGGCGATCCTTCGTAGCAGCAATGTAGAAGACAACGGTGCCGTGCTGCTCGCGCCACTGCTTGGTGAAACCGGTACCCTTCAGAGTCACGGTGCCACCCTCGCCGGTGTACAGAATGCCGTCATAATCAGCGGAGTACGTTGGCTGTGCCGCTGCGTCCTGAGCAGCCGGCTTGGGGGTCACAGCATTTGCCGCCGGTGCATTAGCAACAGGTGCCGCATCCTGGGCGAGTGCCGGAGTCATCGGCAGAACCATAGCTCCAGCCAGCACCAGTGCGCCGCAACCCTGCGCCGCACGGAGGAAAGAAGACTTAGAGTTCGGAAGCGGGGACATGCATCATCCTAACGGGTCGTACCCACCGGGATGATGCAGGTTCATAGGGTTTCTGGGGGTGAGAAATCTCCGTCGGATCTGCGCCAACCCAATGAGAAGTGGTTGAGTATCCCCGTCGGTTTCGGGGACATTTTCACCCT
>NZ_KV816923.1:0-2508 GCF_001814485.1 Rothia sp. HMSC066G07 | reverse complement strand
TCGGGGACATTTTCACCCTATCAAACCCTCAGGTAGATGTCAGAGAACACTCAAGAGAGGCTTGAAGGTTCTGATGGTTTTCACAGGTTGACCAGCCACTAAAAAATGAGCCCAGCAAACCAAACTCAGCAAGCCAAACCCCGAAAACAGAACCCCGCGCTCCCGAATAGAAACACCACTCGGGAACACGGGGTTATTCGTGCGACTAGTGTCGACAAGCAGAGCCAGTTTAGCGGGCCAGCTTATCGAGACTGGAAAGCAGTCAGAACAGTCTCCAGATGGCCGCGAGTCAGCAACTGCTTAGGAATGAAATAGTGACCACCGTACACAGTAGGCAAGTTCTGGCTAGCCCACAGAATCTCACGATAGAACGGAGCACCAGGCTTAACATCCACATAGGGAGAATCGCCCTTCACCGCAGGAGAACCAGCCGCACGGTAGGTGAACGCCGCAACAGTAGCGTTCGAGATACCAGCGTCCGCGTGGAACTTGCCATCCGACCAGCCGTAGCTGATGCCCTTCTCACGAACCCAGATGTACGCCGCGTAGTTCGGGTCGTCAGTCTTCACATCCGGCCAGGGCGACGTCTCAGGTAGCTTCACCTCGGGCGCGCCAGCCTGAAGGTACAGAGCCACCGCCAGCTCACCGCGGGTAGCGCGTTCCTTGCGCTGCTCATCGGTCAGGCTAGGCTTCTTATCATCAGTGTTGGACGCATCAGAACCCTTAAAATTCAGGTCCTGAGAAGCCAGCAGAGTACCGCGGCCCTCGGGTGCCTTACCCACCACGGGAGCGACAAACTCGCCGTCCTCGTAACCGTTGTTACCCCACACCTCCACGACGTACTTCTTCGCCGGATTCAGAGTATTCGCCGGGACCTTGACGCTGCCGGACAGCTCACCGTTCACGAACTCAAAGGCTCGGTCGTGGTGGTTGTACTCAATAAGATCACTGGTTGCCAGAACCGGGGTGTTCGAACCCTTCTCACGGATTACATACTGAACACCCTTGGGGGAAGCAATCTCACCGTAGAAGCCGGTACCCGAGAAGTAAATATCCTGATCCGCGGTGGTGTCGCCCAGAGCCTTGTACTCCACCTTGGGAGCAAACTTCTCAGGGCGGTACGCCTGAGTCTGCACCGCAATACGTTGCACCACGTTCTTACCAGCCCACAGATCCTCAAGGGTCAGCTGGGGCTGACCCTGCTGCTCAGCAACCAGGTCAACCTCGTAACGCACCTCGTAACGCGGGATACCGGGGAAGTAGTTGCGAGGCTCATAGTAGCGCTGAAGCACGTCCGGCTTGACCGTCAGCTGAGCATCCAGGGTGCCATCCTCGGCAATGGTGAAGTCCTTACCCTCTTCATAGCGGAGCGGCGTATCATCAGCGGGCAGAACGCTACCATCGGGAACGCCCTGAGAAGCGGCCAGATAAACCGCCACCTTGCCGTGCTTCTCGCGCCACTCCTTGGTGAACCCCGAACCCTTCACGTGGACGGTACCGCCCTCGAAGGTGTACAGCAGCTGAGCCTTGCCGTCGTACAGAACCTCGAACGTCGGAGCGTCCTCCTGGGTGGCCTTAGCGCCCGGAACATCCGCAGCCGTCGTGCCGTCAGAACCATTGAAGTTCAGCGTCTGAGAAGCGAGCAGAGTACCGCGGCCCTCGGGTGCCTTGCCAACAACGGGGGTCACCAGGTCTTCGCTACCCTCCTGGTAGCCGTTGTTGCCCCATACCTCGACAACGTACTGCTTTGCCTTATTCAGGGTGTTAGCGGGAATCTTAACGTTACCGTTGAGGAGCCCATGCTGATACTGGGACGAATACTCGGGGTCGTTGTACTCGATGATGTCGCTAATAGCCAGGACGGGGGTGCTCGAGCCCTTCTCACGCACAACAATCTGAACACCCTTCGGGGAGTTAATATCGCCGTTGAAGTCCCAACCTGAGAAGTTCAGAACCTGATCGTTACCGGTATCCTTCAAAGCGTTGTAGCTCCAATGAGGAGCGAACTCATCAGAAGTAGCAACAGGATTCTCGCGGACGCGATCATCCGGCAGGGAACCAGCAACAGCCGCCGCAGGAGTATCCGCGGCAACATTCTGAGCAAGCGCAGGAGACATCGGCAGAATCATCGCGCCAGCCAGCGCCAATGCACCGCAACCCCGTGCTGCACGGAAGAAGGACGAAGCCTTGAAATTCGGAAGAGCGGACATAATCATTCCTTATTGGTCGAACCCATCGCGCCAATGCAGTTTCTAAAAGGGGAGTGAGAAATCTTCGTCGAATCTGCGCCAACCCAATGAGAAGTGGTCGAATATCCCCGTCAGTTTCGGGGACAATTTCACCCTATCAAAGGGCTGAACAGATGTCAGGAAACACTCAATAGAGACTTGAAGGTTCTGAGGGTTTTCCCAGGTTGACCAGCCGCTAAAAACTGAGCCCAGCAGGCTAAAGCCCGAAAAAAGAACCCCGCACTCCCAAATGAACTGCCTCCCGTTTCTTGGACAACGA
>NZ_KV816922.1:484787-496819 GCF_001814485.1 Rothia sp. HMSC066G07 | reverse complement strand
TAGCGTCCAAGTTTCGGGGCGCAGTTCAAAGGTGCCCGCCGGGGCTTTACGCTGTCTACATCATGCGCGGGTGCTAGAACTGGCTCTGCCTAGAGCTGGGGCAGGAGTTATAGCTGGCACGGGGCTTGTATCTGGTGCAGGGGGTTATAGCTGGCGCAGTGCGAGCAGCTCGCGGCTGAAAGCATCTGCGGGACCCTTGCCGCACGAGTTGGGGCGCGGCTCAAGGGTGACCCGCTCGAAGAAGGTGACCCAGGTGCGTCCGTCGGTGTGGGAGGTGAGTGCCGCCTCCATGGTGGGGTGCTCGGAGAAATCTTTAGGCGAGAACGCCGCAAAAAATTCAGGGGAGAACTCAGTGCTTGTCTCAACGTTCACATCGATGCCCGCCTCGCGGAGCGCAATGAATGCCTCCCGCCCCGATGTTTCACGTGAAACCAAACCTCCAGAGGTTACTTCTTCGCCCTTTTTCTCCAGCTCGAGGCGTACGGCAACCTCCGCCGCCTGCTCCACTGGAGTATCCGTGCTGCGGCCTCGCAGGCCGTGCAGCGACGGAATGGAGCGACCCGCCAGTGACAGGTACGCCGCCAGTGCCGAAGGCTCCGAGAGGCGACCGTAGGTGTAGCCGGTGGGCAGCATAATGCCGACCGGGGCAAAGCGGTGACCGCCCGTATGCGAGCACTCCCAGACCGCGTTTGCCGGCAGGATATCCGCCAGGTGCGCCGCAATGGGGCGACCGCGCAGGGCACAGCAGCGGTCACGCTTGGAGTGGGTGCACACGAGAATGGCGGGGGAATCAATGAGCTCCGCGCCGGTCACCTGAATCAACTCCTGGGGGTTGCCCAGGGGTAGGTCGAGGAGCTGCTCGGGGGTGCTCACGCTGAACGAGTAGAGCTTCTCTTCACCCGGGGTGCAGAGCGCGTAGAGCACCCGGTGGGTCGGGGTGCCGGATGTATCCGGTGCGCCGTGTAGCACGCGCCCCTCCCTACCCGGCTGGCGGATCAGCAGGAACTTCAGTCCCGCCTGCGAGACTGCCTCGCCCAACGCCTCCGAAAGCTCCTCACCGAGGGCGGAGCCGTCCAGCACGTCGCGACCCCACTGGCCCACGTGTTCGAGTGCCAGCCAGGCGGTGGCGCGTCCGGCGGTTCCACCGAGCGCCTCGTCGTCATAGAGGGAGCAGGAGTCTGTCGGGATGCTTGTGGCGCGGGTGCGTGAGGATAGCTCATCGGCGTGTGCGGCACGCAGGTTGTTCAGCTCGGCGGGGTTGGTGGCGCGCGGCTCGGGGGTTGCGGGGGTGCAGGATTCAGTCATGGTTCCTCGATTCTACGCCTGCGGGATGTGAATGACCTATGTTGCCCCTGCATGGTCTAAATGCTGAAAAACAACTGCTCAAGGGTGATTTTGGGGACTATTGGGCGGTCAACTATTCAGGAAGGAGCGCCAAAGCGACGCGGTAGAGGCGGTCCTTTTCCTCGGGGGCTCCGAAGAAGGAGCGGAGCATGTACCCCTGGAAGACCATCATGAAGGCGTCTGCGGTGTCGCGGGCGTAGTCGGTAATGAGCGCCTCCTGTTCGGGGGTGCGCTGCGCCGGATCGGGGTTGATCTCGTGTAGAACGCTGAGCTGTTCGGCTGCCCAGGGGGTGAGGGTCTTTACGATGATGCCCTGCAATAGAGGCATGGTGTCTGCGGTTGCCCTGGCGATTTCGGGTGCGTGGAGCGATTTGGCGCGGATGCGCAGCATGGCGGAGAAATTGTCGTTTACCAGCTGGTTCGTGTGGATGGTTTCGAGAATATCCTGGGGGCCTGCGCCTTCGGGGAGTGTTTCGTAGAGCTCCTTGACGTTGTTGAGGCGCTCGTTGATGGCGGTGATGAGGATGTCTTCTTTGCCGGAGAAGTGCGAGTAGATGGACCCGGAGGACAGTCCGGAGGCTTTGATGATGTCGCTCATGGAGGTGTTGGTGTAGCCCTTTTCGAGGAAGCAGCTAATGGCGGCTTCGATGATTTGGGCTCGGCGTGCGGCTTTGGTGGCGTCTGTTAGTCGGGGCATGGTTCCAGTCTAGGGGGTGGGGCTAAAGAACGCGTAAACACAACACTGATTCTTTTTGTGACTTTACAAACAAATAGCTATTTCGTTTGCACTCAGCAAAAATCGAGGGTAGAGTTCTGACTCGTAAACGAAATAAACATTTTGTTTGGAGATTCTTGTGAACAATGAAACTACCACCGCAGTCACCGCAGAGGCAGTGACCGCCGCAGCCCCTGAGCGCGCATCCCAGAAGATCGCGGCAAAGAGCATTGCAGAAACAAGCACGCAAGAAACCACCGACCGTTCCTCCTGGCTCAAGGTCATCACCACCTCCGTACTAGCATCCTTGGTGGTAGCACTCATCGTCCTAGCCTTCACCTGGCCCACCAAGACCATGGAAGCAAAGAACCTGCCCGTCTCTATCGCAGGCCCCGAGGTGACCGTCAGTCAGTTTGAACAGTCCCTCAAAGACCAAGGTATTGAAACCTTCGACTTGAAGCAGGCATCCTCCCGCGAAGAGGCTGAACAGCAAATCAAGCAGCGCGAAACCTACGGCGCAATCATCTTCACCGAAGGCGCCGCCCCCGAAGTGCTGACCGCACCAGCCGCAAACGCCGCAGCAACCCAGATGCTCAACGGTGTTGCCACCCAGCTGAACGCGCAGATTCAGCAGAAGGCACTCGCCGCTAAGACGGAAGCCCTCACCCAGGCGGTGCAGGCGGGCGGTGAACAGGGTGCGCAGGCCGCCGCCCAGCTGGAGCAGATGAAGGTGCAGGCCGAGCAGGCATCCGCAATGGCGGTGAAGACCACCGTCGTGGTACCCCTGAGTGAGAATGACTCCTCCGGTTCCGGTATCGCTATCTCCGCATTTCCGCTGGTCATTGGCGGTATTCTCGGCGGTTCCTTCTCCGTACTGTGCGTGAACGGCACCTGGCGCCGCTTCGCCACCGCAACCCTGTACTCCGTCATCGGTGGTGCACTGACCGCCCTGATTCTGAACGTCTGGTTCGGCATCATCCCCGGCGACTTCGCTACCCTGTGGGCTGTTTTGAGCGCTACCTACCTGGCTAATGCAGTTTTCATTGTGGGTGTGGGTGCACTGTCTTCGCCGCTGATTGGTCTCGCAGTAGGCGCGGTCATCACCATGTTCATTGGTAACCCGATTTCGGGCGCAAGTATGCCGAGCGTGTTCCTGCCCGGTGTGTGGGGGCAGATTGGTCAGATGTTGGTGCCGGGTGCTTCCTCGACTCTGCTGCGTTCCATCGCGTACTTCCCGGAGGCTGCAACGAGCGACCAGTGGCTGGTGCTTGGTTCCTGGATTGCGTTCGGTCTGCTGACCGGCGTGATTGGCTGGGCTCTCAAGGAGCGCCGCACCGCAACGGTGGAGGCATAACCACCGCGGGTTGGATAACCGGCGCAACGTAGCCGGCACAATATGGCCGGTACAAGGTAAGAAGGGTGTGCGCCGTGTTCACTGAACACGGCACACACCCTTTTCTGTCGGACTACCGACTGCTATTCGCTGTTACTGGTTGTCGAGGACGTACTGTTTGAACTTCTCGTCCCGGCGTTTGAATTCTTTGAGCTCATTCTCCAGGGCCGCCTGGTTCTTGGCGACGAGCGGCTTCTGGTACTGTGCCTCCAGGTCGTAGAGCTTCTGCGAACGGCCTACATCCTGATTGCACTGCGCCTGGATGGTGGCGATTCGAATTTCCTCTTCTGAGGGGGTGGTGCTCTGAGGAATGTTCTTTTCTTCCTTGACGGTCATCTCACTATCGGGGGTGAGGCCCTTGTCCTTGACGCATCGCTTCCATTCGTCGTCGAGGGATTTTTTGAGCTGTTGATTCCCTGCGGCATTTCGGGCATCGGTTTCCAAACGCCTATACGTGGCGGAGCCGAATGGTATCTCTCCAATTTGCTTCATCTCATCGCTGGCGCGCTGATAGCATTCGGTGCTGACATCCTTCCCAGGGTCGGATGAGGGCGCAGGGGCGGAGAGGTCCAGCGTATTCGATTCATTGGGCTCGTGGAGGCCGTATTTTTGGGCGCGCTCAACGTTCCAGATTCCGTAGGTCCTACCGAAGTTCCTGCCGGATCCCTCGGTGCGGACGAACATCTCATAGTGCTGCCCGTGTTCGGCAAAGCACTTTTTACGGGCCAGCTCAAGGGCTTTGGTGAAGTATTCGTCCTTGCCGGTGGTGTCGTATGCATCCAGGGGTAGGATCACCCGATCATTTTCTACGTCGAAAATAGCGCGGGCGCTTTCATCCTTCTCCAACGTGGGACCGAAAGAGCAAGAGGACAGCACAGTGCTGATGAGGGCAGCCGCCAGGAGCTTTTTCAAAGCTGACATGGTGTATATCCAATCTGTTACGGGGAGCCCGTGGCGTCGCGGCCACACCCCCCCGTAGACCACGCGAACTAGGTGGCCTTGAGAACACTTCTTGAGAAGGTGACTTAACAATACCCCTAGTGGATGCGGGTTTGCGCTCAATAGGCTGGTGCGTGCAGCAGAAAATTTTCCGCCGCGTGGCAGGTTCTGAGCCGGTTGCGGATTTGCCCGGTGAGATTACGGCGAAATTGCGCAGGATGGGTGGGTGCACCTGATTTGGTGCCCCGCCCGCCTCGCGCCACAATGAACACATGACCGCAGAAGACACCACCACACTAACCAGCGCCAGGCTCGACCTCTGGCTCTGGTCAGTGCGCATCTTTAAAACCCGCTCCCTCGCCGCCGACGAATGCAAAGGCGGCCACGTGCGCGTCAACGACGCCCCCGGCAAGCCCTCCCAAAAACTCAAAAAAGGCGACATCGTCAAGGTCCGCTACCCCGGCTGGGAACGCGTCTTCAAAGTCGAAAAGCTCCTCGTCAAACGCGTAGGCGCCCCCATCGCCGTCACCTGCTACGAAGACCTTTCCGGCCCGCGCCCCGCCTACCTCTCCATGCCCCCGGTCGCCAAACGCGAACGAGGCAGCGGCCGCCCCACCAAGAAGGAACGCCGCGCCCTCGACGAACTACGCGGCCGAGGCGCCTAACCGCGCATCTCGCGCGCCTATCTCGCAGAGTGCACCCCGCCCCGCGCGCAGGCACCCGCCGCCGCGGCGGGGAGTAGCCTAGAAGGATGAGCACACAGAAGCACCCTATTGCTGAACCCAGCGGCACCGAACCCGGCGCGCCCGCTAAAAATGCCGCGAATACCGCCGCGAGCCCCAGCACCAATGCCGGTACCAACACCGCCGAGCCTTCGCTGAACCGACGCATCCTCGCGCTCGCCGTACCCGCCTTCGGTGCGCTCATCGCCGAACCCATCTTCGTGCTCACCGACTCCGCCCTTATCGGCCAGCTCGGCAAAGCGGAGCTCGCGGGCATGAGCATCGCCGCCACGCTCGTCACCACGGTCGTGGGCCTCATGAACTTCCTCGCTTACTCCGTCACGCCCGCCGTGGCGCGCGCCTTCGGCGAGAAGAACCTGCGCCGCGCCTGGCAGATTGGCGTGGACGGCGTGTGGGTCGCCTTCGGCCTCGGCATGCTCCTCATGATCGCCGGATACGCCTTCGCAGACCCGCTGCTGCGCGGCCTCGGCGCGACCGACGAAACCATGAGCTACGCCCTCGACTACCTGCACCACTCGCTGTGGGGTATTCCGCCGATGATGATTATCCTCGCGCAGGTCGGCACGCTCCGCGGACTGCAAGACACCGTCACCCCGCTCAAAGTCGCCACGGTCGGCACGCTCGTAAACATTGTGCTGAACTGGCTGCTCATCTACCCGGTCGGCTGGGGCGTTGCCGGTTCGGCGACCGGCACCTCCCTCACCCAGTGGGGCATGGCTGCCGCGCTCGGTGTGGTCATGATGCGCGGCACCCGCGAACACGCCGTCCCCTGGGCACCCGACACGACCGGCATGCGTTCGGTGCTCTCACTCGGCTCCTGGCTCATGCTGCGCACCCTGTCCATGCGCATCGCCTCCCTGCTGACCGTGTTCGTCGTGGCACGATTCGGCACCGAACACACCGCCGCCTACCAGCTCGGCATGGGCGTATTTAACCTCTTCCTCTACGCCCTGGACTCCCTCGCCATCGCCGCCCAGGCGCTACTCGGCAAGGAACTTGGCGAACGCGACCTGAACGTAGAATCCGAGCGCGTGAAGGTGCGCCAGCTGAAAAACCGGCTGTTGCGCATGAGCCTCATCTACGGCGTCATCACCGGCCTGATCTGCCCGCTCATCGGTTTCTTCGGCTCCTGGATTTTCACGCAGGACGCGCAGGTGGCGTTCCTCTTCACCATCGCAACCGTCATCATCGCGCTCGGCCAGCCCATCGCCGCGTACGTGTTCACCCTGGACGGCATCCTCATGGGCGCGCAGGACGTGAAATACCTGGCAATCGGCTGCTTCATCATGCTGGTGATGTACGTGCCCGTCATGCTCGGCCTGCACTGGGCTGTCGGCAACGGCACCATGGATGCGCTCGCCGGGTATTGCGGCTTGTGGGCGGCTTATATTCTGTACTTCCAGGGAATCCGCGCGGTCATTTTCGGTCGCCGCGCCGCCTCGGATGTGTGGATGAAAGCCGGTGCCGAGTAGGGGCATCATAGGAGGTGCTGGGCAGGTGCGCTCTGGGCGCCTTGGGTACCAGCCCACCGGCTTCGTACACCCTGTAATACGACACCGGCAATACGGTCCCGCCGCTCGCGGGCGTATTTCCTGCGGGCGTAACTCGCCACATTTCCCGCCGCCAGCACCCTCCGCGGGTGTAGCATGACAGGGTATTGAAACCCTCATGCAAAGGATGAAACCGTGACCGTAACCCGCGAAGAAGCCCTCGAAATTTTCGCCCGCCGCCGCGCAACCCGCGCCTACGACCCCGACCGCCGCATCAGCGACGAAGACTTCGCCGCAATCCTCGAATTTGCGCGCCTGTCGCCCAGCTCCGTCGGCACCGAGCCGTGGAAGTTCCTGGTCATCCAGGACCCCGAACTGCGCGAAAAGCTCAAGCCGATCGCCTGGGGCATGGCGGGCGCCCTCGACGACGCAAGCCACCTGGTTGTTCTGCTGGCGAAGAAGGGCCTGCGCTACGACACCCCGTGGATGCGCCGCACCCTCGAAAGCCGCAATCTCACCGAGGAGCAGATGGAGGCCGCACTCGAACGCTACGGTAACTTCCAGAAGAACGACATGAAGGTCCTGGAAAGCGACCGCGCGCTCTTCGACTGGGCATCCAAGCAGACCTACATCGCCCTGGGTAACATGATGACCGGCGCCGCAATGCTCGGCATCGACTCCTGCCCCATTGAGGGTATGAACTACGACGCAGTGAACGAGCTGCTCACTTCTGCCGGCCTGTTCGACCCGGAGGAGTACGGCGTGTCCGTTGCTGTGACCTTCGGTTACCGTGCCCGCGAGATTGCCCCGAAGAGCCGCCGCTCCATCGAGGACCTGGTGACCTGGGCATAAGGTTCTGCCCGGTTCTCGGCGAGGTTTTGCCGGGCTGCTGAGCTCGTGCTGTTGAGCTCGGGCTTTCGGGCGAGGCGTTTGAGCCAGGTGTTCGCGCCTGGTGTTCAAGCTAGGCGCTCAAGCCGCCGCCCGTGAAAACTGAATATAAAGAAATGCACCGCCTTTACACGGGCGGTGCATTTCTTTATATCTTTTACCGTGCGAAAAGCACGGCGAGATATGCTTTTGAATTTTTCGTTTGAAATCGCGCGGTTTGAAATCGCACGCGGCAATTCATTCTGTACAACGGCAGAGCGCTACTTCCTAAACGCCGTCAGACGCATAGAATTCAGCACCACAAACACCGAACTAAACGCCATTGCCGCACCCGCAATCATCGGGTTCAGCAGGCCCGCCACGGCGACCGGAATAGCCACCGTATTGTAGGCGAACGCCCAGAATAGGTTCGACTTAATGGTGCGCAGCGTAGCGCGGGAGAGGCGCAGCGCCGTCACCACCGAGGCAATATCCGAGCGGGTCAGCACAATATCGGCAGCCTCCGCGGCAACGTCCGTGCCCGAACCCATCGCAATGCCCAGCTCCGCAAGAGCCAGCGCCGGGGCGTCATTCACGCCGTCGCCGACCATCGCCACGCGGTGACCGGCGGCCTGCAACTTCTCAACCACCTGCGACTTACCCTCCGGGGTCACGCCGGCGTACACGTTCTCAGCCGAAATGCCGACCTGCGAGGCGACCGCCTGCGCAACCTGCGGGGCGTCACCGGTGAGCAGGATCGGCTCCAGGCCGAGCTCACGCAGCTGTGCCATGGTCTCTGCAGCCTCCGGCTTGGGGGTGTCGGCAACCGAAATCATGCCGACCGGCTGCGGGTCGGGGGTGCTGTTCGGGGCTTCACCGTTCGGAGCCTCGCCGCGGGCGACGACCACGGTCGTCAGACCCGCCCGGCGAGCCTGATCCAGCAGAGCCAACTGGCCCTCACTCAGCTGCGCACCTGCCGCCTGCAGGTACTCGGGAGTACCCACAACAACCAGTCGGGAGGCGCCATTCTCGGTGCTTTCCTTGGCACCGTCACCCGCGCCGCTCAGCACGCCGCGCACGCCTCCGGGAACACCCTCAAAGCCGCTCACACTCGGCGCCGAAGCACCCTCAGCCAGCACACCCTGCTCACGGGCAAAACCGGCAATCGCGCGGGCAATCGGGTGCTCACTCAGCGCCTCCACGGCGGCGGCATCACGCAGAACAGACAGGGAACGCTCATTCTTGGAATCTGCGGATTCCGGCGAAATACCGGCAAAGTCACCCGCCGACTCATAGTCGTCAAAAGTGCCGTAGAACGCCACAGACATCTCACCAGTCGTCACGGTACCGGTCTTATCCAGAACCACACGATCAACCGTGCTCGTCGCCTCCAGCACCTGCGCATTACGAATCAAAATGCCCAACTGCCAGCCGCGACCCGTACCCGCCAACAGAGCCGTCGGAGTCGCCAAGCCCAGGGCGCACGGGCACGCCACCACCAGCACCGACACCGCCGCGTTGAACGCCGCCGCACCGTCACCGGACACCAGCCACCAGCCGACCAGAGTCAGCGCCGAAATCACCAAAATCACCGGCACAAACACCGCAGAAACACGGTCCGCCAGGCGAGCAATAGGAGCCTTCGTCTCCTGCGCGCTCGCCACCAGCTCACCCATCTTCGCCAGAGTCGTCTCAGCGCCCACGCGGGTCGCACGCACCGTCAACGAACCAGACGTATTCACCGTGGCACCCGTGACCGCATCACCCGGACGTACCTCCACCGGCACAGACTCGCCGGTCAGCAGGGACGCATCCACCGCGGAGGTACCCTCGACCACCACGCCGTCCGTGGCAATCTTCTCGCCCGGGCGCACCAGGAACAGGTCATCCGGCATGAGGTCCTCCACCGGAACCTGCACCTGCTTCGTCACGCCCTGCTTATCGGTGCGCAGCAGAGTCGCCTCCTTCGCGCCCATGCTCAGCAGGGTGCGCAGCGCATCCGAGGAGCGGTGGCGGGTGCGGTGCTCAATTGCGCGGCCAATCAGCAGGAACAGCGTCACCATGGACGCCGAATCGAAGTACAGCGGCGCATGGTGGCCGGTAAACATCGACCAGAAGCTGCCGCCCGCATGGTGCACGTGCGCCGTCAACGCCGGGTTCATGAGCAGCTGCGCCAGCGAATAGAAGTACGCCACGACCACGCCGAGGGACACGAGCGTATCCATCGTGGAGGAGCCGTGACGGGCATTGATGAGCGCGGCGCGGTGGAACGGCGCGGCGCACCAGAACGCGACCGGCGCGGTCAGAATCGCCACGACCCAGCCCCAGTTCGGGAACTGGAACGCCGGGAACATGGAAATCAGGAAGATGGGCACACCCAAAATCGCCGCATAAATAATGCGGTCAGTGAAGCCGCCGTTCATGCTCGGGGTGCTGTGCTGGTTGCCGCCGCCGGATGCGCTCGCGTTCGTTCCAGCGCCCGCGCGTGGCCCGTTCTTGAGGTGCGCCGTGTAGCCGGCATTGTTGATGGTCTCAACGATCTGCTCGTCGCTCACACCCTCGGGTACGATGACGCGCGCCGACTCCAGTGGCAGGTTCACCGCCGGGTCAACGCCGGGGATTTTGCGGAGCTTACGCTCCACGCGACCCACGCAGGATGCGCAGGTCATACCCTGAATATCCACGTGGATGATTCGGGTTGACTCCGTTGATTTTACGGTCGTTCCGGCGGAATTAAAAAGAGAGCGCTCACTCTGTAATGAGGGCTTCTGGAGTGTAGAAGACACAATACTTCCTCAAAACTCAAAAACGGGAGGGTAGAAAAAGGTACACACCAAGCCGGGGGAGGGGCCTCGAAGGACCCCGCCCCGGGCGGTGTTTGGTGCAGTATCAGGGGTGCAGCGTCGAGAGCGCGCGAGGGTGAAGCCACGGGTAAAACCGCGAGGCGGTAAACGCGGCGGCGAGCGTAGGGTTGCGGCTGTGAAAGCGGCGGCTTAGTGGTCGCCGGGCAGCCCATCCGGCCTGCTCGTATGCGGGCGAATACCGGTCACCTTCGCGCCACGATCAGACACACCGTAGGCACGTTTCACGGTAGCCCGCGGGAACGGCGAAGCGTTCGCCTTCTCGCGCGCCTTCACGCCCTGCTCGTGCTCGGCGGAACGCTTATTCGCGCTCGTGCCGCTACGTCGCGCGGCGCCGGACGCATCTTCACGCGCCGTATATTCGGGGCTCTGCTTCACCCACGAATCGACCAGCGCCGCATCCAGATTCATCTGCCTGGCAACGCGGGCAATCGCGTCGCGCAGGTGCATGTTTTCGGCGCCGACAAGGGTGCGGACCGCGCCAACAACCATCGCAATGTACTGCGGAGGGTAAGCCATGATGACTCCTAATCGAGCCGGCTGCCGTGCTAGACGGCGGGGGTGAAGCCAGCCTCGACGATGGCGTCTGCGACAGCCTGAGTGTTGAGGGTGCCCTCGTGCTCAATGGTCACGGTGGAGACGCCGTCCTTGACGACGTCCACGGTCACGCCGGTCACGCCGGGAACTTCGCTGACCTCTTCGCTGACGCTCATAGCGCAGTGGTTGCAGGTCAGGCCGGTTGCCTTAACGGTGGTGGTGCTCATGATGATTTCCTTTCGGTAATGGGTTGAAAACTTGGGTCCGCCCGGTGTTTAGGGGCAGCGTGTTTAGCTGCGCATGAGGCGCGAGATCGCGGCGGTTGCCTCTTTGACCTTGGCCTCTGCGATGGTCGGGTCGCCGGTGCGTTCGGATTCGACGGCGGCGCCGGTCACGCAGTGGCCGATGTGCTCTTCGAGCAGGTTCAGGGAGACGGCGTGGAGCGCCTTGGAGACCGCGGCAACCTGGGTGAGGATGTCGATGCAGTACTTGTCTTCATCGACCATGCGGGCGATGCCGCGAACCTGCCCTTCGATGCGGCGCAGGCGCTTGAGGTGCGCCTCTTTGTTGGAGGTGTAACCGTACTGGGTTTCGGGCGCCTCGCCACTGCAGCATGCGCCAGTGTGCGCCTCAGTGGGTTTTTCGGCGGGTGTGCCGGATGCGGTGCTGACCTGGGTGGATGTGCTGTGGCAGCACTGGTTGCTGGTGGTTTCCATGGCTCCAGTATATACCCTAGGGGGGTATACCGCAAGGGGGTGTTACGAGTTGTTACGCGGTATGGGTTTTCATGCCGAGACTTTTTACGCCGAGAATTTTCGCTATGGGGCTGTAACCCGTGCAGAATTTGTGCCATGGTTTAGCGTCTTCGACCATGGCTTTTAACTACGACTAAAGACACTAACCTATCGAAAGTTCTCCCGACCCGCCTCTATGAACGGCGGAAAGCCACATGTGTTTCGAGAAGCCACCAAAGAAGTGGCTTTTCGAAACACATGTGGCTTCTCAACCTAAGACCCACGGGGGCTGATTTACATGTCGGGCCAGTCACGGTGCAACGAATACTCCGTGTCCCCGTCACCGCTGTCGTTTAGATGCCAGCGCTGACCGGTACGAATATCGGCCTTACGTAGGCGCGGGTTCGGG
>NZ_KV816922.1:483142-484687 GCF_001814485.1 Rothia sp. HMSC066G07 | reverse complement strand
GTACCGGCCAGCATAAGAAACCGTTGCGTAGGCATGAAAATTACCTGAGCGTTTGTATACATAACTGGTCGCGGTCGGTCGCGCTTTTGAGCCTGACTTCGGGTAAATAGGTTCGCCAATGGTGTATGACGTACCCTCGTCACCGTTGCCGTACTGGACGGTCATCTGTACCGGATAAGACTCGATTTCAACGTGACCGGCCGAAAGCTCACCCTCCCAATAAGCGGTGGGGGCTTCAGCATAGAAATTGACGTTGTCGCCCTTGTAGATATTCGGGTCGCCCTTAGCCCTGCCGGTACCACTACCGGAGTTATAGGACTGCTTCAGGATAGGGGGTCGAATATCGGTGTTGGCGAATTTGTCTTCAATTTCTTGAAGCATTTCAGCTGGACTCGGTTTACGAGGTTCTCCGGGGTTATTGGCGGTTAGGGTGCGGGTTTCTACTGGGGTGCAGTAGGTTCCGATGCCGGAGGTATTGTAATAACTGGTGTAGTCGTTGCCGTCGTCAGGCTGCATCCAGGTACGGAAGTACTGTCCTGGTTGGCCGTCAGCGGTGGTGCAGGAGTCTTTATCGGTGGTTGAAGCGTAGTATTCATCTCCCCTACCATCACGCATAAGATAATGAGTCGCTCTAAAGGCGGCTTCTTGCTCTTCTGCGGTCATTCTGATATCAGATGCAGCAGTATTTTCCTGCGCAGGGGCAGAGGGCAGGCTCACTTCCGCGTCGGTATCTGCTGTTGAATAACCGTCTTCATTAGCTATATCTACGATGCTGTGACTATTGGAATCTGAAGTATCTTCCAGAGCGTACGTCGGAGGATAAAGGTTGACTGCCAGAGCAAAAGTGATTGAACCGCAGAATACTCGAACTGTCTTACTTCCCATTATTTAATGAGTCCCTCTTTGCGGAGCTCTTCATTAGAGCGATACTCAGA
The DNA here is from genome assembly GCF_001814485.1 of Rothia sp. HMSC066G07. Lineage (NCBI taxonomy): Bacteria > Bacillati > Actinomycetota > Actinomycetes > Micrococcales > Micrococcaceae > Rothia > Rothia sp. HMSC066G07. Next base: position 483,752 of record NZ_KV816922.1, on the reverse strand, counting down.
CAAATACCAGTAACCATCCTTGTATCGGTAACGGAACATGAAAGTTTCGTTTTCATTTCCGGTATTGGTTCGTTTACGCATTTTTCCATTCGGATGAATGTACAGTCCGTAAGTCCACAGGCGCCGGGTGAGAACCCAATATTCTTTGGATTTTTCGTCATACATGAGGTCGCTTTCGGCCTGGTATTCTGAGGTTCCTTCGATAACCCAGCCACCTTCTTTGTAAAGCTTTTCGATGGAGTTGAGGAATTCGATATCGCTTTTGAAGGTATCCAGCATGTACGGCCTCACGTATTGCATATCGCCCGTCTGGATGCCGTAGTTGCGGGCTTTGATCCAGTCACGCATCATCTCGCGGAGACCAGCGAAGGTCTCAGGGTACTGTTGCGGCTCGGCTTTCGGGAGAGGAACGTTCTGTGCAGGACCATATTCATCTGCCTTGCGGTACTCCCCTTCGGGGGCTTTTGAGCCGCCGGAATAGCCGCGGGTAATGACCGGGCTCGGAGTGGCCGAAGCGGAAGCCGCATCGGATGCCGCAGCAGACGCCGAGACGGTTTCGCTCGGCGCTGCGGAGGCGGTAGCTGCCGCCTCGTTATTTGCCTGCTGGCCA
>NZ_KV816922.1:478421-483042 GCF_001814485.1 Rothia sp. HMSC066G07 | reverse complement strand
CGATTAAAGATGGTCGAATCCATAGAAGATGCGCTCCTATCATCGGTGATGGTGTGTTGTTTAGTTACTAGTCGGGCCGTTATTCACAGGTCGCGTCGGCTGCCGGAAGGAAAACAGCCCCGTAGCGCACCCAACAAACGCATCAATGCGTTATGGACACTACAGTTACCACCCTACCGCATGTTTGCCGTCGTTTGCATTCTTTTGAGGATGGTGACGGTGGTTGGTCATTATTCGGGCTTCTCAATGTTTTATGCATCAAATATCTCTGCGCCCGCGGAGGCGCCGCCTCAGCAGAATTTGTGCCATGGTTTAGCGTCTTCTGCCATGGTTTTTAACTACGACCAAAGACGCTAACCTATGGCACAAATCCGTAACCCATGACCGAATCTCCGGCTGCGCCAGGTAGGTGAGAGCCGGTTATGGGTTATGCCTTAGCCTTTTCGTCGATAGGTTAGTGTCTTCACTGCGGGTTAAAGACCCACGGTGAAGACACTAACCTATCGAAAACCTCGGTCTAAAAAGCTGGCGGCCCCGAACACTTCCGTATCCGGGGCCGCCTGACTGTGCTCATTCAGCGCCTACGAGGCAATCTTCGCGATCTGGAACATGGACGCCGGCATCGGCCGGTCTAACGACCAGCGAATATGCATCGGCTTAGAACCCTCGTGAGAAATGTATTTCACGGTACCCAAGCACATGTAGGGTTCGGGGCCGAGCCTATTCTCCCTGTGCTGGCGGGCGAAGAGCACGATGCGTCGGCCTCGCTCCTCGTGATGCTGGAAGAGCTGGCCCGTCGGACTTTCGGGGGTTGTCGCGCTCTGTGAGTCCCATGCGAACTCGTCAGTGCTGATGGCGTAGTCCTTGTACATGGTGGCCGGGGAGAAGTGCTTCTCAGATTTCTCCAGCGTCACCAGTAGCGCGGTGGTATTCGTCGGGTCGAAGGGCACAACACCGTTGACCACGCCGCCGGGTACTTTGAAGTTCTCCTCCTGGCCGCCCAGTCCGGCGAATAGTTCCTCGCGGGAGTAGAGGGCGTGAGTGCGTAGGGGGATGCCTTCGCCTTCAAAGAGCGGCAGGGTGGAGGTGGTATCCGTACCGGCGTTGAAGTTCCAGACGCTCTCCATCTCCTGCAGCATGCCGCGGTTCTTGCGCAGAGTTGCCAGGCCTTCGTTGAGGCTAAACTTCTCAGAAGAACCGTCCCACTTGGCCTTCGGCCAGATGGAGAACAGGAGCATCCATGCGTGGCGGCGCTGTTCTTCGGTCATGTCCTGTTCCAGGATGTCGGTGTTCAGCAGCTCCAGGTATGCGTTAATGCGGAACGTGTCGTGCACGTGCGTGAGTGCCTTGACGCGCTTATTCGTCTCGACAGCCACGTTGTCCTGGAAGGGAACCACCAGGTCGGGGTACAGTTCACTCGCGGCCAGGAGGCTGGTCCAGGTCGTTGCGACGGGCTTAGCGACACCGGGCAGGGTCATCTTGCTGCTACGGCCGTAAATCTGCGGCAGTCCCAACCCGTAGCGGTTGATGAAGTCAATGACGGTGGGGCGAATATCGGGTTCCGTGGAGTTTCGGCGCATATCTTCCAGGTAGCTCTTTGCGGTGTCGATGAGGGCGTTCTGGTTCATGCGTAGGGACTCGCGAATCTTCTGGATGACCTGCTTCTGAGTCATTTCGTCCAGGTGGAAGTGACAGCCAGCCGGCAGTTCAGGGCTCTCAATGTCCTGCTCGGTCAGGGTACCCTGTCGTGCAAAGGCGCGGTACTTGCTGTGAATCATGAAGTTCTTGTTCTGATGTCCCACAAAGTCGAGGACCGTCAGAACAGACTTCAACGGTGCGCGGCGCAGACCGCGGCCCAACTGCTGCAGGAAGAGGGTGAGCGACTGGGTGGGGCGTAGCATCAGGAGGGTGTCGACGCTCGGAATATCGACGCCCTCGTTGAACAGGTCCACGGTGAAGATCGTGGTCAGCTCGTGCGCTTCGTCTGCAAGGTTTTTCATGACCTCGGCGCGGCGCTCGGCGGAATCTGTACCGACCAAGAAGTCGGCGGGAATACCCACCTCGTTGAATTTCTGCGCCATGTATTCGGCGTGCTTCACGCTCACGCAGAAGCCGAGCGCCTTCATGCGCAGGGGGTTGTCGACCTTCTCGCGTAGCTCCTCCACGATGATGCGCAGGCGGCGTTCAGCCTCGTCCTTGGTGTACAGGTTCTCAAGGGCGTTTTCGTCGTATTTGCCGCCCCGAACGTTGATGCGGCGCAGGTCGGTGCCATCGGCAATACCGAAGTACTGGAAGGGTACGAGGAGGTGGTCTTCGAGTGCGTCCCACAGGCGGATTGAGGTCGCCACGTAGCCGTCAAAGTACTTGTCGGCGATGTTCACCCCGTCTTCTCGCTCGGGTGTTGCGGTCAGGCCGATAAATTCGCGGGGCTCAAAATAGTTGAAGACTTTGTCCCAGCTGGCAGCCTTAATATGGTGGCATTCGTCCATGATGATGACGTCGAAATAGTCCGGCGCGTAATTTTCGAGGGCGGCACCTGACAAGGTTTGAATGGTCGCAAAAACAGCCTCATTGTATTCAGGCTTTTTACCGCCGGTCAGGAGCTCACCGAAATTACCTTTAAGCATGACGTCGCCGAAAGTACGGCGCGCCTGGTCAAGGATTTCTTTTCGGTGTGCAATGAAAAGCAGCTTCAGCTTTTTGCCGTACTGCTCGCAGAGGCGCTTGTAATCGAGAGCCGAGAACACGGTTTTGCCGGTGCCGGTTGCGGCCACGGCGAGGTTACGGTGGCGGCCCTTAGAACGAGCGTTCTGCATCTCTTCGAGCATGCGCACCTGATGCGGGAACGGGTGCACATCCAGCAGGGACGAGTCGATATCGTACTCCAGGCCCTTGCTTTTACGGCCGGTAATATCCGCCTTGGCCAGGGCAGTATCCAACTCCTGTTTCTCCTGGTCAGAGGCGGTGTAAAGGGTAAAATCGCCGCTCTTCCAGTAGCTTTCAAACAGGCCTTCAAACTGGCGGATCAGGCCGGGTGTAATCGGGTTAGAGATGCGAACATTCCACTCCAGGCCGTCAGTGAGTGCGGCACTGGACAGGTTCGAGCTGCCCACATAGCCGGTGGACATGCCGGTATTGCGGTGGAACAGCCAGGCCTTCGCGTGCAGTCGGGTGCTGTCGCCCTGGTAACTGATTTTTACCTCGGCACCGTACTCTTCAACGAGGCGGTCGATAGCCTTGCGGTCGGTTGCGCCCATGTAGGTGGTGGTAATAATGCGGAAAGGGATACCGCGATTTTTAATAGCTTTAAGCTGCTCACTCAAACTATTAACGCCGGACATTTTAAGAAATGAGCAGAGCAAATCTACGCGGTCTGCACTTTCTAATTCTTTCTGAATTTCAGTATTGAGATTCAGGTCTTTAGAAGTATTCGTCATCAGAGCAACGTCACTCAGAGGAATATCGGGGCGCGTAGTTTTTGCGTCAGTGAGGGCGAGCTCGCGCATCTGAATTACGTTGCTGTCGTCATCGGTCAGCAACGAATCGTTCTGCTCTTCGGCATCCTGCGGCAGGAGCTCCATCATGCGGTTGATGAGTTCCACCTGGTCTGCGGGGGTCTTGAGGCTTTCGAGGGCGGGGGCCAGCTGGGTGGCGAAGAACTGGGTGAGCAGTTCGGGGATGTTGTAGTCGTCCTTTTCGAGGATTTCTTCCTGCCATTGCGCGCCTTCAGGGATGGTGCGGCTCATGAGCGATGCGCTCTTGAGGTGTTCGTAGAGCCCCAGGGGGAGAGTTTCGTCAGTTGTGGTCATAGCAGCAGCCTAGCAGCCCGGGCGGTTTGCCGCTGCTTGGGTGGTCACTGGCTCACGGGGTAGGGGTGGCGGAATCCTGTAATTACAAAAATTCTGCCCCGCATCCTCCTCGAAAAGCCACATGTGTTTCGAGAAGCCACATAATATGTTGCTTTTCGAAACACATGTGGCTTCTCGGTGCAATAAAAACAGCGCCCCGCACGCAGAACACACCAGCCCAAACGCTATTGATTCGCATCACAGGCCGGCGTTCTTAGGTATCCTTGGGGTAACACCCAGACAGAAGCCCGCCCTCCACCTCGAAAGGGGCCGCATGAAAACCTTCTGGACTAACCTACCCCTCACCATCCGCGCGGCAGTCATCTTCTGCTACGCCTACACGGCAGTGCGCACCCTCAACCTCTTCACTGAGGCAGGCACCGCACCGTTGACCCCGCGTACGCTCCTCGACGGTGCCCTCACCGCGGCTGTCGTCGTCGGTGCCCTCGCCCTGTACCTGGGTAACGCCCTGGGTGCCGCTCTACGCGCCCGACGAGAAGGCTACGAGCCCCGCCCGGTCGGCATCATCGTCGCCTACGCGCTTTTCGTGGCGGTGTGCACCTACCTTATCTGCCGCCTCATCGCCTACACCGTGGAGGCGGGGCTCACCTGGCTCTTCCCGCCCGCCCTCGGCCCGGTTCTGACCGCCGTGGGCATGGCTGTTCTTGGCGTGATCAACTATGTGCGCCTTGACCGCACCCGCAAGGACTAACCGGGGGGGGGAGCTGCACCAAAACCCCTCCTTGAGAAGCCACATGTGTTTCGAGAAGCCA